>NZ_BAAAXV010000005.1:993099-1324132 GCF_039535785.1 Nonomuraea helvata
AGTGTGCCGCGGAGTGGCCCGCGGCACAGGCCGAAGACGACCACCTCTTCCACTGCCACCACCCGGTGGCGGCGGGAGCGACCGATGTAGAGCTGATCCAGGAGCGCGCATGAGTCTGACCGGTGTCATCCCCCCGGTTTGCACCCCGATGACCCCCGACTACGAGGTGGACGCCGCCTCGCTCGTCCGGCTGGTCGACCACCTGCTGGACGGCGGTGTCGACGGGCTGTTCGTGCTGGGCTCGTCGTCGGAGGTGGCGTACCTGACGGACGCGCAGCGGCGGGTGGTGCTGGACACCGTGGTCGGCCACGTGGGCGGGCAGGTGCCGGTGCTGGCCGGGGTGATCGACATGACGACGCCGCGCGTGCTGGAGCACGTGCGGGTCGCGGTCGAGGCCGGGGCGTCGGGAGTGGTGGCGACCGCGCCGTTCTACACGCGTACGCATCCGGACGAGATCCGTACCCATTTCCGTACCGTCGCCGCCCGCGGCGGGCTGCCGGTCTACGCCTATGACCTGCCGGTCTCCGTGCACACCAAGCTGACCGCGGACCTGCTGCTCGAGCTGGCCGCCGAAGGGGCGCTGGCCGGGCTGAAGGACTCCAGCGGCGACGACGGCGGGTTGCGCGAGGTCATCATGGGCCGCGAGGCGCCGTTCAGCGTGCTCACCGGGTCAGAGGTGACCGTGGACTCGGCCCTGTGGATGGGCGCCGACGGCGTGGTGCCCGGGCTGGGCAACGTGGACCCGCAGGGGTACGTGGAGCTGTACCGCTGCGCCGTACGCGGCGACTGGGAGGCCGCCAGGATGCAGCAGGAGCGCCTGATCAGGCTGTTCGAGATAGTCCGCGTCGGTGGCTCGCGCATGGGCGGCAGCTCTTCCGGCCTCGGCGCTTTCAAGGCCGCACTCCACCTACGCGGTGTCATCGACTGCCCGATCACCGCGCTCCCGCAGATTCCGTTGAACGACGACGAGGTCGGCCGGATCGGCAAGCTCCTGGCTGCCGCGGGGCTGCTCTGAGCTATGCCGTGCCGGCCAGCTGGGCCACGTCCTCGGCACCGTCCTCGATCAACTTCGAGGCCAGGTTGGACAGCGCCCGCCCGGCGGCCAGTTCGTCCCCGATCCCGGGGACCGGCCGGTCGCTGGGATTGCGCCGGGCGTGGGCCACGCTCTCGTGCCGTTTGCCGTCAGCAGTGAACAGCACCGCCGTGGCCGTGGTCACGGCGTCGTTGTCGTCTTCACTGATCCAGATCTGTATGTTCCACTGCTTGTAATCCATGGAGGACCACCTCCCTACCTTCGAGGATCTCTCGTGTGAGCCCAAAGGTAAAGGTCAGAGGCCTGGAGCGGTCCTCCTGAGCAGGATCTCCGGCGCGCGGCCCGCGGCCGATCGGAGAGACTGGGGCCATGACCGAGATCGCCGTCGCCGACGGCTCCTGGACGTTCAACGGCGAGTTACTGCGCATCATCCCGGGCAGCGACAAGAGCGTGCACGAGCTGCGCAAGACACTGGGCGAGGTGGTGGTCCCGCTCGAGGCGATCGCGAGCGTGGCGTTCGAGCCGGCGCGCAAGGGCGGCCACCTGCGGCTGCGGCTGCGCAAGGGTGCCGATCCGCTGTCGGATGCGGTGGCGGGGCTGCTCGGACCGCCCGCCGACCCGTACCGGCTGGCCGTCCCGAAGGACCGTACGGGCGCGGCCGAGTACTTCGCCGACGAGGTCCGTGACACCCTGCTCATCCACCAGGCCCCCACCTCCGCCTGCGAGGACTACCTCCTGCCTGGCCCCTCCGTGCCCATCTCGGCCACCGCCGGAGACGGCACGGCGCTCTTCGACGGGGAGCGGGTCCGCCTGGAGTGGACCGTGTTCGCGAGCTCGGAGAAGGAGAAGGCGGGGCCGCAGGAGTTCCCGCTGTCGGACGTGGCCGGGGTGGAGTGGACACCGCAGTCGGGCATGGGGTACGGCTCACTCCGCTTCCGTCTCAAAGGCGACGGACCGGCGCTGGCGCCGCAGAAGGACCTCCGCTGCGTGGCGTGGAGCATCCAGCGGTACGGCGGCGCCACCGCTCTGGTCGCCGCGGCGGTGCTGGCCCGCCTGCCCCGCGCGTCCGAGCTGCCGCCTCCCCCGCCGCCTTCCTTGCCGCCGCCCGTCTCCGACGACGTGCACGACGCGGTGCTGCGCCGCCTGGCGGAGCTCGGTGAGCTGCACCGGTCGGGCGTGCTGACCGACGAGGAGTTCGCGGCGGCCAAGCAGGCCATGATCCGCCGCCTCCAGGAGTCGTGACCGCCCGCGAGCCGGCGCCGGTGGAGAATGGGCGCGAAGACGCCCATGACCTGAGGAGCGAGTGTGACCCGCGACGAAGAGAGACTCCTGCGCCGCGCCATCGAGCTGGCCGCGGAGGCCCGCGCGGGCGGCAACCCGCCGTTCGGCTCCCTGCTGGCGACCTCGGACGGCACCGTCCTGGCCGAGGAGCGCAACACCTCGCTCACCGACCGCGACATCACCGCCCACCCGGAGCTGAAGCTGGCCCGCTGGGCCGCCCGCGAGCTCGACCCGGCTGCGGCGGCCACGACCACGATGTACACGAGCTGCCAGCCGTGCGGCATGTGCGCGGGGGCGATCGCCCGCTCCGGCCTGGGGCGCGTCGTCTACGCGCTCTCCGGCGAACAGCTCGACGGCCTCAAGCCGCCGGGCAGCGCCTTCGTGGACCCGCCCGCCGAGGGCCCGGCCCTGTACGAGGTGGCCCGCGTGCCGGTGGAGGGCTACTACGGTTGATCCCCCATCAACCGTTCGGAGGATGTTGAAAGCCTCGGCCGCGAACGACTCTCAATACATGACAGTCATCGAGATCGACGGCATGACCAAGAGCTACCGAGGCGACAAGGTCCTGGACGGCGTATCGCTCACGGTGGAGCGGGGCGAGATCTTCGGCATCGCCGGCCCCAACGGCGCCGGCAAGACCACCACCGTGGAGTGCGCGTCGGGCCTGCGGGACCGCGACGGCGGCGTCCTGCGGGTGCTGGGGCTGGACCCGCGGACCGACCGGCGCCAGCTGCTGCCGCGCGTCGGCGTCCAGCTGCAGGAGGCGGCCCTGCCGGACGCGATCAAGGTCGGCGAGGCGCTGAAGCTGTACGCCTCCTTCTACGACAAGCCCGCCGACTGGCGGGCGCTCATGGAGGAGTGGGGGCTGGCGGACCGGCGGCGCTCCAGCTTCTCGAGCCTGTCGGGCGGCTGGAAGCAGCGCCTGTTCATCGCGCTTGCCCTGGTCGGCGACCCCGAGGTCGTCTTCCTCGACGAGCTCACCACCGGCCTCGACCCCTCCGCCCGCCGCACCACGTGGGGCCTGATCCGCGACATCCGCGACCGCGGGGTGACCGTCGTGCTGGTCACCCACTTCATGGACGAGGCCCGGACGCTGTGCGATCGTATGGCGATCATCGATCAGGGCCGAGTCATCACCCAGGGCACCCCGGACGAGCTGATCGCCCAGGGTGGCACCGATTCGCTGGAGGACGCGTACTTCGCACTCACGGGAGGGCAGGCGGCATGAGAGGCATCACTCAGGTCATCGGGGTCGAGCTCAAGCTCATCATGCGGGATCCGATGTCGGCGTTCTTCGCGCTGGCCTTCCCGGCGATCATGCTCTGGGTCAAGTTGCGCGGCGGCAAGCCCCTGCCCGGCGGACTGCCGGCGGTGGACGCCACAGTGCCGATGCTGAGCGTCTTCGTCATCGGCTTGGCCGCGCTGGTCGTCCTGCCGGCCACGCTGGCGCAGTACCGCGAGCGCCGGGTGCTCAAGCGGATGCGCGCCACTCCCGCCTCGCCCGGGATGCTGTTCGGCGCCCAGTGGGTCGCTCACATGCTGCTGGCCCTGCTCGGCACGGCGCTGCTGGTGGTGATCGGCCTCGTGGCCTACGACCTGTCGGCTCCCGCGAACGTGGGCGCGGTGGTCCTGGCCTGGGTCCTGGCCGCGCTGAGCCTCAGCGGCATCGGCCTGCTGCTCGGGGCCGTCGTCCCCTCCGGCCGTACGGCGACCGTGATCGGGCTGAGCCTGTTCTTCCCGATGGTCTTCATCTCCGGCGCCGTGATCCCCCGCGAGACCATGGGCGGTGCGATGCGGGCCATCGGCGACCTGACCCCCATGGCCCCCGCTGTCCAGGCGATCCGCGACGGCTGGGAGGGCCACCCGGTCTCGCCCGTGTCGCTGATCATCATGATCGCGATCTGCCTCGTCGCCGGCGGCGGCGCCGTGAAGGCGTTCCGTTGGTGAGCAGCGGACCCGGTCCCAGTCGCTGGGACCGGGTCTGGCCCGTGCTCCCGTACCTGTTCATCCTGCTCCCTGCCGGCGCCTCGCTGCTCCAGCACTGGCGGCTCGACACGCTCGCTCTGACCCTGTTCGCCGTGGGCTGGCACGGGCTCATGGTCACCACCGGGTGGGTCAGGAGGCCGGCGGTGGCGATCGTCTACTTCGGCGTCCTGCTCGCCGCGATCGGGGCGCTGGTCAGCATCGACTCGCTGTTCACGGTGGCCGGGCCGGCGGCGTTCATCCAGGCCTTCGCGGTCCTGCCCCGGTGGTGGGCCTACGCGGGGGTGATGGCGACCGCGGGCGTGCTGGTCTCCATGCGGCCCGATCCCGGGCGCTCTCCTGGCCAGCTGCTCTACTCGTTCCTGGTGGCCGCGCTGGTGGCCTCCGCGATCGGCTTCGTCGTACAGACCATCTCCGACCAGAACGAGAGCCGCAAAGTGATGATCGCGCAACTCCAGGAGACCAGCGCCAAGCTGGCCGCGCTCGCCGAGGAGAACGCGGACCTGCAGGCCCAGCTGCTGACCCGGGCCCGCGAGGCCGGGGTGCTGGACGAGCGGCAGCGCATGGCCCGGGAGATCCACGACACTATCGCGCAGGGGCTGACCGCCATCGTCACCCAGATCGAGGCCGCCGAAGAGGAGCTCGACGACGTGGCCGCCGCCCGGGTCCGCCTCGACACGGTACGCACCCTGGCCAGGGACAACCTGAAGGAGGCGCGTCGTTCGGTGCGGGCTCTGCGCCCGGCGCCGCTGGCCGGATCGCAGCTCCCCGCCGCCGTCCAGGACGTCGCCGACACATGGACGCGGGCCGGCGGCGTACCGGCCTCGCTGTCGGTCACCGGCGACGCCCGCCCGCTGCACCCGGAGGTGGAGGCCACTCTGCTGCGGGTGGCGCAGGAGGCGCTGGCCAACGTCGCCAAGCACGCCTCGGCCGGACGGGTTGCCCTCACCCTGTCGTACATGGAAGATGTCGTGGTGCTGGACGTACGTGACGACGGGGCCGGTTTCACCCCGTCCGGGGAGGCAAGCGGCTTCGGCCTCATCTCGATGCGCCAGCGCGTGACCAGGCTGGCCGGCGACTTCCAGATCGAGTCGGCACCCGGCGAGGGCACCGGTCTTTCCGCCACCATCCCCGCCATCCCGGCTGAGTGAGCCATGCCGATTCGCCTGATCATCGTCGACGATCATCCGGTCGTACGCGACGGCCTGCGCGGGATCTTCACCGACGACGCGTTCGAGGTGGTCGGCGAGGCCGGCGACGGCCTCGAGGCGCTCGCCGTGGTCGGCCGCACCCACCCTGACGTCGTGCTCACCGACCTGCGCATGCCCAGGATGGGCGGCGCCGAGCTCATCCGCCGTCTCCAGGAGGAGGCCCCGGGCGTCCGCGTGCTCGTCCTGACCACGTACGACAACGACGCCGACGTGCTCCCCGCCATCGAGGAGGGCGCGACCGGCTACCTGCTCAAGGACACCCCACGCGCTGAGCTCCGCCGTGCCGTCCAGGCCGCGGCCCGCGGCGATACCGTGCTGTCCCCCTCCGTGGCGGGCGTGCTGACCCAGCGGATCCGCGCGCCGCAGCAGCAGGCCCTCAGCCCTCGCGAGCTCGAGGTCCTCTCGCTCATCTCGCGGGGCGCCACGAACCGCGAGGTCGCCAGGAAACTGTTCATCACGGAGGCCACCGTGAAGACGCACCTGCTGCACATCTTCGGCAAGCTCGAGGTCAACGACCGTGCCGCGGCCGTCGCCGCCGCGTATGAGACCGGCCTGCTGCGGCCGGGAACCTGAATCGGCCGTGCCGTAGCCATATGCATTGATGCAATGATTGCGTCAATGTATCATGACGTCATGTTGTATGCTACGCCGTCCCTCTCGGCGCAGGACAGCCGGGTTCTCGAAGAGATCGAGGCAGCCCGGCGCGCGTTGCGTCATCAGGTTCGCGCCACACCCGCGAAGTGGACTGCAGGGCTTCGAAAGTTTCTGACCGCCGACGCGGTCGCCGCCTCCAACTCCATCGAAGGCTTCAAGGTCTCCACCATCGACGTCGAAGACCTGATGGAGGGCGAGCGAGACGTGGATGTCTCAGAAGAGAACCGCGAGGAGACCCTCGCCTACCAGCTGATGATGACCTACATCCAGACTCTCCACGACGTCGAGGACTTCCACTACAGCACCGGTTTCCTCAACGCGCTTCACTGGATGCTGCAGGGCCACCGCCACACCGTGCGCAAGCCGGCCGGGCAATGGCGCAAGGGCCCCGTCTACGTCACCGACGCCCGTGATCCGAGCATCGCCGCCTACACCGCGCCCGAGGCGCCGGCCGTACCTGACCTGATGCGCGAGTTCTGCGACTGGCTCAACACCGACGGCGGCGAGAACCCGCTCATCAGAGCAGCCATGGCCCACCTGCACCTGGTCTCGATCCACCCCTGGGCCGACGGCAACGGACGGATGTCGCGCTCGCTTCAGACCCTGGTCATCGCCAGGGACGGGGTGCTCGCGCCGGAGTTCTCCTCCATCGAGGCATGGCTGGGCAGGCCGGGCAACACTTGGGAGTACTACGCCGTGCTCGGCCGACGCGGCGCAACTTATCGCCCTGATCAGGATGTCTCGGAGTGGATCCGGTTCAACCTCACCGCCTACCATCAGCAGGGTCAAACGGTAAAGGCCCGCCTTGAACGCTCGAACCAGGTATGGGTGCAGCTGGAGGAGTTCGCCCGGCAACGGCGGCTGGACGAGCGCGTGGTGACCGCGCTGCACGATGCGGCCATGTCCGGACGCGTCCGCCGCAGCCGATACGAGACCGCCGAGGGTCTCAGCGTTCAACAGGCTCAACGAGACCTGCGCGACCTGGTCACCGCCCAACTGCTCACCCCGGTCGGCAAGACCCGTGCCCGCTTCTACACCGCCGGGCCGGACTTCCCGGAGGCGGTGCTGGAGATCGCCCGGACCCCGTCGGCCCTGGTGGACCCGTACGGCCCCTGACGCTCGCGTTTCTCCGCGGCGATGGGATCGATAGATCAGACCGGGATGACGCGGGGCAGCCGAGGGGAGGCGAACCAGTTGGACTTGTGCGTGCGCAGCAGCGCCTCACCGTCGCGCTCCCAGGAGAAGTCCTTCTTCTTGAGCAGGCGGCGGAAGACCTCGCCGGCCTTGCCGGGGTCTTGCGCGGCCAGGCGGCGCAGCGGCACGGGGGTGACGTCCTGGCCGCGCAGATAGCCGGTCACCACATCGCGATAGCGCTGACGGATGATCAGTGCGGGGTTGGCAAAGGCCTCCTGCGCCACGTCAAAGTTCACATAGAAGCCGAGGCCGTCTTCTTCGTCGAAGATGAGGGCGACCTTGTCATCGGGCGCGAAGGGGAAGTCGGGCAGGTCGGGTTCGGTCCAGGGGCCGCCCTTGTTTCCGGCTCGCTCGTAGTCGTGCCGGTAGAACGCGATCATCGTCTGCTTCACCTCGTTGCCGGGGACGACGACCAGGTCGCTTCCGTACAGGTCGATGAAGGAGTCCCGCTGCTCGGCCTGAAGCCTGCGGGCCTGCTCCAGCTTGTCGGGGTTGCGGAAGACCATCTTGGGGTTCTTCATCTGCAGTTGCCGCACCCCGGCCAGCACGGCAGGCGCGTCTTCGGGCGGGAAACCCATGGACGCCCCGCTGATCATCCAGTCGTCGCCGACCGGAACGATCCCGCCGACCATCACCGCGCCCGGGGCGAGCAGATGCGTGATGCCTTCGGCACCCATGTTGGAACGGATCCGGTAGGTGAGTTCATCGACGTGATTGAACGCGACGATCCCGTCATCCCCGTACGGCTGTTTGCTTTCGAAGATCCCTTGTACGTGGTCCGACCAGCCCAGCAGCAGCGCGCGATCGGTGCCGGAGAACGTCTCGGCGAAGAGTTGGAGGACGGTCTGCCCAGATTCCAGAGGCTCGGTGTAGATGAACGACTCCACCGCCGCAGAGAAAACCGCCTCGTCGTTGACCACGCCGCCGGGGAACGCGTCGAGGATCGCCTCGGAGACCGCCCTGCCGAACCGGGGCGACATGGCGAACTCCATCAACTCGCCCTTGAGGTCCCCGGCCCGCTCCATCAGATCCATAACGCCTCCTGGGCCTTCCGACACCCGTCCCACGATATCGAGCGGAAGATGACGACCGGACCACAGTCAGTGATAGCACTGGAGGTGCGGACGCCAAGGACACCGTACTCGTCCTGCCGGTTCGCCGCAGGTGAAGGTTGACTCCAGCCGGTCCCGACGCCATGCCGACCTGTACGCGAGCAGAGCAGCGACTGGCCCAGGAGCACGACCTCGATGACCGGTATCGCAAGGAGCGGTATCCCGACCACGAGGAACTGAGCGTAAAACCCCGGCCGAGATGATCAAAGTCACACGATGTGACGAGACCAGAACGTCCGTCGCTTATCGCGCACAGGCTGAATGTCTACGCTGCACCACGAAGACGCTTTGGCTGCTTCTTCGCCTCCAGCCTGGACTCGGACTCCAGGTTGGAGGCCAGCTCATCCAACGTCTCCCCGCAACGGACGTTGGACAGCGCGTTCTCTTGGGGAACCAGGATTTTACGCATGGCCACCCAGCCTCCGGCCATGTCGTTGATCTGCCACCCCGGATATCTGTTGCTCAGCTCTCGCCAGGTCACGGTCACGGCTGCGCTCCCGCGATCATCGTTGAGAGCGGGTGAGACGCCCGCAGTTGGACGTAGCGGAGGGCGATCCGGCGGGCGGCCCGAGCAGGGTCGGCGGAAGGGTGCCAGGCATAGATGACCCGTTGCCGTCTCGGGTCCCAGCCTGTACGCCACCAGAACCGCCCGCCGTCGCACCAGACGACCAATCCGACCCAGACCGACAGCAGCGCCAGGCCGTAGCCGTCGTGGATGTCTGACGCGATCTCCAGACGGCCCAGCTCACCCTGGAGTTGTACGGCCGTATTCAGCACGTCATCTTGCCCGTCGGCGTCTTCGGAGTCGAGACCGACATCGGCGAGGGTGCTTTCTTGCATGTCATCGAAGCTAGGGATGACTCCGGCGCGAAAAACGCACACTCTGTGCGACTTGCTTGCCTGAACCTACGTCGTCGTTTGGATACGCCGCGCCAGCGATCGCAATGGCTCTGGAATGCGTGTGTGCGCCCGCATAAGTCCGGTAACCGTTTCGCGAGCCATCGGGTGATATGCCGTGTGTTGCGGTGAAAGCCGGTCGGCGCGCCTCAGAGAATCTAGGGCACGGTCCGGCTTTCCCGCCATGAGCTGCACGCGAGCCAGATCGATGTAGTGGTGAGAGGAACGCTCTGGAGAAAGAGTGGAAGGCGGCGCGAATCCTTCGTTACGCCGCAACGCCTCATCGGGATCTTCCAGTTCGATGGCGGCCGCTATCTCGTGAATGCGCACGTTGCTCGGACCGAAGGAAAGGCCGTAGTGGTTGGTGTCACGTCCAATGCGTGAGGCGTATTCCTGGGCCAGGGCCAGGTGTTCCCAGGCATCCGCTCTGCGTGGATACATGCGGGCGGCCAGGATGGCGGACCGCAGATGCATAGAGCCCGCTATGGCCAGTCCCGGTTCGCCGTCTGAGATCAACGTGTCGAATGCCCGATGAGCGCGATCGAGGAAGGTGAGACCGGCACGGTAGGCCGCCGAGGCGAAGAACACCTGAGCACGTTCTTCGGCGGCGTAGGCGAGCAGTTGCGGATCGTCGGTCTCGCGTGCCGCCTGTGTCGCCCGGTCCACGGCAACCGACGTCAGATCGACGTAGCCCAGCCGATAGGCGACGGACTTGGCCGCCACGAAGGCGTGCAACAGCATCTCGGCTACGGTCCGGCGTTCCGCGCCCTCACTGCCGTGCAGGACGAAGGCCAGTTCTTCGATCAGCCCCGGCAGTCGCTTACCGAGTTCCACGTAGTCGATCCTGTCGAGGAGGGCGGCGACCGTGCGCACGTCTTGTCGTAGCGCGCCCAAGCCTCTCGGCTCAGCCTCCGGTTCAGGCGGTACGTCCCAGTAGTTGAGGGCGACGCGAATGGCCGCAATGCTGGCGTGCACGCGGTCGGCCCGACCGGTGGACCCCCGGTAGGGCTGCCCGGTCAGTTCGGTGACGTCAACGTGCAACGCCCTGGCCACGGCCGCGATGAACCAGGGCGTCGCGGGCTTGCTGCCCCGCTCGACTTGCGACACCAGACTCTTGGAGCAGGGAACGATCATGGCCAGCCCGTCCTGTGTCAATCCGGCGAGCTTTCGGGCTTCGGCGATGCGAGGGCCTATGCCCCCTTGATCCATGATCAAGATGTTTGTGCCGACGGGGCTCATGGGTGTCACCCTTCCCGAGGTCCGGCTGCCTTTGCTCTACATGTCAGAGTAGGTGGTACGGCCGGGAGTCAGTGAGGCGAAGGCGCGATCGCTCCTGAGTGGCGTCCGCCGGGCGAAGCTGCCCCTGCCGATGGAGCTCCGGCAGAGGTCCGGGAGCCTTCTGGGAGGTCACGTACTTCTTGGTGTGCTCCTCCAGTTCGCCGATCACACTTGCACCTTGGCGCATCTCGACGATCCGCAGATGTTCGGTCCTGACGTCCTCACTATCCAGCAGATCCGAACTCTGCGTCGTGGCGATGACCTGCGTGTTGCCAGAGGCTGCGTGCATGGCGCCCAACAGCGCATTCACATGCGCAGGATGGATCGCGATCTCGGGATTCTCGATGGAGACCAGAGTGATGCTGCCATCAAGGGTGCCCGGCTGGAACAGCGCAGCCAGCACTCCAGCCGCCCGCAGCGCGCCGTCGGAAAGTTCCTGGCGGCGGAACACATTCACCTGCGGTTCGCCCTCCGCACCAGCGGGCGTACCTGCCGCCTGCCAGAAGCCTAGAACGGGATCTCCACTCCAGAATCGTCCCTGAACCGCGGAGAACTCGCCCTCCCTCCGCTCATCGA
This sequence comes from Nonomuraea helvata, assembly GCF_039535785.1. Taxonomy (NCBI): domain Bacteria; kingdom Bacillati; phylum Actinomycetota; class Actinomycetes; order Streptosporangiales; family Streptosporangiaceae; genus Nonomuraea; species Nonomuraea helvata. Next base: position 1,004,319 of record NZ_BAAAXV010000005.1, read on the forward strand.
TCCCAAGGCATTGGGGGATGGTGGCGCGTATGTAGGCGTCGAAATCCTCCTTCACCTGAGGAGCATCCTCCGCCAGCGCCCCAAGGACATGCCCTAGATGCTCCCCACTCGGCCCAAGCACCGAGTGGCGCTCGGTGTCGTCGTCGATGCCGCGAAGCAATTCCGTCGCGAAATCGTAGAAGCGCATGCGAAGGAGCGCCATTCCACTGCGGGGAGCGGGGTATCGAAGGCGGCAGTAGCCAGGAGCAGCCGGTCACGAGCCTGATATCCGGCTTGTCCCTCCGCGTGGACCGGCTCGCTGCCGCTGAGTCCATGAAGCGTGGCGCGGAACCACTTGGTTATGCCTCCGGGGAGCACAACCTCGCATTCCTCTCGGATCACGGCCGGGGCAGTTGACTTCCCTCCGCGCCTGCCGATCTCCAGGCCGTAGGTCACGGGAAGCAGCTGTCCTTCAGCGATCCGAAGATGCAACTCGAGGTCAATCGAGAACGAGTCGGCACGCACGCCGGCTTCGGAAGCGTGACACAACACACGATCAAGACCACCCCGCGATGCCAGAGCCTTGCCCGGTGAACTGTCCAACGCGTCAGCCACGAACCGCAGTGCGTCCAGGAAGTTCGACTTTCCGGCAGCGTTGAATCCGGCCAGGATCGTGAGCGGCCCCAACTGCACATCACAGTTGGCCATCGAGCGGAATCCCCTCACACGAACGCGTGAGACGAACGGCGTGCTACTCATGGCACATCAAATCCCTCCGCCACCAGGCAGGATCGTCTCGAAGGCCGAGATGTCGGCTCAGGCCTTCTTGACCACGCTCGACTTGAGCTGCATGGAACCGAACCCGTCGATCTTGCAGTCGATGTCGTGCCCATCCACGCCGGCGACGAGACGGATGTTGCGAACCTTGGTGCCTGCCTTGATCCCGGCCGGACTGCCCTTGACCTTGTCCCGGCACTTGAATCAGCCGTGATCGATCGAGAGATCAGCAGAGGTCGACGTTGATGTACTTGCGGGCCACCTTGTAGATCTTCTCGTCCGTGGTAACCAGAGTGCAGTCCAGCGCTTCTGCCAGAGCGACGTAGGTGGCGTCGTACCCGTTGAAGTTGGCTCGCAGGTCCCAGGCACGATCGGCGGTCACGTCGTCGGCGTGACGGATGAAGGGTAGGCCCTCCTTGACAATCCGGGCTCCCTCGGCGCGGGCCTCGCTGAGCTTCCCGCCAAGAAGCAGCCCGCGGATGGCGTTGCGGAACTCGTAGTCGAGCAGGTAAGGGATGTGGAGCCGGTTCTCGGCGATGCGTGCGAGCAGATCGTCCGCGGGAGCGTCGCCGGCCAGGGCCTCGACGAGCGCCGAGCTGTCGATGACGATCACGACTCGCGGATCTTCCGTATTTCGGTTACGACGTCGTCGTGGCTCGCCCCGCCGCCGAGCGACCGGAGAGCCTCCAGCCGCTCTCTGATCGTGTCCGGGGCAGGGGCGGCGGCGACCTCGGTAAGAATGTCGGCCACATACGCGGACAGCGACATGCGCTTACGCGCGGCCCGCGCTTTCAGCTCGGCGACCACTTCCGGGTCCAGCCCTCTGACCTGCAAGGTGGCATCCATGGTGCAAGCATAATGCTTTTTATGCATGTGATCCATGCAGGCTGCCGCTCAGAAGGAATCGCTCAGCGGTCCCAGGCCAGCAAGACCGGATCCTTCGGAACGTCGCCGGCAACCAGGCGTTCCAGCAGGCGTGGGAGATCGACAGGGAGGACCGGTTCAGTGGCGGAGCGCAGCTCGTCCAGGGTCCACCAGTGGAAGCAGTCGAGCCGGGACCGTTCGAACTCCTCCATGCCCGAGATGTCGACCTTCAACGTGGGCACGCGGTGGAAGAAGAAGTGGTGCTCCGATCTCATCAGGAGTCCGTCGTTACGGACCCAGACCCCGGCGTTGAGCGCGACCACCGGGCCGAGATCGCCGGGCTCGAGGTGATGACCGATCTCTTCCCGCAGTTCCCTGGCCGCGGCGGTCTCCGGTGTCTCGCCCGGCTCCAGCCGACCACCGGGCGTGAACCAGGCCAGGTGGTCGTTCGCCAGTCGCGGCGCCCGGTAGAGCAGCACCCGATTCTCGTCGTCCACGACAATCACGCGCGCGGCGGTGAAGGCCACCGGGGCGGGATGATGCCAGGGGATGACGTACGGCTGCGCGGGAAGGACGCCCTTGAGCAGCGGCTCCAGCAGCTCGGGCAGGTTGCGCGGGATCATCGTGTCGGTCGTGGCGCGCAGTTCGTCAAGGGTCCACCACCGGTAGGCGGCCAGCCGGGAGCGTTCGGGTCCCTCCATCGCCGACAGGTCCACGGTCACGGTCTGGGTGCGGAGCAGGAAGTAGTGGTCGGTCGTGTAGTAGAGGGTGTCGTCGGAGTGGATCCAGTAGCCCTCGCTGACGGCGACGACAGGCTCCAACGCCTCCGGTCCGACCTGCAGGCCGGTCTCCTCCCATAGTTCTCGAGCGGCGGCGACGACCACGCTCTCGCCCGCGTGGACTCCGCCGCCTGGGGCGAACCAGGCCACATCAGGGTTCTTGGTCGGCCCCTGGCCTTGGAAGAGCAGGATCCGGTCATCGCTGTCGACGAGGAGGATGCGGGCGGTGGGGCGCATGATCGGCTCGGGCACAACGATGACCCTACGTCCATGCCCAGAGCGTGCCCACCCGCTGCCAAGAATCCGCGCAACGAAGAAAACCCCAGCTCAGAAATGCAGAGCTGGGGTTTTCTCGAGGTGCGCCGCCAGGGACTCGAACCCCGGACCCGCTGATTAAGAGTCAGCTGCTCTAACCAACTGAGCTAGCGGCGCAACAGATGTAACTGTATCAGCCGCCGAGCACTGCCCGCACATCATCCGAGCCGCCCCGCCAGTCCCTCGTACGCCCCCAGAACCAGGTCCCAGAACCCCTTCACGTCCATCGAGGTCGCCACCAGCGCGTTCGCGTCCTGCGCGGTCACCTTGAAGTCCGTCACGGTCATCCCCCGCGTGTAGAGCCCGGCGGTCTCCACGTTCACCACGGCCGGCACGCAGGTGAACAGGGAGGGGTCGAGCACGTACGCCACCGCGCACGCGTCGTGGATGGCCGGACCGCCGTCGGCCGTCACCACCCCGTAGAACTGCGCGGCGGGCGCCAGCAGCAGTTCGCCCAGCCTGCCCAGCGAACGCATCCGGTCGAGCACGTCCGAGGTCACCACGGCGGTCAGCGTCACGTCCAGGCCCAGCATCTTCACCGTCCACCCGGCGCCGAAGACGATCGCGGCCGCCTCGGGGTCGGCCAGGATGTTGAACTCGGCGGCCGGGTTGTGGTTGCCGCGCGTGAACGAGCCGCCCATGATGACCAGGTCGCGGGCCCACTCCACGACGCGGGGCTCGCGGCGTACGGCGAGGGCGACGTTCGTCAGCGGTCCCACGGCCACCAGCGTGATCTCGCCAGGGGCGGCCTTCAGGGTGTCCACGATGAAGTCGACCGCGTGCCCGTCCGCCGGGCCCAGAGCCGGCGCGGGCAGCACGACGTCACCCAGGCCCGTGGTCCCGTGCACGCGGGAGGCGCGCACCGTCTCGCGCAGCAGGGCGCCGGCGCTGCCCGGCGTCACCGGGACGTTCCCCAGCTCCAGGAACTCTCTCAGGGCCAGCGCGTTGGCCGTGGTCAGGGGGAGATCGACGTTGCCGCCCACGGTGGTGATGCCCACCACGTCGAGGGAAGGGGAGCCGGCCGCAAGGGCCAGGGCGAGCGCGTCGTCGATACCGGGGTCGCAGTCAATGAGAACCTTCTTCACGAAACCGGAGGATACGCATAGATCGGGCCGGGCAGTTCCCCCAAAGCTGCCCGGCCCGATCGGCGGCGGTCCAGGCCGGTGTCTTCCCCCAAAAACACCGGCGGTCCCGCACTGGCGAACCGCGGTCCCCCTCCGCGTCCGCTTCGGTGAAGGTCTATTGGCCTCTTGACCTGCTACAACGCTACCGAGACGAATGCAACGGTCGCGTCATGACGGGGTCGAATATCTGTTTTATCCGACTAGGGAACCTCCAGCCGGACCTCTGTGCCCTCCTGCAACGATCTGCTCACCGTGCAGTACTTCTCGTGCACCCGCTCCGCGACCGCCCTGAAGACCTCGCCGGCCTCCTCCGAGGGCAGCTCCACCTCGTACGTGACGGTGACGGGGCCGAGCTTGCTCGGCTCGACCTTCTCCGCCTGCACGGTCATCGCCAGCCGCACCAGGCGGTGGCCGCGCTTGGCGGTGAGCGGCTCGACGGTCACGATGTTGCACCCGCCGACCGCCGCCAGCAGCAACTCCACCGGGGTGAAGACCCCGTCCTCGTCACCGCCGCCCATCCGCACCTCGGCGCCGCGGGCGTTCGTGGCCCGGAATCCGCCGTCCTCTGTTCGTTCGACACGCACGTTAGCCATGTTTCAGACCCTACTCAGAAAGCTTTAATGTTCATTCAGGATCGTGAGGAGCATGGCTAGCCAGGCGAATGCGAACCCCGGCCCGATCCTCTTCTGGTGCGGCGTCGCGGTGGCCGAGTTCGGCGCGATCCAGCCGGGTTTCGGTTACCCGTGGCGGCCGACGGCCTACGCCGCGGCGGCGCTGCTCGTCGCCCTCGGCTTCCTCATCGTCAAGGCCGCCGGCCACCTGCGCACCGAGGAGGCCAGGCAGCGGCTGCGGCTCGGCGGCTACCTGGCCGGCGCGCTGCTGGTGGCGCACGAGTTCAGCTCCACGGCGTACGTGACCGAGCTCAGCCGCGCGGGCTCGCTCGCCCTGTACGCGATGGCGGCCGTCATGGCGGTACGCAGCCACCGGGTGCCCGCCACGGCCAGGCCGACCCTGCTGATCGCAACGGGCCTCGACCCGTCCGCCCTGCGGGCCCGGCTGGACGGCGCGAGCGACACCGTGGCCGTCTACCGGGTCGAGCGTGCCACGGACGAGCTGCGCGACCTGGAGGCCCGCTACGGCCTCATCCTCGTCGAGGGCGCCGAGCACGACCCCCAGGCCAAGGAGCGCGTGAGCGCCTCGGGCCTGAGCCGTGAGATTCCCGACATCTCCGACCGCGATGTGGTGGTGGCGGGTCCGCGGCAGTTCAGGAGGTACATAGGCGGGGCGTTGTCACGCCTTGCGGTGCCAAGATCACAGATTCATTTCAAATCACAGCAAAAGGTTTAGGTCCACATTACGCGTCATCTGCAACGGTGGGCTGCGGACAAGGAGGCAAGGTGACGACTTTCCCCGGAAGCGCCCGTGTCGAGATGGTCATGGGCATGCCGGTCAGTGTGGACATCCGCACCGCTCTCCCGGCGCGCGAGCTGGTCCCGCTGATGGATGACGCGTTCGCCTGGCTGAGGTGGGTGGACGACACCTTCAGTCCGGTCAAGGAGGACAGCCAGATCGGCCGGCTCAACCGCGGCCAGACGATCAAGCAGATCCCCGAGCTCATCGAGGTCCTCCACCGCTGCGACGAGCTCAGCGAGGCCACGGACGGCTACTTCGAGGCGCGCATCAACGGCGTCATCGACCCGTCCGGCTACATCAAGGGCTGGGCGCTCGAGCGGCTGTCCCGCGCCCTGGTCAACGCGGGCGCGGGCGACCACCGCATCAGCGCGGGCGAGGACATCAGGGTGCGCGGCTCGGCCGCCCCCGGCAAGCGCTGGCGCGTCGGCATCCGGGACCCGCGCAAGAACGTGGTTCGCAAGGTCGTCTTCGCCCATGACCTGGGCATCGCCACCTCGGGCGGCGCTCCCGTGGTCAACCCGCGTACGGGGCAGGTCGAGGAGGGTCTCGGCTCGGTCACCGTGATCGGTCCCGACCTCGGGGTCGCCGACGCGTACGCCACCGCCATCTTCGCCATGGGATCCATCGTGGCCAGGCGCTTCGCGGCCGACCTGGCGGAGGCGGGGCCGTACCAGACGATGATCATCACGCGGGACGGGCAGGAGATCAGCACGCCCGGCCTCGCCGACTACAGCGGAGCGGAAGCACGTCTGGCCGGCTGACCGCCCTCCGGCGGGCCGCCCTCCCTCGGCGGCCCGCCGCGCTCGAGTGGCTACGGAGGGTGGCGTGCGGAGCTCTGCCGGTCCGCCTCCTCAGCCGTCTCTCGCGATCAGGCGTCGGGATGTTTGCGCAGATACTCTATGTAGATCGGGCGCAGCGCCTCGCCCAGCTGCCCCTCGCCGGAGGCGATGGCGTCGCTGAGCAGCGCGGAAACCCGGCTGAGGTCATGGGCGGCCTCCGCGCCGTGACCGCTGGCGGCCTCGGCGGCCGGGATGACCTTCAGCAGATCCCAGAGAAACCCCAGGTCTCCGTGGCGTACGGCGTAACGTACCGCCCGATCGTGCAACTCGTCGGCCGGCAGCGACTCGAGCCCGTTCGCGTCCATCTTGCTCCCTCCCTCGACGCCCCCTGCCCGAGTTGGGCCGGCGATAACCGGCGACTACGCAGAGTAGCCGCCGGAAACGCGCAGACTGCGCCACTATCGAAGTACCGAGCTCAAGTGGGAGGATCAAGCAGCGTGAGATTCATCATCAGAACCATTGCGGCGGCGGTGGCCCTATGGGTGGCCATCCAGCTCGTCCCCGGCATCGGGGTCAGCGCCCCCGCGAACTCCGCCCAATACTGGGGCGTCCTGCTGATCGTGGCGTTGATCTTCGGCCTCGTGAACGCCATCGTCAAGCCCATCGTCAAGGCACTCGGGTGCGCCATCGTCGTGCTGACACTCGGCCTCTTCCTGCTCGTCATCAACGCGGCCATGCTGCTGCTGACGAGCTGGATCGCCGGCCAGCTCGACATCCCCTTCCACGTCTCGAACTTCTACCCGGCCGCGTTCTGGGGCGCGATCATCGTCAGCGTCGTGAGCTGGCTGCTGGGTCTCATCCTCCCCGACGGCGACTGAACTTGCACGTGGAGCTCGACGGCGCCGGCCTGACCTGCGCGCAGGTCCACGAGGCCGCGTACGGCGGGGCCCGGGTCACGATCGCCTCCCTGGATCGCGCCCGGGCCGCGTGGGCCACCGCCCAGGAGCTCAAGGGCCCCGTGTACGGGCGGAGCACCGGCGTGGGCGCCAACAGGGGCGTACTCGTCGAAGAGCCCGGCCTCGACCTGCTCCGCAGCCACGTGTGCGGCGCCGGCCCGCTGATCCCGCCGGCCCGCGCCCGGGCCATGCTCGTGGTCCGGCTCAACCAGCTCGCCGCGGGCGGCTCCGGCATCGACCCCGCCGTGCTCCCGGTGCTGGCCGACGCGATCAACGGCGGCTTCACCCCGCCGATCCAGACGTACGGCGCCATCGGCACCGGCGACCTCACGGCCCTCGCCACCACCGCCCTGTGCCTGCTGGGCGAGCTTCCCTGGCACCACGAGCTCCCGCCGTCCCCCGCCGACCAGCCCCGCTTTCCGCTCGCCTCCGGGGACGCGCTGCCGTTCATCAGCTCGGGGGCCGCCACGCTCGCCGACGCCGCCATCGCCTGCCATCGCCTCCGCCATCTCCTGGAGGCCGCCGTCGACGTCGCCGCGATGTCGTTCGCCGCCGTGCACGCCTCGGCGGAGCCGCTGGCCGCCGCCGTACAGGAGGCCCGGCCCCACCCCGGGCAGGCCGCCGTCGCCGCACGCCTGCGCGGCCTGCTCACCCAGGCGCCGGGGACCCGCGTGCAGGACCCGTACGGCTACCGAGCCTTCGCCCAGGTGCACGGCGCCGCCATGGACACGCTCGACCGAGCGGCCGCCGCCGTCGAGACCGACCTCAACGCCGCCACCGAGAACCCTCTCTTCTCAGGATCCCTGGCCTGGCACAACGGCAACTTCCACTCGGCCCCGGTGTCCCTGGCGCTCGACGCGCTGCGTGCCGCGCTCGTGCAGGCGGCACAGCTCAGCGCCGCCCGCCTGGCCACCCTCATGGACCCCGGCTACACCGGCCGCCACCCCTTCCTCGCCGACCGGCCCGGCTCGTCGGGGCTGCTGATCCTGGAGTACGTGGCCCAGGACGCCCTCGCCGAACTCCGCCACCTCGCCCACCCGGTGACGACGGGCACGGCGGTGATCTCCCTCGGCACGGAGGACCACGCGGGCTTCGCCACCCAGGCCGCCCGCCACGCACTCCGCTGCCTGGAGCCCTTGGAGATCGTCCTGGCCTGCGAGCACACGGCCGCCACCCGCGCCCTCAACGGCCCCACCCCGGACCGCCCCCTCACCGCCGACCTGACCACCTCCCGTCACGCTCTCCACCAACCCCTCTGACCCCTCTGGGGGACGCGAAAGTGTCAGGCTCCCGTCAGGGGAACCCGGGCCACCGACCCCCGTTCCCTGAGCGTGGGCGCCTGCACCACGCGGCGGCGTCGGGTCCCGCCGTCGGTCGCCGCCGAGATCAGCCGGACCGCCGCCCGGACGATCCCGTCGATGTCCCAGTCGACGGTCGTGAGCCCAGGCGTGAGCAGCCCCGACATCGGGTGGTCGTCGTACCCCATGATCGACACGTCACCGGGAACGGCCAGCCCCAGCTCCTGAGCCGCCGCGTAAACCCCGTAGGCGATGGAGTCGGCGAAGCAGAACACCGCGCTCGGCCCCCGGGCGGTCAGGAGGTCGCGGGCGGCCGAGGTGGCGCCGGCGAGGCCGTGAGGCGCGGTGGCGACCTCGATGTCGAGGCCCAGCCGGTCGGCCTCGGCCGTGACGTGCAGGTCGGCGGGACGGTCGGGCGTGCTGGCCCTGGTCGGGGTGAGGACGGCGATGCGGCGGTGGCCGAGGTCGCGCAGGTGCTCCAGGGCCATGGTCACGCCGCGCCGGTTGTCGAAGACGACCTCTCCGGCCGTGCCCTTGATCGAGTCGCCGATCGCGACCACCGGCAGCGACTCGCACAGCTCGGCCCAGAACGCCGCCGCCGGGTCGATCGGCTGGACGATCAGGCCGTCGACGCGCTGGTCGCGGAGCCGCTGGGCGAAGGCGCGCTCGCGGGCGGGATCGCCGACCGCGTCGAGGATCAGAGCGTAACGGTCTTTCTCCCGCAGGCCCCTGCTGATGCCGACCGCCAAGGACTGCTGCCACAGGTCCTCCAGCGAGCCGCACAGCAGCCCGATCATGCCTGTGCGCCCGCTGGCCAGGGCCCTGGCGATGGGGTCGGCCTCGTAGCCGAGCTCGGCCGCCGCGGCACGCACCCGCTCCATGGTCTCCTCGGACACCTGCAGGCCGCGCAGGGCATAGGAGACGGCCGCGGGTGACAGGCCCGTGGCCTGGGCCACCTCACGGATCGTGGCTCTCTTCCGAGGCATTCAGCCAGCCTATTCGGTGACAACGACAGAACCGCCGTTTCCGCCACGCCGTCTGTCGATCCGCCCGCTCCCCGACGCCGTTGACAAGCGGCAAGTGAAGCGGTTCACTGAACCGTATCACTGAAACGCTTCACGGTAGCGACGACGCAGGGCAGCCGGTTAACATGTAATGTAAGTAGGAAATAGGGGAAGGAGGCAGCCGTGAGCGTCGACGTCCATCAGCATGTGTGGACCCACTCGTTCGTCGATGCCCTGCGCGCCCGCACCTCCCCGCCCTACGTGGACGGCTGGACGCTGATCCTCGACGGCGAGCCCCCGTACGAGATCGACCCCGACGACCGCAGGGACACCACCGGCCTGGAGCTGGCGCTGGTGTCGATGTCGAGCCCGCTCGGCGTCGAGTCCCTGCCGCCCGAGGAGTCGTGGCCGTTGGTCGACGCCTACCACGACGGCGCGCTCGCGCTGGGCGAGCCGTTCGGGGCCTGGGCGTCCACGTGCCTCAGCGAGCCCGACCCCGACCGCCTGGCGAAGGACCTCGAGCGCGGCTTCACCGGGCTGCAGATCCCCGCGACAGTGCTCCCCGACGACCGGCTGCTCGAGGTGCTGACGGACAGGGACCTGCCGCTGTTCGTCCACCCGGGCCCCGCCGCCCCGGCCCCCGGCACGCCGCCGTGGTGGCCCGCCGTGGTGCCGTACGTGCAGCAGTTGCACGCCGCCTGGCACTACTTCCACGCCGTGGTACGGCCCAGGCACCCCCGGCTGCGCGTCTGCTTCGCGGCGCTCGCGGGCCTGGCCCCGCTGCACTCCGAGCGCCTGATCGCCAGGGGCGGCGGCACCCGCGGCCTGGTCGATCCGGACTTCTTCGTGGAGACCTCCTCGTACGGCCCGCGCGCGATCGACGCGATCGTCCGCGAGCTGGGCATCGACGTCGTCGTCAACGGCTCCGACGCCCCCTACGCCACAGCACCCGAGCCCGGTCTCGGCGCGGCCGCCGGTCATGCCATCCGGGTCGTCAACCCCCGTCGTCTGCTTTTCAGAAGGGAGACTCGTACGTGAACACGATCCAGATCAAGGACGGGGGGACTTGTGCCCGGCTACCGGAGCGCACGCTCGACCGCCGCGAGCTGCGCGAGCTGGTGAACGAGCTGGCCGCCCACCCCGAGGAGTGGCGCGACCAGGTGGCCTTCCCGCAAGAGGGCGGCAGGCACTACGCCTCGCTCTACCGTGACGCGTACGTGGACGTATGGCTCCTGTGCTGGCGCCCGGAGGACGACACGGGCTGGCACGACCACGACATCTCCTCGGGAGCCGTCCACGTGGTGCAGGGCGCGCTGCTGGAGTGCAACCCCCGCATCGGCGGCGAGCACCTGGAGACCGTGGTCTCGGAGGGCCAGTCGTTCTCGTTCGGGCCCGACCACATACACCGGCTCAACGGCGCGGTCGACAACAGCGTCTCCATCCACGCCTACTCGCCGCCGCTGTGGCGGCTCGGCCAGTACTCGATCGACGACACCGGCGTCATGCGCCGCGTCTCGGTCAGCTACGCCGACGAGCTCAGGCCGCTGGACGACGCGGTGGTGGCCTGAGCACGTACCGGCCTCAGGCCGCCGGGCGACGCCGCGGCGGTCTCAGCACGCAGCAGCTTCCGCAGGGCTCGACATCGGGCAGTGTGATCCACAGGCAGCAGGTCCTGCGGAAGTAGCCGTCGCCGACGGGCTCGATCAGCCCGTCGACCGGCGGGCCGAGCTCCTTGAGCAGTCGCATGTAGTCGCCGGGCACGACCGACGTCAGCGGGTGGGCGAACGCCTCCGCCGTGGAACCCCACAGCGTGCGCTCGCCCACCTTCGCCACCGCCTCGATGGCCTTCACCAGCGGCCGCTGCGACTCCGCGAGCGCCTCGGCGATCGCGCGGGCGCCGGAGCCCCAGCTCACGCGCGTCGCGGCGACCGTCACCCCGGCCTCCGACACCTTGAAGTACGTGTCGGCGGGCCGCATGACCGGCACCCGCCCGTCCAGCGCCCAGCCGAGCGCCATGGGCAGCGTGTGCCAGTAGCTGTAGGTCTTCCAGAACAGCGCCGCCCCGACGTGGCGCGGCGCGTTCCAGCGCGCGGCCGTCTCGTCGATCAGCCCGACGAGCAGCTCGTGCGGCTCCCGCAGCAGCTCGGTGACCGGCGTCCAGCTCTCGTCGGGCTCGATGACCAATCCCGGTTCGACCCCGATGACCCCGCCCCGCCCGTCGGCGAGACGCTGGAGCGCCTCGGTCAGCACGCTGGAACCTCCCTATAGGTAAGCCTTACCTAAGGTAGCAGGCCGCCCCGCGAACCACCCAGCCACGATCTGGACCACGATCACTCCCAGCCCGGCCATCAGCGGCACCGACCAGCCGCCGGAGACCTGCCTGAGGAACCCGAACAGCAGCGGCCCCAGCGCCGCGATCACGTACCCCACGGACTGCGCCACGGCCGACAGCGCGGTCACGGTGGCCGGATCGGCGGGCCGCAGCGCGATGATCAGCAGCGCCAGCGCGAACGAGGCCCCCTGGCCGATCCCCAGCACGATCATCCATACCCACGGCGCCGTCGTCGGGGCCAGCAGCACGCCGAGGTAGCCCAGGACGGTCAGCACCCCGGAGCCCACCACGTACGGCACCTGCGACTCACGCCTGCCGGCCAGCACGGGGACCGCGAGCGCGGTGACCACCTGGACCAGGTTCGTCAGGCTGAGCAGGTAGCCCGCCTGGTCGGCGGCCAGTCCGGCCTCCAGGAAGATCGTCGGCAGCCAGGCCAGCATGACGTAGAAGGTCAGCGACTGCAGGCCCATGAGCGCGGTCACGTACCAGGTCACACGGCTCCTGAGCACCTCGCCGAACGGCCTGGGCCCGTTCTGCGCCTGACCCCGGCCGCGCAGCGCCTGGGGCAGCCAGAGCAGCGCGGCCAGCAGGGCCGGCACGGCGAGCAGCGCGGAGACGCCGCGCCAGCCGTACCCCGTGGCGTGCTCGACGGGGACGACCAGCCCGGAGGCGAGGGTGGCGCCGGCCACCACCGAGGCGACGTAGACGCCGGTCATGAGGTTGACCCGGGTGGGGAAATGCTGCTTGACGACGGCGGGCATGGAGACGTTCATGACGGCTATCGCGGTGGCGGCGAGGGCGGAGCCGAGGTAGAGCACGGGCGCGCCGTCGAGGCCGCGCAGGGTCACGCCCGCCGCGATGACGAGCAGCCCGGCCAGCAGCGTGCGGTCCAGCCCTAAACTGCGCGCGAGCATCGGCGTGACCAGCCCGAACACGCCCAGGCAGACCACCATGACCGTGGTGACCGCGCCGCCGCCGGCGGGCGAGAGGCCCACATCTTTCATGATCTCGTCGAGGAGCGGGGAGACGCCCGCGATGGCCGGGCGCAGGTTGAGCGCGGCCAGCACGAACCCCGCCACCAGCACGGCAGATCTCACCGACATAGGGCACCACTCTCGCATAACGCCGTGACAACGTTGTCTACCGGGTCGCGGTGAGACATGATCCTGGCGTGAGACCGACGATGAAGGACGTCGCCTCGGCCGCCGGTGTGGCACTCAAGACCGTCTCGCGCGTCGTGAACGGCGAGCCCGGCGTCCACCCGGCCACGGCCGAGCGGGTGCGCGCGGCCATCGACCGGCTGGGTTACCGCCGCAACGAGAGCGCCAGAGTGCTGCGCAGGGGCAGGACCGCCACGGTCGGGCTGGTCATCGAGGACCTGGCGGACCCGTTCTACGCCGGTCTCAGCCGGGCCGTCGAGGACGTCGTCATCGGGCACGGCTGCCTGCTGCTGAGCGGCTCGTCCGGAGAGGAGCCGGGCAGGGAGCGGGAGCTGGTCGAGACGTTCTGCGCGCGCCGGGTGGACGGGCTGATCGTGGTGCCCGCCGGCGAGGACCACACGTACCTGCGTCCCGAGCTGGAGGCCGGTACGCCGGTGGTGTTCGCGGACCGGCCGCCGGGGACGGGGATCGACCTGGACACGGTGCTCGCCGACAACGTGGGCGGCGCCGGGGAGGCGATCCGCCATCTCATGGGCCACGGCCACCGCAGGATCGCCTTCCTCGGTGACGACCCGGAGATCTTCACCGCCGCCGAACGGCTCAAGGGCTACCGCGAGGCGCTCGGGGGGCTGTTCGACGAGCGGCTGGTGTCGATGCGGCCGCCCTCCCTGGAGGCGGTACGCGCGGATCTGGCCCGCATGTTCGCGCTGGACGATCCGCCGTCGGCGCTGTTCACCGGCAACGGCCGCTACACCGTGACCGCCCTGCGCGCGCTCGACGGGCGGCCGGTGGCGCTCGTGGGGTTCGACGACTTCGAGCTGGCCGACCTGCTGAACCCGCGCGTGAGCGTGGTGGCGCAGGACCCCGCGTGGATGGGACGGGTGGCGGCCGAGCTGCTCTTCCGTCGCCTGCGCGGCGACTCCGGCCCACCGGAGCACATCGAGCTTCCGGTACGGCTCATCGCCCGCGGCTCCGGCGAGCTGCTCGCCCCCGGGTGACCTTCAGGCGAGCTTCTCCTCCACGCCCACGCTGCCAGGACCGGCACTGTCGCAGGTTCCCTGAGACTGCCCGTAGCCGCCGGGCGGCAGCGTCACCCACTCGCCCAGGACGTCGAGCGCCCGCCGGCAGACCACCACGGCGCGGAACATCCACGTCTCGCCCGTGGGATTGCTGCACGCGGCGACGCCGAGGTCGCTGCCCTGCCTCTGCACGACCGCGTCGCACTTGAGGACCTTGGCCACCGCGGGGGCAGGCGGCGCCATGCCCGCGACCACGAGACCGAAGGCCGCCGCGACGAACATCCCTTTGGACACTGCCCCTCCCCATCGTGGCAACTACTTGGTGCAACCGATCGTAAGCGAAGAGTGTCGATGACGTCTGGTAGACCGCAAGACGAAGCCCGCCATAGGTGCCGGCTCCGCTACCTGTGGTGGACCGCTGAACGCGGCCCGCCATATAGTCGTTTGCGCATCAGTTCAGAAAAAATGTTCACGCAACGACAGGAGCGCGCGCATGAATGCCGCCGACGTCGCACCCGAGACGCAGGCCAGGTTCCCCCTAGAGCTGATGTACGCCGCGGCCCAGCAGTACTACATGGAAGAGGCCACCCAGGGCGACATCGCCAAGCGGCTCGGCGTCTCCAGGGCGACGGTGAGCCGGCTGCTCACCGAGGCCCGCAGGCAGGGCATCGTGGAGATCAAGGTGCACCGTCCGGCCACGCTCGGGGACGGCCCGCTGGCCGCCGAGGTGGCCGAGGCGCTCCAGCTGCAGCGCGTCTACCTGGTCCCCAAGGTCAGCGGCCCCACCCTGGGCCCATGGCTGGCCCCCGCCGTGGCCCGCGCGCTGGCGGCGGTCGGGCTGGAGTCCGGCGACGTCGTGCTCGTCTCGTCGGGCACCACCGTCTACGAGTGCGCCCGCGAGGGGCTCGGCCACTATCCCGGGGTCACGATCGCCCCCGCGGTGGGCGGCCAGGAGGAGCCGCAGCCCTGGTTCCAGACCAACGAGACCACCCGCATCCTGGCCGAACGCCTCGGCGGCGTGCCCGCCTACCTCTACGCGCCCGCGCTGCCCGGCCCCGAGCTGTTCTACTCGCTCCAGCACGAACCGTCGGTGCGCCGGGTCATGGACCTGTGGGCGCACGCCAAGTGCGCCATCGTCGGCGTCGGCTCCGCTCCGCTGATGCGGCAGATGATGCCCGCCCTCATGCCGCGCGACGCCGACAGCCTGCGCGAGGCCGTGGGCGACGTGTGCATGCGCGTCTACGACCGCGACGGCGAGCCGATCACCTACCCCGGCAGCGAGCGCCTGGTCGCCACCCGGCTGGAGGAGCTGCGCCGCATTCCGACCACCATCGCGGTCGCGGTGGGCGCGGAGAAGGTGCTGTCCATCGTCGCGGGAGCCAAGGGCGGCTACTTCAACCAGCTCGTCACCGATGTCCCTACAGCAGAGGGCCTGGTGGCGGCTGCCCGTCAACTCTGAACGTTTTTGCTGGACAAAGTTTCAGAAGGCGCGCTACCGTGAGCCGCACCACAGGATGTGTCCCTTTGTGAGGGCCATGTCCTGTTTCGGGGGCAGTGCGTCATGAATCCCGGTAGCAAGTGAGGAACAGACCCGTGAACAGAGCGAAGATGCGGACCTCCACGTTCGCCGCAGTGGCAGTGCTCGCAGGCTCGGCGCTGGCCGCGTGCGGCTCCGGCTCCGGCTCCACCGGCGGGAACACCAGTGGTGGCGGCGCGGTCGAGAACGCCAAGGTGGCCTTCCTCATGCCCGACCTGGCCTCCACCCGGTACGAGCTGCAGGACAAGCCGCTGTTCGAGGCCAAGATGAAGCAGCTCTGCCCGACCTGCCAGGTCATCTACCAGAACGCCGACTCCGACGCCGCCAAGCAGCAGCAGCAGGCCAACTCGGCGCTCGCCCAGGGCGTCAAGGCCATCGTGATCGACCCGGTCGACTCCGCCGCCGCGGCCACCATCGTCAAGTCGGCCCAGTCGCAGCAGGTGCCGGTCATCGCCTACGACCGGCCCGTCCCGGCCACGCCCGCCGACTACTACATCTCGTTCGACAACGAGAAGATCGGCCAGATGATCGCCCAGTCCCTGGTCGACCACCTCAAGAAGGAGAACGCCAAGGGCGGCATCCTCGAGGTCAACGGCTCCCCCACGGACGCCGCGGCCGGCCTGATCAAGAAGGGCATCCACAGCGCGGTCGACCCGAGCGGCTTCAAGCTCCTGGCCGAGTACGACACGCCCGACTGGCAGCCGGAGAAGGCGCAGACCTGGGTCAGCGGCCAGATCACGCAGTTCAAGGACCAGATCGTGGGCGTCGTCGCGGCCAACGACGGCACCGGCGGCGGCTCGATCGCCGCGTTCAAGGCCGCCGGCGTGAAGGTGCCCCCGGTCACCGGCAACGACGCCGAGGTCGCCGCCGCGCAGCGCATCGTCGCGGGCGACCAGTACAACACCATCTCCAAGCCGATCAAGATCGTGGCCGAGGCCGCGGCGAACACGGCCTGGGAGTTCATGCAGGGCAAGAAGCCCGCAGGAAAGACCACGCTCTACAACACCCCCTCCGAGCTGTTCGTCCCCACGGTCGTGACCAAGGAGAACATCAAGGAGGTGCTGTTCGACAGCGGCATCATGAAGGCCGCCGACGTCTGCACCGGCGAGTACGCCAAGGGCTGCGAAGAGCTCGGCATCAAGTAGGAGAGCGCCGATGACCGTCCTGTCCCTGCGCGGGATCAGCAAGACCTTCGGCGCGGTGGCCGCGCTCACCGACATCGAGCTCGACGTCGCGGCCGGCCAGGTCGTCGCCGTCGTGGGCGACAACGGCGCGGGCAAGTCGACGCTGGTCAAGATCCTGTCCGGCGTGCACCCGCCGGACGCGGGCACGATCACGTTCGAGGGGAACGAGGTCGAGATCCCCACGCCGTCCGCCGCGCACAAGCTCGGCATCGCCACGGTCTTCCAGGACCTGGCGCTCTGCGAGAACCTCAACGTGATCCAGAACCTGTTCCTCGGCCAGGAGATCCGCCCGCTGCGCCTCAACGACGTGGCCATGGAGACCCGCTCCTGGGAGCTGCTCCGCCAGCTCTCCGCCAAGATCCCGAGCGTACGGGTGCCGGTCGCGGCGCTGTCGGGCGGCCAGCGGCAGACGGTGGCCATCGCCAGGTCGCTGCTCGGCGACCCGAAGATCATCATCCTCGACGAGCCCACCGCCGCGCTCGGCGTGGCCCAGACGGCCGAGGTGCTCAACCTCGTCGAACGGCTGCGCGAGAACGGCCTGGGCGTCATCATGATCAGCCACAACATGGCGGACGTGAAGGCTGTCGCCGACACCGTCGCGGTGCTGCGCCTGGGCCGCAACAACGGGGTGTTCGCCGTGGACGAGGTCTCCACCGAGGACATCATCGCCGCCATCACGGGCGCCACGGACAATGTCGTGTCCCGGCGGGCGCAGAGGGGGAACTCATGAGCACTTTGACGACAGACCGCCAGGACGAGCGGCTCCAGGACCGCGACGGGCTGCGCGGCGCGCTCGCCGACGTGCTCGACCGCGCCCGAGGCGGCGACCTCGGCGTCATCCCCGTCGTGGTCGGGCTCGTGGTCATCTGGACGGTGCTGCAGGTCCTGAACCCGATCTTCCTGTCCAGCGCGAACCTGGTGAACCTCACGCTGGAGTCCGCCGCCGTCGGCATCATCTCGCTCGGCATCGTGTGCGTGCTGCTCGTGGGCCAGATCGACCTGTCCGTAGGCTCGGTCAGCGGACTGTCGGGCGCGGTGCTCGCGGTCCTGTTCGTGGGCCAGGGGCTGCCGGTCTGGCTGTCCATCGCGGCCGCGGTGATCATGGGTGCGGTCATCGGCTGGGTGTACGGCCAGCTGTTCAACAGGTTCGGCGTGCCGAGCTTCGTGATCACGCTGGCCGGCCTGCTGGCCTTCCTCGGGCTCCAGCTGTACGTGTTGGGCACCAAGGGCTCGATCAACCTGCCGTTCGACTCGGGCCTGGTGAACTTCGCGCAGCTCGACTTCGTGCCGGCCTGGCTGTCGTACACGTTCGCGGTCATCGCGGCCGTGTGGCTGTTCGGCAGCGGGTACCTGCACGCGCAGCAGCGGCGCAAGGCCGGCCTGTCGGCCAGGAGCGTGTCGGTGCTGGCCGTCAGGAGCGCGGCGCTGCTGGTGGTGCTGGCGTTCGTGGTCTGGTACCTGGGCCAGACCCGCGGCGTGGGCTGGATGTTCGTCTTCTTCGTGGCGCTCGTGCTGATCATGCACTACCTGCTGTCGCGGACGAAGTGGGGCAGGGCCGTCTACGCCGTGGGCGGCAACGTGGAGGCCGCCCGCCGGGCCGGCATCAACGTCAAGGCCATCTACACCTCGGTGTTCGTGCTCTGCTCCACGTTCGCGGCGGTCGGTGGCATCCTGGCCGCGGCCAGGCTCGCGGCGGCCAACCAGTCCAGCGGCACGGGCGACGTCAACCTCAACGCCATCGCGGCGGCCGTAATCGGCGGGACGAGCCTGTTCGGCGGGCGCGGCACCGCGTTCGGCGCGCTGCTCGGCATCATCGTGATCCAGTCGATCTCCAGCGGCCTGACCCTGCTCAACCTCGACTCCTCGATCAGGTTCGTGGTCACCGGCGCGGTGCTGCTGCTCGCGGTGATCGTCGACTCCGTGTCGCGGCGGTCGAGGACCTCTCACGGCAGGGCCTGATGGCGATCATCTGCGTGGACGCCGGGACCACGGTCATCAAGGCGGTCGGGTACGACGCCGAGGGCGCGGAGGCGTTCGTCGCCCGGAGGGAGACCACGGTCTCCAGGCCCGCGCCCGGCCATGCCGAGCAGGACATGGGCGCCGTCTGGGAGGCGGTCGCCGCCACCGTGCGGGAGGTGGCCGCACAGGTGGACCGGAATGGCGACAGGGTCGACTTCGTGGCCGTGACGGCGCAGGGCGACGGCTGCTGGCTGGTCGACGACAAGGGCGAGCCGACCGGACCCGCCATCCTGTGGAACGACGCCAGGGCCGCCTCGACCGTGGACGCCTGGACCCGCTCCGGGGTCGCGGCCGACGCCTTCCGCCTGAACGGCTCGTCGGCCGCCTCGGGGCTGCCGCACGCGATCCTGACCTGGCTGCGCGCGAACGATCCCGGACGGCTCGAGCGGTCGAGCGCCATGCTGACCTGCGGCGGCTGGATCTTCGCGAAGCTGACCGGGGAGCTGGTGGCCGACGAGTCCGACGCGTCCGCGCCGTTCATGGACCTGCGGGCGCGTGCGTACTCCCCCTCGCTGCTCGCCATGTTCGGCCTGGAGTGGGCCGAGCGGCTGCTGCCCCCGATCCGCTCCAGTCATGTCGCCGAGCTGACCCGGGAGGCCGCCTCGGCGCTCGGCCTCCCCGCCGGGACGCCGGTCGCGATGGCCCCGTACGACATCGCCGCCACGGCGCTGGGCGCGGGCTCCGTGCGGGCCGGTCAGGCGTGCGGCATCCTCGGCACCACGCTCTGCACCGAGGTCATCGTCGACTCCGCCGATCTTGAGGGCGAGCCGATCGGGATCACGATCGCGATCCCCGGCGGCTACCTGCGGGCCTTCCCCACGTTCGCGGGCACGGAAGTGGTGCAGTGGACGTGCCGCATGCTGGGCCTGCACGGGCCGGCCGAGCTGGGCGACCTCGCGCTGCTGAGCCGGCCGGGCGCGCGCGGGCTGACGCTCCTGCCGTACCTGTCGCCCGCCGGTGAGCGGGCGCCGTTCTCCGACCCGCTGGCGAGGGGCTCCCTGCTGGGCATGTCGTTCGAGCACGGCCGCGAGGACGTGGCGCGGGCGACGCTCGAAGGGCTGACCATGGTCATCCGCGACTGCCTGGCCGCGACCGGCGCCGAGCCGACGGAGCTGCGCGTGTGCGGAGGCGGCTCGAACAGCACCGTCTGGCTCCAGCTGATCTCCGACATCACCGGGCTGCCCGTGCGCCGCCCGGCCGACTCCGAGGTGGGCGCGCGGGGCGCGTACCTGGTGGGGCTGGCCGCGACCGGCGCCGCTCCGTCCATCGCCGCGGCGGCCTCGAAGCACGTACGCATGCGTGACGCGGTCGAGCCCTCCCCCGTCCGCCAGGAGCTGTACACGCGGCTGTTCGACGACTTCCTGACGCTGCGCGGCACGAACGCGGCCTCCTGGCCGCTGCTCGCCGAGATGAGGGGCCGGAGATGAGCGTTTGGATCGGCGTCGACCTCGGGACGCAGAGCGTCCGGGTCATGGCCGTGACCGGCGACGGACAGGTGGTCGGGACGGCCAGCCGGGCGCTGACCAGCCACCGCGACGGACCCCGCCACGAGCAGGACCCCGAGCAGTGGTGGCGCGAGCTGTCCGTCGCCGCCCGCGAGGCGCTGCGGTACGTGCCCGCGTCGGAGGTGGCCGGCGTGGCCGTGGACGCGACCTCTGGAACGATCCTGCTCACGGACCCCTCAGGCAGGGCTCTGACGCCCGCGCTGATGTACGACGACCGGCGCGCCGACGCCGGGCGCGCCAACGAGGTGGGCGCGGCCGTCTGGGAGCGGCTGGGCTACCGGCGCATGCAGCCCAACTGGGCGCTGCCGAAGCTCCTCTGGCTGCTCAGGGACGCGGCCGAAGGGGCCCGGCTCGCTCACCAGAGCGATTTCGTCAACCGGCGGCTGGTCGGGCACGACGTGGCCACGGACCTGAGCAACGCGCTGAAGACCGGCGTCGATCTCATCGAGGAGCGCTGGCCCCTCGAGGTGATGGACGCGCTGGGGGTGCCCTCGCAGATCCTCCCCGAGGTCGTACGGCCCGGCACCCGGCTCGGCGTGGTCTGCGCCGAGGCCGCACAGGAGACCGGCATCCCCGCGGGCACGCCCGTGATCGCCGGGACCACCGACGGGTGCGCGGCCCAGCTCGGCGCGGGCGCCGACCGGGTGGGCAGCTGGAACTCGGTGCTGGGCACCACGCTGGTGCTCAAGGGCGTGACAAAAGAGCTGATCCACGACCCGCTCGGCGTCGTCTACTCGCACCGCGCGCCGGACGGCTCGTGGCTGCCCGGGGGCGCGTCGAGCACGGGCGCGGGTGTCCTGACGCGCGACCTGCCCGGCCGCGACCTCGACGCCCTGAGCGCCCAGGCGGGCGCCCGCCCGGGTCCGCCGGCGAGCGTCACGTATCCGCTGGTGTCGCGTGGTGAGCGCTTCCCGTTCGACGCCCCGGGGGCCGAGGGGTTCACCCTCGGGAGCCCGGCCGACGACGTCGAGCGCTACGCGGCGATCCTGCTCGGTGCGGCGTTCGTCGAGCGCCTCTGCTTCGACTACCTCGACCTGCTCGGCGCTCCCGTGGACGGCGAGATCATCCTGACCGGCGGCGCCACCCGCAGCGCGTACTGGACGCAGCTGCGGGCGGACGTCCTGGGACGTCCCGTGACGCTGCGGGAGAACGCCGAGCCCGCCCTGGGCATGGCCGTGCTGGCGTCCGGCGACTCCAGCGGGATGATCAGGACCCGGGGGGTGGTCGACCCGTCGGGAGCCGACCTCACCGAGGCGTACCTGCGCTTCGTCACGGAACTGGAGCGGCGCGGCTGGCTCGACGCGGCCGCCGCCGAACACGCGCGCGAGAGGACCGACCGATGACCGACCTCGTCCTCGTCCGCCACGGCGAGACCGTCTGGCACCCCGAGAACCGCTACGCCGGGATCAGCGACATCGAGCTGACCCCGCGCGGCCACGCCCAGGCCGCCCAACTCGCCGAGTGGGCCGGTCAGGCGGGCCTGTCCGGCGTGTGGGCCTCCACGCTCAGCCGGGCCCAGATCACGGCCGCCGCCGGCGCGGCCAAGGCCGGCGTCGCCCTCCAGACCGACGCCCGGCTGCGCGAGCTGGACTTCGGCGAGGGCGAGGGCCTGACCTCCGCCGAGATGGCGGCCCGGTTCCCGGAGGCGCGGGCCGCGTTCGAGTCGGACCCCGCCGAGCACCCGCTGCCCGGCGGCGAGGACCCGCACCAGGCCGCCGACCGGTTCGTCGCCGCGCTGAACGACATCGCCGCCGCCCATGCCGACGGGCGCGTCCTGGTGGTCGCGCACACCACCGCCATCAGGCTCGCCCTGTGCCGCCTGATCGGCGTGCCGCTGGGCGAGTACCGGCGGCTCTTCCCCCGCCTGGACAACTGCGCCCTCACCGAGCTGCGCCTTCGCGCTGGGCGGCGCGCCGCGCTGCTGCAGTACAACTCCCCGATTGGAGCCGTTCGTTGACCATCCGAGTCCTTGCCGCAGGCGACCACTTCGTCCGTAACAGCCTGCTCATCGACGCGCTCAGGCGCGAGGTCCCCGGCGAGGTTGACGTCCGTGAGCTGACGCTGCCGTGGCCGGTCGAGCCGTTCGGCCGGGTGGGCGAGGTGGACGAGGCGTCGGACGTGGAGGACGAGCTGATCGAGGCGCTGCGCGGCGTCGAGGTCTGCGTGACCCAGATGGCCCCCCTGACCAAGCGCGTCCTGGACGCCTCCCCCGACCTGCGGCTGTTCTGCGTGAGCCGGGGCGGCCCCGTGAACGCCAACCTGGAGGCGGCCAAGGCGGCGGGCGTGGCGGTGACGTTCGCGCCCGGCCGCAACGCGGTGGCCACCGCCGAGCACACCCTGGCCATGCTGCTCGCCGCCACCCGCAGGATCCCCCAGACGCACAACGACCTGGCGGGCGGCGTGTGGCGGGGCGACTACTACATGTACGACAACGTCGGCCCCGAGCTGGACGGCAACACGGTCGGCCTGGTCGGCTACGGCGCCATCGGCCGCCGCGTGGCCCGCATGCTCGAGGGCTTCGGCGCCGACGTGCTGGTCTACGACCCGTACGTGGACGTGCCTGGCAAGGTGGAGCTGGACGAGCTGCTCCGCCGCTCCCACTTCGTCTCCCTGCACGCCCGTGCCACCCCCGAGACCATCGGCATGATCGGCGCGGCGCAGATCGCCGCCATGCCCCCCGGCTCGGTCCTGGTCAACTGCGCCCGGGGCGCGCTGCTCGACTACGACGCCGTGTGCGACGCGCTGGACTCGGGTCACCTGTTCGGCGCCGCGATGGACGTCTTCCCCGAGGAGCCCATCCCGCCCGGCTCCCGCCTGCTCACGACCCCCAACCTGATCATGACTCCGCACCTGGCCGGGGCCAGCAAGCAGACGGCCATGAACGCGGCCTCTATCGTGGCCGCGGACGTGGCCCGCTATGTGCGCGGCGAGCCGCTGGCCCACGTGGCCACCGTCTGATCCCTGGCTCCGCGTGGTCAGCGGATGCGCTCCAGCGTGCCCTCGGGGCTCGTCACCACCGTGACGCTGAAGTCGTAGCTGGTGCCGGGCACGTCGCCGCCGCCCGCGGCGACCACCAGCGCGCCCTTGGACATGCCGAGCCCGACCAGGGCGACGAGGTCGCCGCCGCCGTCGGGCAGCCAGGTGGTGAGCACGACGTCGGGCTCGGCCAGGCGTACGGGGAGGTCGAGCTCGGTCATCCTGGTCAGCAGGTCGGCGTGGGACAGCCGGCGGCCGTCCGCCGTCAGCAGCGCGTCCTGGCGCTTGGCGTCGAGCACGGGCAGCGCGGTGGGCTCCAACGTGAGCAGCCCGCGGAAGTCGATCGTGTCGAGCGCCGCGCCCAGCGAGATGACCTGCCGCACCCGGGACTCGTCGGCCGCCCGGACCGCCGTCTCCGCCAGGTCGGGAGTGGTGATCAGGGTGCGGGCGTCGCACTCGCGCAGCCGGGCGGCCATCTCGCCGGCGCCGAGCGAGGGGTCGATCGGCGCCGCCACCCCGCCCGCGGCCAGCACGGTGTGCACGGCCAGCGTCTGGGCGCCGGCCGTCGAGACGAGCACGCCCACCACCTGGTCGCGCCGCGCGCCTCTGCGTACGAGCCCGGAAGCCGCCCTGGTCACCTCGGTCACCAGCCGCCGGTAGCCGTAGACGTGGCCGCCACGCAGGTCGACGAGCGCCGGCCGCTCGCCGCGCTCGTAGGCCTGGCGGAACACCTCGTGGATCACGGTGCCGGTGGTCGAGGCGGTGGGCTTCATGCCCGCCAACGTACGGCTGAGCGGCCCGACCAGCATCCACCGATGTATGTAGGCCGATGTGCATTCCAGCGGGGCGGGCCCGAGCCCTGCGCGACTCGAGCCCGCGGTCACGCGCCCGGAGCCGGGCCCCCACCCCTCCGAGGAGGCCCAGCCCCGTGCGGACGCGTGACGTCCGCGATCGATCGGCCACTCCCCGAGTGGCCGATCACACTTAGCAACGTTAGGTGTGCAGACGGCGGCAGCACATGCGCCGACATCGCCATTAGAGGATGTAACCGGCCCTGCACCGTGATGTGTAGAGAGGTGCACGGGTCAGCGGCTCTCGATGACCCATGCGGCGATCTGTGTACGTGTGGAGAAGCCCAGCTTGGACAGGATGTTGGCCACGTGGCGGGCGGCTGTCGCGGGGCTGATGATGAGTTCGTCGGCTATGGCCCGATTGCTGAGCCCTCTGGCGATCAGCTCGGCGATCTCGCGTTCCCTTGCCGTGAGCCGGCTGTCCTGGTGGACCGATATGACGGGCGTGGGGGGCCGCTCGGGCAGCGCTCCGTCGAGGGCGCACGCCACGGCCTGCTCGGCGGTCATGCCCGTGCCCTCGGCCCACAGCATGCCGACCACGGCCTCGCCGAGCTCCGCCCGCGCAGGGCGCAGCACGTCCTCGGTACGCGCGTCCGGCTGCCGGCCGCGCAGCGCCACCGAGGCGGCGGCCAGCAGGACCGCGCGCCGGAGGTCGCCCTCGGCGCTGACCAGGACCGCCCATTCCTCCAGCCGCCTGGCGATGCCGGAACGCAGCCCCGCGTCGCGGCTGAGCACCAGCGCCTCGGTGAGCCTGGCCCTGGCCTCCACCAGGTCGCCCTCGTCGAGCGCCACCTTGCCGAGCCCGGCCAGGCAGCTCACGATCTGCTGCCTGGCGTCCACGTGCCGCAGCAGCCGCAGCCCCGACTCGTAGTGCCGCTTGGCCACCGCGGAGTCGCCGGAATGCCTGGCCACCTGGGCGAGCCCGATGTGGGCGAAGGCCTGGCCGACGTGGTTGTCGAGGTCCTCGGTGATCGCCAGGACCTCCTCGAACGCGCGCTGGGCCTCGTGCAGTCGGCCGTGGTGCAGGCTGATCTGTGCCTTGGTGCCCTGGGCCAGTGACTCCAGGACCAGGTCGCCCGACTGCCCGGCATGCTCCAGAGCGCGGGACAGGGTGTCGGGCTGGCCGGTGAGCTGGGCCAGCACGATCAGGCCGATGGCCTCGCCGTACCCGTCCTTGACCGATCTGCACAGGTCGAGGCCCGCACGTGTGCACCTCGTGGCCGGCTCCAGATCGCCCGCCGCCAGCGCCAGCTCGCCGCGCAGGATCGTGGCCTGGCCGCGCAGCTCCCGCCGCACCTGCGGGGCGCCGAGCGCCAGCAGGCGGTCGAGCCGCTCTGTCACGTCGAGCTTCCTGCCGCTGCCGACCAGCAGGTAGCGGATGTCGGTCAGCAGGCCGAGCCCGGTCTCCGGCTGCCCGTTGGCGATCGACCAGTCGCAGGCCGAGCCGAGCTCGGCCTTGAGCGCGTCGAAGAGGTTGACGTACCGCTCGATCACCGGCCACGACGTGCGCGCGCCCGGCGCGATCGCCTCCTTGAACCGGG
Organism: Nonomuraea helvata; assembly: GCF_039535785.1. Classification (NCBI taxonomy): domain Bacteria; kingdom Bacillati; phylum Actinomycetota; class Actinomycetes; order Streptosporangiales; family Streptosporangiaceae; genus Nonomuraea; species Nonomuraea helvata. Next base: position 1,029,731 of record NZ_BAAAXV010000005.1, read on the forward strand.
CCGCCATCGCGGCCAGCGCCGTCAGGTGCCGCTGCCGCAGCTCGGCCTCCTCCCCGGACTCGGCGAGCTGCTCCAGCGCATAGTCGCGTACGGTCTCCAGCAGCCGGTAACGGGCCTGACCGGCGATCTCCCCGTCCAGGGCGACCAGCGACTTGTCCACCAGGTCGCAGAGCCTGAGCAGCACGTCCTCCTCGGCCAGCCCCGGGCCCGAGCAGACGGCTTCGGCCAGGTCGAGCGTCCACGAGGAGCGGAAGGCGGCCGTGCGGCGCAGCAGCAGGCGCTCCTGCGGGGTGAGCAGCCGGTAGCTCCAGTCCACGGCGGCCCTGAGCGTACGGTGCCGGGCCGGGGCCGTACGCGCGCCGCCCGCCAGCAGCCTGAACCGGTCGTCGAGCCGCTCGACGAGCTGGCCGACCGACACCACCCTGACCATGGCGGCGGCCAGCTCGATCGCCAGCGGCAGGCCGTCGAGCGCCTGGCACAGCTCCACGACCAGCGGCCGCGTCTCGTCGGTCAGCGTGAAGTCGGGCCTGGCGGCGGTGGCCCTGGCCACGAACAGCCGCACGGCCTCGCTCTCCTCCCCGTCCACCGACAGTTCCACCGACAGGGGCGGCACCCGCCACACCGTCTCGCCCGGCACGCGCAGCGGCTCCCTGCTGGTGGCCAGCACGGTGAGCCCTGGGCAGGCGCCGAGCAGGTCACGGCAGAGCTCCGCGCACTCGCCGATCACGGGCTCGCAGTTGTCGAGCAGCAGGAGCGCGCGCCGCCCGCCGATCGTCTCGGCCAGGTCGCCCACGATGCCGAGCGCGGCGGCGACGTAACCTCTCAGCTCGCCCTTCTCCAGGTCCGCCAGCTCGATCAGCCACACGCCGCCCGGGTGGTCGGAGGCGATCCTGTCGGCCAGCCGCAGGGCCAGCCGGGTCTTCCCGATGCCTCCCGCGCCGCACAGGGTCACGGCCCGCGACACGCGCATCAGGTGGACGAGCTCGTCGAGGTCGGACTCCCGACCCACGAACGCGTTCGGCTCGGCCGGCAGGTTGCTGAAGTCAGCAGATCGCAGCATCACTGTGAGTGTGTCACCAACTACGCCATGCGCCCAGACGTAATCGTGGAGAACTGTCAGTGCCCGCGGGCACATTCACTCCATTGCGGCCTCGATGACATCCTGGACGATCGTGGTCACCGCGTCGGCCCGCGACCCCGGATGCTCCAGCACCACCCCAACCGCCACCTCGGGCGCGTTCGCGGGTGCGAAGGCGGTGATGACCGCGTGGTCGTCCGTCCCCGGGACGGCCTTCGAGGCGGGAAATCCTGGCGCTCCCACTCCGGACCCCCTGGACGCCCCGGCGTGCGGCGCCATCGTCATCATGGCCACCAGGTCCTTCGCCACCGCGGGCGACACGGCCCGCCGGTAGACCGCGGGGGCGGCACGGTCGACGACCGAGCCGTCCGGCAGCCGTACCTCCTCCACCAGGTACGGCCGCATCAGCACCCCGTCGTTGGCCACGGCCGCCGACAGCATGGCGACCATCAGCGGCGTCACCCGGCTGTCGTGGTGCCCGATCGCCGACAGGGCGGTCTGCGACCTGTCCATGCCGAGCGGATACCGGCTCGCGTCCGCCGCCAGCGGGACGCTCAGGCTCGGCGCGTTGAACCCGAACGCCTCGGCCTGATCCCTGAGCAGGTCCTGCCCGAGCTGGAGCCCGATGTTGGCGAACGCGGTGTTGCAGGACACCTGGAACGCGTACGTCAGCGTCGGCCGGGCCTCCCCGCACCCGCCGCCACCGGCGTTCTCCAGGACCGTCGAGGTCCCGGGGAGCCGCAGCCGGACGGGGGCGTCCACCAGCGCATACGGGGTGTACTCGCCGGAGGCCAGCGCCGCCGCGGCCGTGACCAGCTTGAACGTGGACCCGGGCGGATAGAGCCGGTTCAGCGCCCGGTTGAGCAGGGGGTGCGACGGATCCTCCCCGAGCCGGCGCGCGGTCTCGGAGAGCCGCGCCGGGTCGAAGGTGGTGAGGGCGTTCGGGTCGTACGTCGGATAGGTGGCCAGTGCCAGGATCGCCCCGGTCGCCGGGTCGATGGCCACCACCGCCCCCGGCAGCCCCGTCGCCTTGAGCCCCTCGTACGCGGCCCGCTGCACCCGGTCCCTGATCGTCAGCCGGACGTCCGCCCCCTCCACGACACCGTCCCTGACCAGCGACCGCACCTTGACCTTGGCGTCCTCCCCGGACAGCACGCCGTCGCGCGCCTGCTCGATCCCGGTGGAGCGGTAGAGCGACATGTGCCCGGTGACCGCGGCGTACAGCTCGCCGTCCCGGTAGGACCTCCGGTAGAGGTACGGGCCGGCGCCGGTCGGGCGGCTCGTGGCGATCGGCGTGCCGTCATAGGTGAGGATGTCGCCGCGCGGATGGTCGAACCTGGCGATCAGCGGCCGCTCGTTCCTGCGGTCGGAGTTGAGCACGCGCGAGCCGAACGCCTGGATGAGCGTTATGTGCGCCAGCACGAGGAACAGCATCGCCGAGCAGCACCTGGCGACGCGACGGAGCGGCTCGTTGATCCGCTCCGCCCTCGATCCGGCCATGGATCTTGGTTTAACAGCCGGAACGCAAAGGCGCGGCTAGAGGATGCTGCGGTAGTAGGAGATCTTGTTGTGGATGTAGTTCTGCCGCTCGGTGAGGTTGTCGATCTGCGCCCGGACCTGCCGGTCGTGCTCCTCCAGGAGCTTGATCCGGTCGGGGATCGTGTGGTCTCCCGCGCGTACGAGCTCGGCGAAGCGCTGCATCTGGCGGATGGGCATGCCCGTGTCACGCAGGCACCGGAGTGTGCCGAGCCAGCCGACGTCCTCCTGGCTGAACCTGCGTTGCCCGGCCGCGTTGCGGCCGACGCGCTCCAGCAGGCCGATCTTCTCGTAGTAACGCAGGGTGTCGAGGCTGAAGCCGGTCTCCTCGACCACTTCCGCAGGTGTGTAGACACTCATGCGACCTCCTTCGTCGGTCGCATGAGTGTGACACTGCTGTGTCCATTGGTTCGCTCGCTACGCTCGCTCACGCGCCTAGCATCCCACCTGGAGTGCACTCCAGGTCAACGTCTTGACGTGACTCCTCCACCCCGCAAAAGGGGTGGCTTCTCGCTACGCCGCGCGGGCGTCGCGGAGGACCAGCCCGGCCCTCTTGATGTTGCTCGCTCCGACCACGTCAGCGTTGGCGGCGTACCCGCACGTGACGCAGACGAAGCCGGCTTGGGTGGTGCGATTGGCCCCTGACACGTGCCCGCATTCAGGGCAGGTGCGGGAGGTGTTGCGGGGATTCACCGCGATCACGTCCCGACCGGCGCTTTCAGCCTTGTTAGTGAGGATCGCGAGGAACACCCCCCAACCCGCGTCCAGGATGCTCTTGTTCAGCCCAGCCTTCGCCGCTGACCCATTGGGCAGGAATCCGCCCCCCTGCGCATCAGACTTCACCGCTGGGCTCTTGGTCATGTTCGCGATGCGCAGGTCCTCGACCGCGATCACGTCGGCCGCGCGGACCAGGCCGAGCGCGATCTTGTGCGCGTGGTCGGTGCGCTGCCGGGCCATCTTGCGGTGGATCTGCCCGATCTTCTTGGCGGCCCTCTTCCTGCGGGTGCTGCCGCGTCTGGTGCGGGCGTAGGCCTGCTGCGCGGTGGCCAGCTCCTCCTCCACGGTCTTGAGGTAGCGGGGGTTGGCGATATGCCCGCCCTCGTCGGTGACGCCGTCGATCGGCTCGCTCACGGTCGCGAAGTGCGCGACGCCCATGTCGACCCCGACCTCGCGGCCGGTCGCAGGCAATGGCACGGCAGGCACATCGTCGCACGAGCAGATCACATACCAGCGCGAGCCCTCCCGTTTGATCTCGATCTGCTTGACGCGCCCGGCGATCGGCCGGTGCTGGTGCACCCGCAGGTGCCCGACGCCCTGCACGCGGACGTGGGTCGCGGCCGGGTGGTGCGGCTGGGAGTCCCATCTCGCGCCGTCGCCCTCGACCAGGGTGACGGTGTCGAACCAGCCCCTGCCCTTGAACCGGGGATAGCCAGGTGTCTCACCGGCCTTGACCCGGCGGAAGAACGCCTCGAACGCCTTGTTCAGCCGCCGCAGGGTCTGCTGTTGACTGGTGAACGACCAGCGGCCCTGGCCCTCGGGATCAGCGTCACGGATCTGTTTCAACTGGGCGGACTGATCGCCGTACCGGATCGAGACCTTGCAGCGCCGCCACGCTTCCCGGCGTTCCTCCAGCGCGGCGTTGTACAACGCCCGATGATCATCCAGCATCGCCGTCAGAGCGATCTCCTGATGCCGGGTCGGCCGCAGCAGGAACTTGAACGACCTACGCATCCTCGCCCCCGCTCGTGGCCCGCCCGCCGGCGGGGACACGCTCGTACTGGGTCTGGATGTACCGCTGGATCGTGGCCGCGTTGACCGCGCCCACACTCGCCACAAAGTACGAGCGCGACCACAGAGTCGGCAGCCGGGAGCGCAGGTGTGGAAACTCGGCCCGCAGGTGGTGGGAGGTGTAGCCCTTGAACTGGTTGGCCACGTACGACGGGGAGTTCTTCGGGTGCGGCTTGACGAACATGTGCACGTGGTCGGGCATCACCTCCAAGGCGATGATCTCCCAATCGTGCTCAGCGGCCTTGGCGCGCAGCAACTCCTCCAGCCGGGTCTTGACGCGGCCGCCCAGGACAGGCCGCCGGTACTTGGGGCACCACACCACGTGGTAGCCCAAGTCATAGGCCGCACCGGGGGAAGTACGCACCTGACGAGACACACGATCAGTATAACGATCGCCTTGTTATAACACCGACGTTCACCGGAACCCACGCAAGCCTGCGACTTAAGGCACGCTCAGGCGATAGAGCGCCTTCCCGCTCGGCATTCCTTCCACTCCCTAAAGGGAGCAGTCCCCTGCCTTCGACCTGATGGAGCGCGCTCCGGCTTCCAAGGCCCGCGATGCGGGGTCAGGGGAGGTGGTCGGCCAGGTAGCGGCGGACGAGTTGCTTGCACTCGGCGATCAGCAGCGCGTCGCCCCGGGGATCCGCGCGGAACGCCAGCTTGAGCACCGCGTCCGACGCCTCCACCGCCACCAGCAGCGCGCGGTCCAGCCCCGGCCCCGCCGGGGCGCCCAGGAGCTCGCGGCTGAGGGAGCGCAGCCGTTCGGCCACCACCATGTTGTTGTCCAGCGTCCCGTCCAGCGTCCGCCGGCTCCCCTCCACCGAGGGCCCGCCGGGCGCGAGGAAGATCTCGCCGAAGTCCATCACCCCGAACCCCGGCGTGGTGCGCTTCATGTCGACGAACTCGTCGACGGCCAGGTCCACCAGGTCCGTCCAGTGCCCGAGGTCCGCCTGGGGGATGCGCTCGGTGATCCGGGCGAGGAACGCCTCGAGGTTGCGCCGCGCCAGGGCCCGCACCAGCCCCTGTTTGTCGGGGAAGAACTGGTAGAACGTCCCGATCGGGACCTCGGCCCGGCGCGCCACCTCTTTCGTGGTCAGCGTCTCGTAGCCGACCTCGTCGAGCAGCAGTGCGCACTCGTCGAGCATCCGCTCCACCCGCTCCGCGCTCCGGCGCTGGGCGGGACGGCGGCGCAAGGTACTCGTCATGACCCCATCCTGACCCATACCGAAAGGTAAAGTTCGCCACGAAAGCGTAGGCCAGGGAGGAGTCCGGGATGTTCCTGTGGGGTACGGCCACGGCCGCGTACCAGGTCGAGGGCGCCGTCGAGGAGGACGGCAGGGGCTTCTCCATCTGGGACACCTTCGCCCACGAGCCGGGTCGCACCCGGGACGGGCACACCGGCGACGTGGCGTGCGACCACTACCACCGGTGGCGCGAGGACGTCGAGCTCATGGCCGGTCTGGGGGTGAACGCCTACCGGTTCTCGATCGCCTGGCCGCGCGTCCAGCCCCAAGGAGACGGGCCCGTCAACGCGAAGGGGCTCGACTTCTACGAGCGGCTGGTGGACGCGCTGCTCGAGCGCGGCATCCAGCCGGTGCCGACGCTGTTCCACTGGGACCTGCCGCAGGCGCTGCAAGATCGCGGTGGGTGGTTAAATCGCGAAATTTCGGAGAAATTTGCCGACTACGCCGCCGCGGTCGCCGACCGCCTGGCCGACCGCGTCCCCCTCTGGATCACCCTGAACGAGCCGTTCGTCCACATGGCCTACGGATACGCCATGGGCATCCACGCCCCCGGCCAGGCCCTCCTCACGGACGCGCTCCCGGCCGCCCACCACCAGCTCCTGGCCCACGGGCTGGCCACGCGGGCGCTGCGGGCCGCGGGCGCCCGCCAGGTCGCCATCACCAACAACTGCACCCCGGTCTGGCCCGCATCCCAGCAGGAGGCCGACCTCAAGGCGGCGGACACGTACGACATCCTCCACAACCGCCTGTTCAACGACCCCGTACTTCTCGGCAAATATCCGGACCTGTCGGCCTACACCCCCACCCTGGACTTCCTCCAGGACGGCGACCTCGACATCATCGCCACCCCGCTGGACGCCCTCGGCATCAACTACTACAACCCCACCCGCATAGCGGCCCCGACGGACGACGGACTCCCCTTCTCGGACGCGGGCATCACCGGTCACCCCACCACCGCCTTCGGCTGGCCGGTCGTCCCCGACAGCCTGCGCGAGCTCCTGACCGGCCTCAAGAAGAGGTACGGCGCCGCGCTCCCGCCCATCCTCATCACGGAGAACGGCTGCTCCACCGACGACACACTCGAGGACGACGCCCGCATCGAGTTCCTGGACGGCCACATCGGGGCGATGCGCCGGGCCATGGCCGAGGGTGTGGACGTGCGGGGCTACTTCGTCTGGTCCCTGCTGGACAACTTCGAGTGGGCCGAGGGCTACCACCAGCGCTTCGGCCTCATACGCGTGGACTTCGAGACCCAGCGCCGCACCCCGAGGGCGTCCTACCGGTGGCTGCGGGACTTCCTGAAGACTCAGAACACCGACACGTGAACGTGGTCGTAATGGTTGGCCGTGATCCCGCCCCGGTCCGACATCGGATCCCAGCCGCCGCCTGACCGGATGTCGTAGTAGCGCTGCTTCCAGATGATGTACATGACACCGATCCGGGCGCCGTTCTTGATCAGGTAATCCGCCAGGGCGTCACCGCGGGCCTCGTCGGCCCCGGAGGCCCTGGTGCCGCCTCTCGACATCATGAAGTCGCAGGCCCGCCCCTTCCCGTGCTCGCCGGGGTCACCGGGGCGCAGGCAGCCGACGCCGTACTTCATGGGGAAGTTCTGCATGATGTCGGCGCGTACCGAGATCATGCGCTGGGTCAGCCCCTCCGAGCCGCCGGGCTGCTGGAAGCCGAACTTGGCAAGCAGCTTCTCCACGTCGCGCTGCTTGTCCTGGAGGTCCTTGATCTCTTTGCGGAGCTTCTCGACCTTGTCGTTGGCGGCGATCTTCGCCTCTTTGGACTTGTCGATCAGCTTCTGGACGTTCTCGACGCGCTTGGCGCGCTCGTCGGCCATGTACGTCATGTTGGCCGCCTGTCCCAGCAGCGCGAACGGGTCGACGTTCGGAGCGATGAGCTGGTAGGTGTCGACCGGCCCCACCATGTACGCGGTCTCCGCGATGCGCCGCACCTCCGCCTGCGCGTCCTTGAGCTGCGCCTGCAGGGCGCCGGAGGTCGTGGTGGCCTTCTTCACCTGGAGCTTGATCTCCTCCAGGCTCTGGATCTGGCCGCGGTAGCGCTTCTCCAGCTGCGCGGCCTGTTTGGTGAGCTTGCGCAGGTCAGCCGGGCTGGGATCGGCCGCGGCGGGCGACGGCCCGGGGAGTCCGAGCAGCCCGGCGAGGACGGCGACAAGACCGGCGACCCGCCAGATTCTCACACCCGTCCCCTCCCTCATAGACGGACCGAAACTATAGAAGATGATCTTGATCCCTGTCACGCGAACGACCGAACTCCCGCACCTTTGGCGAAATTTATAGCGCTTTAGCATGATTTGTCGGGCTTAAGAAGAAGCTAAAGATTGGGCCTTGTATAGACCGCTCCAACGGTCTGAGATGGCGATCGAACTCGTCTCTGCGAAGGGGCAGACCGTGTCTCGATCATTGACCCTCGCCACCGCCGTCATCCTCGGCTTAGGCACGTCCATCGTGGCCACGACCGCGAAAGCGTCCGTGGACCCCTTACCGGCCCGCGACCGCATCGAGCTCTACCAGCTCGACAGCCCGCCCGGCACCGCCCAGGCGCTCAGGGAGAAGGGCTTCGACGTCGTCCAGCAGGAGATCAAGGGCGGCAAGGAGCACATCGAGCTGACCGCGGCCCAGACGGACCTGGCCGCGCTGCGCAAGCTCGGCCACAGGCCCGATCCCGTACGCAACCCGCAGGGCCAGACCCAGCTGGAGGCGGCCAAGGCGCAGGCGGCGGGCGGCTACACCGTATGGAAGTCCTACTCCGAGCCTGGCGGCATCGCCGACCAGCTCAAGGCCATCGCGAACGCCAACAAGGATCTCGTCAAGCTCCAGTCGATCGGCAAGTCGCTGAAGGGCCAGGACATCCTGGCCGTCAAGGTCACCACGGGCGCCCGGCTGCTGCCCGACGGCCTCAAGCCCTCGACGCTCTACTCCGCCACGCAGCACGCCCGCGAGTGGATCGCCACTGAGGTGGACATGCGGCTGCTCAAGTACGTGATCGCGAACAAGGCCTCGCTCAAGGACCTGCTCAACAGGACCGAGCTGTGGTTCGTGCCGGTGGCCAACCCCGACGGGTACGACTTCACGTTCACCGAGGGCAACCGCCTGTGGCGCAAGAACCTGCGCGACAACGACGGAGACGGCAAGATCGCGATCGGCGACGGCGTCGACCCGAACCGGAACTTCCCCACGAACTTCCACTACGACGAGGAAGGCTCGTCGAGCATCCCGAGCAGCGAGACCTACCGCGGCGCGGGGCCCGCCAGCGAGCCCGAGACCAGGGCCATGGACGGCCTGCTCAAGCGCATCGGGTTCGAGATGCAGCTCAACTACCACTCCTACGGCCCGCTGCTGCTCTACCCGAGCGGCTTCCAGATCGCCACGGAGACCGCCGACAACCCGATCTACGAGGCCATCACCGGCAACGACGCCAGGCCCGCGGTCCCCGGGTTCGACCCCGACCTCGGCGCCGAGCTGTACACCACCAACGGCGACACCAACGACCATGCCCACCGCCAGTACGGCACGCTGTCGTGGACGCCCGAGCTGGACGAGGGCTGCGACGGCTGCGGGTTCGTCTTCCCCGACGACGAGGCGCTGGTGCAGGGCGAGTTCGAGAAGGGCCTGCCGTTCGCGCTCGACGTGGCCAAGTCCGCCGTCAACCCGGTCGAGCCGGTGAACCACCTGGGCAACACCACCCCCGACTTCGAGATCGACCCGTTCGAGGTCAGCTACGGCAGGGACCAGGTCGTCCAGGTCGACGCCAAGCGCAAGCTCGGCCCGGTCCTCCTGAACTACCAGGTCAACGGCGGCCGTACCAGGACGGACCTGACCTCCGAGTGGAACGGCGGCGAGCGCTACGGCAAGGGCTACAACCGCTACTACCACCGGCTGCGCGGCAGGATCACCGGCACGAAGCCCGGTGACAAGGTGAAGGTCTGGTTCAGCTCGATCGGCAGGAAGAGCGCCGACTTCACGTACACCGTCGCCACCGACATCGGTGGCAAGGTGCTGGTCCTGGCCACGGAGGACGTCACCGGCCTCAGCCCCGCGCAGGGCGGGACCGAGGCCAAGTACGCCGACGAGTACGTCGCCGCGCTCCAGGCGGCCGGCTACACCTCGGACGTGTACGACATGGACAAGATGGGGCGCAAGGCCCCGCACCCGCTCGGCGTGCTCAGCCACTACAAGGCCGTGGTGTGGGAGACCGGCGACGACATCATCCCGAGGTCGCCCGGCCAGGTGGCGGGCACGACCTCCAAGGGCGGCGTGGACACCGAACTGGCGGTCCGCGACTACCTGAACGAGGGCGGCAAGCTGCTGCACGCCGGCAAGTACCCGTCGTACGCGGCCAACGCCAACGGCAGTTACTACTACCAGCCCGACCAGCCGGCGCAGCCCGAGTGCACGGTCCCGAACGACCCGCCGTGCATCCAGGTGTTCAACGACTTCCAGCAGTACTGGCTCGGCGCGTACGTGTTCTTCGACGACGCGGGCACCGACCAGAGCACCGGACGGCCGTTCGCGCTGAAGGGCCAGGGAGGCGCGTTCGAGGGCTTCGACGCCACGATCGAGCCCAGCCACACCAACTCGTTCGTGGCCACCTCGGCCATCCTCCCCGCCAAGCAGTTCCCGCTGTTCGCGAGCTCGGCGCAGGTCAAGTGGGTGCGCCCGGGCGGCCCGTTCGACCCGCACACCGGCTCCTGGGACGTCTACAGCGGCATCGCCGACGTCTCCTGGAAGCGGCTGACCAAGACGATCGACCTGACCGGGAAGACCGGGGGCGACCTGTCGTTCTGGACCTCGTACGACACCGAGAGCGGCTGGGACTTCCTGACGGTCGAGGCGCACACGGCGGGCGGCGACGACTGGACCACGCTGCCGGACGCCAACGGGCACACCACCCAGGACACCGGCAGCAGCTGCGATCCGCCCAGCGGCGGCGAGGGCTGGCGGGCGATCCACCCGTTCACCCAGCGCTACCAGGGCCCGAGCTGCGAGCCGACCGGCACCTCCGGCGCGTGGAACGCGGCCACCGGCAACTCGGGCGGCTGGCAGCAGTGGAAGGTCGACCTGACCCCGTACGCGGGCAAGAAGGTCGAGCTGTCCGTCTCCTACATCAGCGACTGGGGCACCCAGGGCGCGGGCGTCTTCCTGGACGACTTCGCGCTCACCCTGGACGGCGCGACGGCGGAGCAGACCTCGTTCGAGTCGGACCTGGGCGGCTGGACCGTCGGGGCGCCTCCCGAGGGCACCTCGCCGTCGATCAACAACTGGTTCCGCACCGACCAGGTCTTCGAGGAGGGCGGCGGCATCGTCACCAAGGACACCGTCTACCTGGGATTCGGCGCTGAGAGCGTGACCGACCAGGCCACGCGGACCGACCTGGTGAAGCGGTCGCTCAAGCACCTGCTCGGCTAGGACCCTGGAGGGGTGCGGCGCGCTGGGCCGCACCCCTCTTGCGTGTCCGCACAGAACATGGTTCGGTCGCCTTGAGGCATCCCGAAAGCAAGCAAGCATTCGGTCAAGCAGGAGGCTCACGACATGCGCCAGCACGACACGCTGTTCATCGGGGGCGAATGGGTGGCCCCAGCGGGCACCGGAACGATCGACGTGGTCTCCCCGCACACGGAGGAGGTCGTCGGCCGGGTGCCCGACGGCACGGCCGAGGACATGGACCGGGCGGTCGCGGCCGCCAGGGAGGCGTTCGAGCACGGGCCGTGGCCGCGGATGACGTTCGCCGAGCGGGCCGAGGTGATCGGCCGGCTGGCCGCGATCTACGACGAGCGGCAGGGCGAGATGGCCGCGCTCATCACCGAGGAGATGGGCTCGCCCATCACGTTCTCGAACCTGGCCCAGGCGCCCCAGCCGCTGGGCATGCTGCAGTACTACGCCGAGCTGGGCAGGACGTTCGAGCAGGAGGAGCAGCGGCCGGGGCTGTTCGGCCCGACCACCGTGCGCAGGGAGCCCGTGGGCGTCGTGGCGGCCGTGGTGCCGTGGAACGTGCCCCAGTTCGTCACGATGACCAAGGTCGCGCCCGCGCTGCTGGCCGGCTGCGCCATCGTGCTCAAGCCGGCCCCCGAGACGCCGCTGGACGCGTACCTGCTGGCCGAGTGGGCGCTCGAGGCGGGCATCCCCGCGGGCGTGCTCAACATCGTGCCCGCGGGCCGCGAGGTCGGCGAGCACCTGATCTCCCACCCCGGCGTGGACAAGGTGGCCTTCACCGGCTCGACGGCCGCCGGCCGGCGCATCGCCTCCATCTGCGGCGAGCAGCTCAAGCGGGTCAGCCTGGAGCTGGGCGGCAAGTCCGCCGCGATCATCCTGGACGACGCCGACCTGGCCGCCAGCATGGGCTTCCTGTCCCTGGCCTCGCTCATGAACAACGGCCAGGCCTGCGTGGCCCAGACCCGCATCCTGGCCTCGCGCAACCGCTACGACGAGGTCGTCGAGGCCATCGCCGGCATGACCACGTCCCAGCCCGTCGGCGACCCCGCCGACCCGGCGACCGGCATCGGCCCGCTGGTGGCCAAGCGCCAGCAGGACCGGGTGGAGGGGTACATCAGGATCGGCATGGACGAGGGCGCCAAGGTCGTCGTCGGAGGCCTCGACCGGCCCTACGACCGCGGCTGGTACGTCTCCCCCACCGTCTTCGCCGGCGTGAGCAACGACATGCGCATCGCCCGCGAGGAGATCTTCGGGCCGGTCCTGGTCGTGATCCCGTACGAGGACGAGGCGGACGCCGTACGCATCGCCAACGACAGCGACTACGGCCTGGCCGGCACGGTCTGGACGGGCGACACCGAGCACGGCATGGACGTGGCCCGCCAGGTCCGCACCGGCACGTACGGCGTCAACTGCTTCATGCTGGAGACCAACGCGCCCTTCGGCGGCTTCAAGGCCAGCGGCATCGGCCGCGAACTCGGCCCCGAGGGCCTGAACGGCTACCTGGAGTACAAGACGATCGCGCGGCTCGGCTGAGCTCATGGAAAGGGCCTCGTGGCACGACGCCACGAGGCCCTTGATGCGAGATGTGCACCCAGCGCGCCCCCGCAACGCTAGGTACAGATCCCGCTACCGGAAGTATGTCCCACGTCCACCGCGTCGGCGGTTTCCTTTCCCCAGGGACTTTCTCCCGGCGGTTTCCTTCTTTACGTCCTAGATAGACGCGTTTAACTCACGAAAGGTTCGAGGCAATCCATTTGCCGATCCTGCGGATGAGGCCGGGGGTCGCGGCGGACTCCGCGTGCCCGTACCCGGGCTCGATCCAGAGCTCCTTCGGCTCGCGCGCGCCCGCGTAGAGCTGGCGCGGGTGGTCCAGCGGGAAGAACGCGTCGGCGTCGCCGTGCACGATCAGCAGCGGCGTCGGCGAGATGAGCCCGGCGGCCTCGTGCGGCGGCATCGGGATCGGGTCCCACTCACTGCGGGCGATCCGCGTGCGCTTGGCCATCCTGGCCGCCCAACGGCCGAGCGGCCGCTCGATGGCCCAGTGGACCTGCCGCATCGGCTTGGTGCCCCGGTAGTACCAGCGGGCCGGTCCGCTCACCGCCACCACCGCGTCCACGCCCCCGTGCAGCGCCGCGTGCCGTACGGCCACCGCCGCGCCCATGGAGAAACCCACGACCGCGATCTTGGAGTAACCGACCACGCGGGCGTGCCTGACGGCGGCCTCCACGTCGAGGATCTCCACATCGCCGACCGTGGTCTCGCCGCCGGAGCGCCCGTGGCCGCGGAAGTCGAAGGCGACCACGCCGCCGAACTCGCTCAGCACGTGCACGATGCGCCGCGCGCTGCGCTCCCGCCACGACCCGGTGAACCCGTGCGCAACAACTATCCCCAGCTCCGTACGTGTGGACGGGGTGTGCGCGGCGTCGATGCGGACCCCGTCGGCGGTGCGCAGCATGACGGGGTAGTTGGGCGCGAAGGACATGGATATGAGCTTATGTTCGCCCTGCGTCCGCCCCGTGCTCGGCCGCCCACACCGCGATCTGCGCCCGTGAGTCGAAGTCCAGTTTCTCCATGATGTTGGCGATGTGCCGGGCCACGGTGGCCGAGGTGATCACCAGTTCCTGGGCGATGCCGCGGTTGCTGAGGCCGCGGGCGAGCAGCACGGCGATCTCCTGCTCCCGCGCGGTCAGCCTGCCGTACGGCGCAGCCTCCTGAACGGGCGTGCCCGGCTGAGCGAGGGCGCGCCCGGCCTCGCCCTCGAGCACCCACCTGGCCACCTCCTCGGGCGTCCGCTCCGCGCCCTTGGCCCAGAGCAGCGCCACCCGCCCGGCCCCGAGCCTCGAGCGGGCGAGCACCAGCAGCTCCTGGATGCGGCCGGGCGTCCCGAACTGCCCGATGGACTCGCGCAGCGCGGTGGCGGCCGACCCGGCCAGCACCGCGCCCTCCAGGTCGTCCTGGGCCCGCGCCAGGGCGGACAGCGCCACGAGCGCGCGCATGACGCCCCTGCGCTGGCCCATCTTCCTGCTCAGGTCGAGGCCGGCGGAGATGTGTCTCCTGGCCGCGGCGTAGTCGCCCAGCCCGGCCGCCACCCGGCCGAGCTGGGCATGGCAGCGGGCCAGCTCGACGCGGTTGTCCATCTCCTCGATCAGTGGCAGCGCGGCGGCGTGGTGGGACCTGGCCGTCCGCAGGTCACCCGCCGCCTCGGCCACCGCGCCGAGATGGGTCAGCGCCCTGGCCACCGTCCAGTGGTGCCCGGCCTCCCTGGCCAGCGCGAGCGCCTCGTCGCCGTAGCGCTGGGCCTGGTGCAGCCGCCCTTGGAAGAGCGCCAGATTGAGCTGGGCGATCCTGGCTGTGCTCAGGTTGAACAGGTCATCGTGGGCGGTGGCCGCCGCCTCCAGCTCGTCGAGGTAACGCCGCGCCTTCTCGCTCTGCCCGGTGCGGAAGAACACGCTCAGCGCCACGCCGTACGCCATGCCCAGCCAGTGCGTGTACGGGTGGCGCTTCTGCTCCTCGACGCTCTGCACGATGAGCTCCTCCGCCCCGGCCAGCTCGTCGGCGAGCTCCAGCCCGTACGCCAGCGCGCCCTTGGCCACCGCGATCAGGTCGGCGGGCACCCCGGACAGGTCGAGCGCGAGCAGTTGCTCGTGCCAGGCGATGCTCTCGCCCAGGTCGCCGCGGACGACCAGCATCGCCAGCGACACACGGGCGAGGCGCAGCCCGAGCACCGGGTCACGGCTCTCCACCGCACGGTCCACCGCGTTCCTGGCGTCGTCGAGGAGGGCGCGGCCCCTGGTGAAGTGCGCGAACCGCTCCTGCCACGGCTTCCTGCGGTCGTGCGAGGCCGCCGCGTAGCCGCGCTCCAACTCCTCGCAGATCACCTTCAGGTGCCTGTCGCGCAGGCGCTCGCACTCCCCGGCCTCGTCCAGGCGCTCGGCGGCGTACTGCTTGATGGTCTCCAGCAGGCGGTAGCTGCCGGCGGCGTGGTGGAGCACCAGCGACTTGTCGACCAGGCCGCCGAGCAGGTCGAGCACGTCGGCCCTGCGCACGATGCCGCCGTCGGCGCAGACCCGCTCCGCCAGGCCGAGGTCGAACAGCCCGGCGAAGACCGACAGCCGGCGCAGCAGCACGCGCTCCTTGGGCAGGAGCAGCTCGTGACTCCAGTCGACGGTGGCCAGGAGCGTGCGCTGCCTGGCGGGGGCCGTGCGGTCGCCGGTGGTGAGCAGGCTGAAGCGGTCGCCCTTGCGGTCGGCGATGCGGTCGGCGATGCGGCCGGGGCCGAGCAGGCTGGTGCGGGCCGCCGCCAGCTCCAGCGCGAGCGGCAGGCCGTCGAGCGCGTGGCACAGGCGTACGACGTCGCCCATGCAGCCGGTCACGCCGCGCGCGCCGGCCGCGTGCGCCCGCTCCACGAACAGCAGCACCGACTCCGCCTCGGGGTGCCGCTCGTCCGGCAGCTCCAGCGGCGGCACCCGCCAGATCAGCTCGCCGGGGATGTGCAGCGGCTCGCGGCTGGTGAGCAGGAACCGCAGCCGCGGGCACTCGGCGATCAGGTCGGCCACCAGCTCGGCGCAGCGGTCTACCAGGTGCTCGCAGTTGTCCAGCACGATCAGGGCGTCGGCGCCGCGCAGGCGCGTGCGCAGGCCGTCGAGCAGCCGTCCGGGCACCTCATCGCGTACGCCGAGCACCTCGGCCAGCTCGTTGACGAGCAGCGCGGGGTTGCCGATGCGGGCCAGCTCCACCAGCCACACGCCGTCGGCGAAGCGGTCCGCCTGCTGCGCCGCCACGCGCAGGGCCAGGCGGGTCTTGCCGATGCCGCCGACGCCACTCAGCGTGACGACGCGTTCTTCGTGGACCAGCGCCGCCAGCTCGGCCAGGTCGCGGGCGCGCCCGACGAAACGGTTGGGCTCGGCGGGGAGATTGTGCAGGACTTGCGCGGTCATGTGGGGCCCAAGTGGTAGCGGGAGGATCACATCCGGTGCATAGTCTCCACCGCTTCAGTGCCCGATGGGATCACTTTCCGTGCAGAGTTCGCGACTGGCTGGATACGAATGTAGGGCGCCGAGGTCCGCGACGCTCATGATGATCCTTACGGGTGATTCGTCCGCGGCGTCGAGCGCCTGCGGGACGTCGGAGATCATCACCCGGGCGCCGCTCGCCCGCATGCGGTCCCTGAGGGAGACCGCGTCGAGCTCCGCGGGCAGCGGGCAGACGACGCCTCCCGCGGCGATCACCGCGGCCGCCGCGACCATCAGGTCACACCCGAGGGGCAGGCAGATGAGCACGGTGTCACCCTCGCGTACGCCTCTGCGCCGCAGCTGGACGGTCGCGACGGCGGACCTCTCGTCCAGCTGCTCCTCGGTGAGCTTCAGGCCCGTGCCCGAGTCCACCATGACGATCCGCTCCTCCATGTGGCCCACCGTAGGGAGGGGGTCTCGTGCATACATGGGGCGGAATATGCAGATCCTTATGCAGAAGCTCCGCCACCGCCGGGGGCCCCTTCACCTACCCTCCGTGAACGCCGCCTACACACCCGCCGCGCACGGCTCAGGCGGGAGGAGCGGGGCGCTTGGCGGCCCACACCGCGATCTGCGCCCGCGAGGTGTAGCCGAGCTTCTCCATGATGTTGGCGATGTGGCGGGCGACGGTGGCGGGGCTGATCACCAGCTCGGCCGCGATGGCCCGGTTGGACAGCCCACGGGTGAGCAGGTTGGCGATCTCCTGCTCACGGGCGGTCAGCAGCGAGTGTTTGACCGGCTCGGCCACCACGGGCAGCTTCTGCGCCACCCGCTCGCCCTCCAGCACGCGGCGGGCGACGTCGTCCGGGCTCATCGCCCGCCCGCGCGACCACAGCGAGCCCGTGCGCCCGTCGCCCAGTTTGGTGCGGGCCCGGCCGAGCAGCTCCTCGATCCTGATCGTGGACGACTGCTGCCCGATCGACTCGCGGAGCGTGGCCGCCGCCGCGGCGGCCAGCACGGCGGCCTCCAGATCGCCTTCGCACTCCGCCAGCACGGACAGCCCCACCAGGCTGCGGGCCACGCTCTGCCGCTGCCCGGTCTCCCGGCCCAGGGCGAGGCTGGCGCCCAGGCACTCGCGCGCGGTGGCGAACTCGCGCAGCAGCGCCGCCACCCTGCCCATCCTGGCCAGGCAGCGCGACAGATCGAGGTCGCTGCCCAGCTCGCGCAGCCATGGGACGGCCATCTCGTACTGGGCCTTGGCGGTCACCAGGTCGCCGCGGAACTCGGCCACCGCGCCCAGCTGGGTCGCGGTCCTGGCCATGATCCAGCGGTGGCCGTGCTCGCGGGCGCGCGCGAGCGCCTCCTCGCCGAGCCGCTGCGCCTCGCGCAGCCGGCCGCGGGTCAGGGCCACCGCCGACAGCCCGGACAGCCCCGCCGCCTGGTTCCACGCGTCGCCCGAGCGGGTGGCCAGGGCCAGGCCGTCCTCCGCGTGGCGCACCGCCTCCTCGGGCCTGCCCATGCGCAGCAGGATGACCACGATGAGGCTGTGCATGACGGAGCGGGGGTAGGCGTTCGCCGAGGAGAGCCCGGTCAGGCTCTCCTGCGCCAGCTCCAGGGCGCGGCTCAGCTCGTCCCTGGCCTCCAGGCCATAGGCGAGGTACGCCTTGGCCTGCGCGATCTGCTCGGGCGGCACGTCGGTCAGGTCGAGCGAGAGGAACCGCTCGACCCAGGTGACGATCTCGGTCAGGTTGCCGCAGATGGGCAGCAGACCCGTGCTGGCGGCGCACACGCGCAGGCCGAACTGCACGTCACCGGACTCGGCCGCCCAGTCGAGCGCCACCCGCTGGTCGTCGACCAGGCTCTTGCTCATGGTCAGCGCCTCGAGCCGGCGCGCCCACGGCACGCCCTGCTCGACCATCTCCGTCATGAAGTGGCGCTCCTGCAGCTCGCAGAGCACGTGGAGGTGGCGTTCGCGCAGGACCTCGCGCTCGCCGGCCCGTTGGAGGCGCTCGACCGCGTACCGTCTGATGGTCTCGAGGAGCCAGTAGCGCCTGCGGCTCTCGTCGCAGAGGACCAGCGACTTGTCGACCAGCCCGCCGAGCAGATCGACGATCTCGCCCTCGGAGATCGGCGGCGCCGCGCAGATCTGCTCGGCGAGGTCGAGGTCGAAGTCGCGGGGGAACACCGACAGCCTGCGCAGCAGCACCTGCTCCTTCTCGGCCAGCAGGTCGTAGCTCCATTCGACGGCGGCCAGCAGCGTGCGCTGCCGGGCGGGAGCGGTGCGGCCGCCGGTGGTGAGCAGCGAGAACCGGTCGTCGATGCGGTCGGCGATCTGCCCGGGGCTGAGCAGGCTCGTACGGGCCGCGGCCAGCTCCAGCGCGAGCGGAAGCCCGTCGAGCGCCTGGCACAGGCGCACCACGTCGGCCAGGCTGTCGGGGCCCAGCCTGGTGCCGGCGGCCGCGGCCCGGTCCATGAAGAGCTGCACGGACTCGGCGTCGGGAGCGCCCATGTCGGGCAGGTCGAGCGGCGGCACCCGCCAGATCAGCTCGCTGGCGATGCGCAGCGGCTCCCGGCTGGTGGCCAGGATGCTCAGCCGCGGGCAGGCCGCGATCAGCCCCGCGCTCACCTCGGCGCACCTGTCGATGAGGTGCTCGCAGTTGTCGAGGAGCAGCAGGCAGTGCAGGTCGCGCAGCCGGTCGGTCACGGTGGCGAAGACCGGGCGGCCCGCCTCCTCGCACACGCCGAGCACGCGGCCGACCTCCTGGTCGACCAGCTCCGGGCGGCGCACCCTGGCCAGCTCGACCAGCCACACGCCGTCGGGGTAGGCGGGCACGAGCCCCGCGGCGACGCGGAGCGCCAGCCGGGTCTTGCCGATGCCTCCGACGCCGCACAGCGTGACCACGCGGGTCTCGCCGAACAGCCCGCGCAGGTCGTCGAGGTCACGCTCGCGACCCACGAACCGGTTGGGCTCAGCGGGGAGGTTGTGCCTGGGGGGCTCTGGCATGTGGTCACCCTGCGTCGCTGAAGGATCACACTCTCCCACAGTGTCGCACTTTTCACAGCCCGAGCGAGCTGACGATCGCCCTTTCGTCGACGACACGCAGCATGGGGTCACCGAGCAGCCGTTTGGCGACGTCGTACGGCGCGACGACCATGGTGGCCCGGCGCTCCGCGGCCAGCACGCGGCAGCCGACCACGCTCGGCTCGTGGGCGACGATGACGTGGGCGCCCGCCGTCATCGCCAGATCGACCAGCCTGAGGCCCCTGAACGGCTCGCTCACCGCGCTGAGCACCACGTCGTCCTTGTCGATCACCAGCCGGGAGGCGAGCTTGCGCAGGTCGCTCGCCAGCGCGTCGTGGCGGAACGTCCGCACGCCGTCGACGATGATCGCGGGGCCCGCCAGCGGGCCGAACTCGAGGGTGCGGTCGCCGATCAGCTCGCCGAACGGCTTCGCCCCCGGCACCGGCTGGAACGAGTAGACCTGTTCGACCTTCGCCACGGTGGAGTCGTAATGACTCTGTGTGATCATGAAGCGGGCCGCCCCCGAGGCCGCGAGCACCGCGACCCCGCCCGCCCAGGCCACGGCGTGGACCGCGACGGGCAGCGACGCGCCGAGCGGGACGTTGACGAGGACGTGGTCGCCGAAACGCAGGCCCTGGCGGCTCAGGCCCGCCGCGGCACGGGTGACGCGTCTGACGAACGCGGAGTAGGACAGCACCTCACCGGTCCTGACATCGCTCACCGCCGGCTGATCCCCCCGCGTCGGCGCCGCGGCCATAACCAGCTCTGTCCACGTCATGCCGTCAATCTAAGGACGCGGGCGGCGCTTGCCATGCGCACAATTGTGCAACCCGCTATGTACGTGAGGTTTGCCACGCGTACGGTCGATCCCGAGTATGTAGCCCCGCCGGCACGCCGCGCCGTCCCTCCCTGCTGGAGTTTCCCCGCGTCGCGCTGGCATCAGGGGGGATCAACTAGACTTATGTGGTCGCGACTTCGCGCGGCCGACCCCACCTCACATAGAGCGAGACGTCATCATGCCTTTGAACAGCCGCGACGACCTGCGGAACATCGCGATCATCGCGCACGTCGACCATGGCAAGACCACGCTGGTCGACGCCATGCTCTGGCAGTCCGGGGCCTTCCGCGCGAACCAGGACGTCGACGACCGCGTCATGGACTCCAACGACCTCGAGCGCGAGAAGGGCATCACCATTCTCGCGAAGAACACCGCGGTCAGGCACGGCGGCATGACCATCAACATCATCGACACGCCCGGCCACGCCGACTTCGGCGGCGAGGTCGAGCGCGGCCTGTCGATGGTCGACGGCGTCGTGCTGCTGGTCGACGCCTCCGAGGGGCCGCTGCCGCAGACCCGCTTCGTGCTGCGCAAGGCCCTGGCCGCCAAGATGCCGGTCATCCTCTGCATCAACAAGGTCGACCGCCCGGACGCCCGCATCAAGGACGTCGTGGACGAGGTCTACGAGCTGTTCATGGACCTCGACGCCACGGAGGAGCAGATCGACTTCCCGATCGTGTACGCCTCCGCCAAGGCGGGCCGGGCCTCCATGGAGCGCCCCGAGGACGGCGGCATGCCCGACTCCCCGGACCTCGAGCCGCTGTTCGACATCATCAAGTCGACCATCCCCGCGCCGACGTACGACCCGAGCGCCCCGCTCCAGGCCCACGTCACCAACCTCGACGCCTCCTCCTACCTGGGCCGCATCGCCCTGTGCCGGATCCACCAGGGCGTGATGCGCAAGGGCCAGCAGGTGGCCTGGTGCCGCACCGACGGCACGATCCAGCGCGTCAAGGTGACCGAGCTGCTCATGACCGAGGCCCTGGAGCGCAAGCCGGCCGAGGAGGCGGGCCCCGGCGACATCATCGCCATCGCCGGCATCCCCGACATCATGATCGGTGAGACGCTCGCCGACCCCGACGACCCGCGCCCGCTGCCGCTGATCACGGTGGACGAGCCGGCCATCTCGATGACCATCGGCACCAACACCTCGCCCCTGGTCGGCAAGGTCAAGGGCTCGAAGGTCACCGCTCGCATGGTGAAGGACCGCCTCGACAAGGAGCTGGTCGGCAACGTGTCGCTGCGCGTGCTGCCCACCGACCGGCCCGACTCCTGGGAGGTGCAGGGCCGCGGCGAGCTGGCGCTGGCCATCCTGGTCGAGCAGATGCGCCGCGAGGGCTACGAGCTGACCGTCGGCAAGCCGCAGGTCGTCACCAAGACCATCGACGGCAAGGTGCACGAGCCGGTCGAGCGCCTCACGGTCGACTGCCCGGAGGAGTACCTCGGCGCGGTCACCCAGCTCCTGGCCGTGCGCAAGGGCCGCATGGAGCACATGACCAACCACGGCACCGGCTGGATCCGGATGGAGTTCGTGGTGCCGGCGCGCGGCCTGATCGGCTTCCGTACGGAGTTCCTCACCGAGACCCGCGGCACCGGCCTGGTGCACCACGTGTTCGACTCCTACGAGCCGTGGTTCGGCGAGCTGCGCACCCGCAACAACGGCTCCCTGGTGGCCGACAGGTCCGGCCCGGTGACCGCGTTCGCGATGCTCAACCTGCAGGAGCGCGGCACCCTGTTCGTCTCGCCGACGACCGAGGTCTACGAAGGCATGATCATCGGCGAGAACTCCCGGTCCGACGACATGGATGTGAACATCACCAAGGAGAAGAAGCTCACCAACATGCGCTCCTCCACCAGCGAGGAGACCGAGAAGGTGATCCCGCCGCGCGTCCTTTCGCTGGAGCAGGCGCTGGAGTTCATCCGCGAGGACGAATGCGTGGAGATCACTCCGGAGCACGTGCGCATCCGCAAGGTCGTGCTCGACGCCGCCACGCGCGGTCGCGCCGCGGCCCGCGCCAAGCGCGGCTGAGCTTTTCCGGCCGTTCATTCGGCTGTAAGTAAAGCCGGTCAGCATCCGGCTTCGCCACGGACGATGCAGGCGCTCCCGGGTAAAGTAAAAAGGCCCGGGGGCGCAGATGTAATAACACCGTGACCCCACAACATAGAACATTCTCGTATTCCGGAGAATCATCCAAATTGTGGGAAGGCTCCGGATGGCGATGGCGTTCGGGCTGGCTCTGGTGTCGTTGGGGGCGATCGTTTGGTGCACCGTCGCAGCCAGACCGGTGGCGGGTCCCGAGGTGCCCAAGAGCACCGCGGCGCCCAACCCGTGGGTGGCGGCCGCCGCCCGCGCCGACCCCCGGGTGGGCTGGGCGCGTAAGGCCGCCACCGAGGTGACGGTCTCCAGGGCGACCGAGGCCGACCTGGATCCGGTGCCCGAGGGACGCATCGACCCCCGCCAGCGGCAGGTCAAGGTGACCGTCGTCCACCGGCTCACGATGGCGCCCAAGGATCCCCTCATCGGCGCGCTCCGCCAGGGCACCGGGTTCCCCGGCACGCTCCAGCAGGTCACCGACGCCGCATTCGGCGCGATCAAGGTGGAAGGACCCGGGCTGGCGCCCACGACGCGCCTGGCGCCGATCCTCGACACGGACCCCTCGGGCACCACGGCCCGGTTCACCGTGACGCTGCTGCGGCAGGTCAAGCGGAGCGACCTGCTGACGCTCGACTTCAACGCCCCCAACGCGACTCCCGTGATCGTCACCTCGCGCTCGATCGCGGTGCTGCCCGGCGAGTGGACGGTGCTGCGGCTGGCCGGGATCACGCCGGACCGTGAGCACGAGGAGCGGGTGGAGTTCGGCGTCGGGACGTACCCGGTGAGCATGACGCTGGCGCCCGACTCGTTCGGGTTCGCCGACGTGGCCCTGGAGGACGACTTCTCGTGGGCCACCGCGCTCGGCGTGCTCACCGCGCTCGCGCTGGTCATCTTCCTGGCACGCTCGCTCGGGCGCGGGTGGTGGGAGCGCCCGCCCAACAGGGAGCTGGTCGTCGGCCTCGCACTGGCGGCCCCCACCCTGCTGATCCCCCTGGTCGCCGAGGACTGGTCGGCGGTCACGTACGTGGTGCTCTTCGTCGCGGTGCCCGCGCTCGCGCTGCGGCACGCCGGACGGGTGCTGCCCACCAGCCCCCCGTGGAACACGCGCGACCTGCTGGTCACGACCGGGCTGGGCGTGGTGGTCGGGCTCGGCATGCTGGTCTGGTCGTGGCTGCACGGTCAGCTGTCCGGCCAGGTCCTGCTGGCCGGAGGGGCGGTGACGGCGCTGGCGGCGGCGGGGTCGGCGGTGGCGTTCAGCGTGGACCTGGGGGTCAGGTCGGTGATCGTACGGCTGGCCGTGTGGGCTGCCGAGGCCGCGATCGGGGCCCTCGCGCTGGCGCTGTGGCTGCGCGCGCTGCCGACCGGGGTGTACCCGCCCGACAGCGTACGGCTGGTCCTGGCACTTGGCTGGGCCATGATCCCGATCGCCGCCATCGCCGTGGCGACCAGGCAGTGGACGCGCGGCGCGGTGGTCGGCGCCGTGATCGTGAGCCTGCTCGTGCAGGGCTGGCCCACCGAATGGCTGGACTCCGGGTCGTGGAGCCTGGCGGTGCCCCGGTCCGAGCCCATGATCGGCAGCCTCCACCTCACCCCTCTGGTGCGCGGGGTGCTGGGGCTGCTGCTGCTGGGGTTCCTGATGCTGGTGCTGCGGCTCTGGCGGCTCGGCAGGCAGCTGTCCGCGATCGACAACCCGGTCACCGAATCGACCATGATCGCCGTACTGATGGTGCTGTACATCACGCCGGGCGGCAGCACGACGCTGGCCGACATCGACGTGCCGCTGCCGCTGCTCGCGATCACCTCGATCGTGGCCTGGGCGACCGCACGCTGGCTGCTCGCGGGGCCGCGCCTGGCCCTCACCGAGCCCTCCTCGCAGGAGGAGCACCGGCAGCTCGTCAGGACGGCCCTGCACAAGCGGCTGCTGCTCGTCGCCGAGCAGGAGCTGTACCGCGTCGGGCGGGGCAGGATCGGCTCGGGCGAGATGTCGATGGCCGACTTCGACCAGCGGCGGGACGCCCTGGAGGAGGCGCTGCGCCGGCACGGCCGACACCCGGAGACCGCCTTCGCCACCGCCGCCGGGTGCACGCCCTGGTTCAACGGCGTACACGCCTTCACGGTGAGCCTGCTGCTGAGCCTGCCCTTCGCCGTCGTGTACGGGTGGCCGGAGGGGGCCGACCTGACCAGCTTCGTCTTCGACGGGCGCTACCTGATCACCCTGCCCGCGTTCGGTTTCCTGTTCGGCTACTTCTACCCGCGCGTCCGTGGCACCCAGCCGATGACCAAGGCCCTGCACCTCACGGCGGCGGCGCTGCTGACCGAGCTGTCGGGCTATCTCTCGACGCTGGTGGAGCCGGACATCGGGGTCTTCGACAAGGTGCAGGTCGTGGGGATCGTGGTGGGGCAGGTGACGGTGGTCTGCATCGGGTTGGGGCTGTTCTGGGAGTGGCGCATCATGCACCTGGCCGGGGAGCCCTGGGCGCGGGTACGCAATCTGCGCAGCATCCGCAGCCTGGCGGCGCCCACGCTGGCCATCGTCCTGGCGGCGGGCACGACGGCGGCGACCTCGGTGGCCGGGCAGACCGTGGACCGTATCCTCAAGGGCGACCAGGTCACCACCACCGCCCCGCGATGAGCCTTCGGGGTTTGCCGTCAGCGGCGTGGGAGTTCGCTGCCGCGTACGTGGGTGCAGAGCCAGTCGACCAGCGGGCCGTACGCGCGCCACGTGTCCTTCACGCGCGTGAGCACCTCCGCCGTGGACACCCACGGCTCCGGCTCGAAGCTCATCCCCGCATAGAGCGACTTGTGCCGCAGCAGCTCGATGCGCGGATGGTCCTCCGAGAAGCCCCGCGGCTTGGTCTTGAGCCGCTCCCCGTACAGCGCGTACCCCTGGGCCACGAGCGCCGACGTGAGGGACTCCAGCGGCTTGCCCGACAGGTCCTCGTCCACGGCCGCCCGGTAGCGGGCCACCTGGTCGGCCGCCTGCGTGTAGAAGCCGCCCGCCGTGAACAGCCCCGCCGCGCTCACCTCGACGTAGTATCCGATCCCCGGCTGAAGGTCCACGAAGGCACCCTGGTGGGTCTTGTACGGCGACTTGTCCTTGGAGAAGCGCACATCCCGATAGGGCCGGAAGAGCTGCGCGGACCCGAACTCCGGGGCCAGCTCCTCCGTGAGCGCCAGCATCGGCTCCCGCACCGCCTCCTCATAGAGGTGCTTGTGCCGTGTGAAGTAGGTCTTCGAGTTGTCCGCCTCGAGCCCCTCGTAGAACAGGAACGCCTCGTCCGGGAAGCCGCTGAAACCCATGTCACCAGGGTGCCACGCCTCGCAGGCACGACGGACCTCAGCGCTCGCTGTAGCTCCGCCCGGCCGCCGGCGTCCTGCCGTACAGCTCGGAGACCGTGACGAACGTGTAGCCCTTCTTCGCGAGGGTGGCGAGTATGGCGGGCACGGCCTCCACGGTGCTCCGGTGGATGTCGTGCAGGAGGACGATCGAGCCGGGTTTGGCGGCGCCGGCCCGCTTGGCCACGACGGCAGGCACGCGGTTCAGCCAGTCGAGCGTGTCCACGCTCCAGAGGATCTCCGCCAGCCCCTCGCGGCGCAGCTCGGCCACGACGCGCTCGTTCGTCGACCCGTACGGCGGCCGCATCACCCGCATCCGCACCCCGGTCAGCTTCTCCACGAGGTCGTCGGTGCGTTTGAGCTGCCGTTCGATCTGCTCGCGGGGCAGCCCGGCGAGCGCCGGATGGCTCCACGAGTGGTTGCCGATCTCGTGCCCCTCCTCCACGATGCGGCGCGTGAGGCGGCCGCCCTTGTCGGCCTCCACCATCTGCCCGACGACGAAGAACGTGGCCCGGACGTCATGCGCGCGCAGCAGGTCGAGCAGCCGCGCGGTGTACTCGCCCGGCCCGTCGTCGAAGGTCAGGGCCACGCACTTCAGCTTCGAGCAGTCGAACTTACGGCTGCGCGGCCAGCCGGCCTGCATCGAGACCAGCCGCTTGGCCAGCACCTCGGGGGTGACGACCGCCGGCCTGAGAGGCGCCGCCGGCGTCCAGGGCTGCGGGCGGGTCGCCACCGAGTAGGTGACGCAGAGCGCCAGAGCGAGCAGGGCCAACGGCAAAGCCCACACGCGCATGGTTCCCCCCGAAACGCCGCGCGCGGGGGCTCATGGATAATCCTGGACCGGTCTCCCCCGCAGCTCCCTGGTCAGGTCGTCCCACCAGAGTGGGATATCGGCCTGCAGTTCCGTGAAGCGGCGCGCCACCCTTATGGCACATCCAACCGGATCCGTACCCAGATGCCGACGTTTCACCGACCCTTCCTGCCAACGGTAAAAACCATCTCTATACCGTACGACCAGGCCTATCCACACGGAGATGGTCTCGCCGTCGCCTACCTCGTACGCGCTGGTGACGCCCAGACCATGGAGCTCCGCTTGGAGCTTCTCCGTCGCCGCTCGGGCCTCACTCACACGCCACCCCCTGCCGACGTTCCGCCGTACACCAGGGATGTACCCAGCAACGGACATCAGCCGTCCAAGACATGCGGGAATCGGCAGGTGCCGGAGAGATCACGAGCGCATACGTTACAGACCGTGACCGAGTTTTTCCACAGTGTTGCCAATTCGCTAATGGTCGTGCGCCTCGCGCGGCTCGGCGACCACCATGATCAGCCTGAGCTCCTCCTCGCCCCTGTTCTCGTAGCGATGGGGCCGATCGGCGGTGAAGAGCACCGCGTCGTCCTTCCCGATCACGTGGCTCCTGCCGTACACGGTGAGCGTCA
This sequence comes from Nonomuraea helvata, assembly GCF_039535785.1. Taxonomy (NCBI): domain Bacteria; kingdom Bacillati; phylum Actinomycetota; class Actinomycetes; order Streptosporangiales; family Streptosporangiaceae; genus Nonomuraea; species Nonomuraea helvata. The sequence goes on from NZ_BAAAXV010000005.1 coordinate 1,056,516, forward strand.
GCTCGCCGTCCAGCACGGTCAGCATCTCGCGGGTGCCCGGCGGATGGGCGTCGCCGTCGTGGTGCTCGCCGGGCGCCAGCCGCCAGTCCCACAGCTCCAGGATCATCGGCACGTCTGCGCCGACCAGCAGCCGCGCCTGCACGTCTCCCTGGTCGAACGTGACCACGTCGGACTTGCTCACGATCCGCACCGTGGGCACGTCGGCGACCTCGACGAGCCGGGCCACGGTGACGCCCAGGGCCGAGGCGATCCTGGTGAGCGTGGAGACGCTGGGGTTCGTCCTGCCCTGCTCCACCTGGACCAGCATGCCGCGGCTCACCCCCGACCTGGCGGCCAGCGCGTCCAGCGTCAGCCCGCGGTGCGCGCGCTGGGCGCGCACGTTGTTGGCGATGGCCTGGTTGATCAGCTCCGGATCTTCCACGCAGTGCAGTCTAGTGAATTCCATTTGCAGTGGAATGTACTCTATGTGTTGTACTAAGAGTTCAATCTGTTGGACTGGAGGGGTACCGGTGACGGTGATCCTGGCGACCGCGTGCGCGGTGGTGTACGGCACGGCCGACTTCTTCGGCGGCCTGGCGACGCGACGCTCCCAAGTGCTGTCCGTCGTCGTGTTGTCGCAGCTCGCGGGCCTGGCGCTGATCCTCGGCCTGCTCCCGCTGCTGCCCGGCGCACCCAGCGCCCCGGCCCTGGCGTGGGGCCTGGCGGCGGGCCTGTCGGGCGCGGCCGGCCTGGTGCTGTTCTACCGGGCGCTGGCCACGGGCGTCATGTCGGTGGTGGCCCCGACGACCGCCGTCACCTCCGCCGCGCTGCCCGTGGTGTTCGGGCTGGCGACGGGCGAGCGGCCGGCGTTCTGGGCGCTGGTGGGCGTGGTCCTGGCGCTGGGTGCGGTGCTGCTGGTCAGCCAGGACAGGTCCGCCGACCGGCGTGGCTCGTTCGCCTCGGTGCTGACCGCGCTGGCGGCGGGTGCCGGGTTCGGCGGCTTCTTCATCCTCCTCGCCATGGCGCCGCACGAGGCGGGCCTGTGGCCGCTGGTGGGCGCCAGGCTGTCGTCGGTGACGGCCGTCGCGCTGCTGGCGCTGGCCACGCGGCGGACATTGAAGCCCGGCCCCGGCTCGGTGCACATCATCGTGGCGGCGGGCGTGCTCGACATGGCGGCCAACGTGCTCTACCTGCTGGCCCAGCAGAACGGCCTGCTCAGCCTGGTCGCCGTGCTGGTCTCGCTCTATCCCGCGAGCACCCTGCTGCTGGCCAGGCAGGTGCTGGGCGAGCGGCTGCGGGCGATCCAGGTGGCCGGTGTGGCCTGCGCGCTCGGGGCGGTGGCATTGATAGCCGTTGCGCAGCCCCACTAGCGCTTGCTACGTTTCGCCCGTGCGCCCTGGCAGGGCACCTTCCGATGGCGAGTCGCTGCGGCATGTCGCCGTGCCGTACGACTCGGATGAGGCGTTTCTCCGCCTGACCGTGCCGCGCGTGCGCTCAGCCCTCGCCGAGGGCAGGCGACCTGGTCACGTCGCTGGTGATCAGCGTGTCCGAGATCGCCGCGAACAGCGTCGAGCACGGCGCCGGGTACGGCACGATCACGATGTGGGTCAGCGACGGCGAGCTGATCTGCGAGATCGCCGATCCCGGCGGCTTCCTGGACGACCCATACCACCCGAGCCCGGATCCCCTCGGGGATACGGGCTCTGGATCAGCCGGCAGCTCTGCGATCTCGTGGAGCTGCGCCATGAAGGCGGCGTGTTACGCGTCCGCCTTCATCTCACTATGGGGTCTTAAGCCGCGGCGCGCTGGGCGGGGAGCCGGACGGCGCCCTCTTCGCGGGCGTACTCCTCCAGCATGCCGCGCAGCTGGCGGCGGCCCCGGTGGAGGCGGGACATGACGGTGCCGATGGGCGTGCCCATGCGCTCGGCGATCTCCTTGTACGCGAACCCCTCGACGTCGGCCAGGTAGACGGCCACGCGGAAGTCCTCAGGGAGCGAACGCAGGGCGTTCATCACGACGCTGTCGGGCAGCCGGTCCAGCGCCTCGGTCTCGGCGGAGCGCAGACCGGTCGAGCTGTGCGACTCGGCGGCGTGCAACTGCCAGTCCTCGATGTCCTCGGCGGCCGAGAGCTTGGGCGAGCGCTGCTTCTTCCGGTAGTCGTTGATGAAGTTGTTCGTGAGGATCCGGTGCAGCCACGCCTTGAGGTTGGTGCCTTCCCGGAACTGGTGATACGACGTGTACGCCTTCGCCACCGTCTCCTGTACCAGGTCCTCCGCGTCAGCGGCGTTACGGGTCAGGCGCATGGCGGAGGCGAAAAGCTGCGAGGTCACGGGCACGACATCGCGCTCGAACCAGTCCTGACGCTGCTCATCGGTCATAGTGATCAATTCATTCCCCCTTGCGCTATCCCCCGTTCCGGCACAAGCCGCCTGAGGGCGGATTCCATCATGGCAAGTCCCGGTTAAGGGACGCGTTAGAGATCCGCCTTGGTCAGAGGGGGTTTTCGTCCATCTGCTCGCGGCGTGTGCTGTCACGTCCACGGCCGGACAAGTCTCAGTATCATAACACTACCCGCCCAATTTTTCGGAAATAGTGGCGAGAGTCACATGGGATAGCGTATGGGCATGAGTTTCGTGGACCGTCACGACCTGGGGACGCGCCGCTGGGTGGCGGAGGCCATACGTAAGGTCGAGGCCGACGCCAACCGTAGCTGCGACACACACCTTCACGTCTTCCCGCTGCCCTCGCACTGGGGTGTAAACCTCTACTTGAAAGACGAGTCAGTGCACCCCACTGGTTCACTCAAACATCGACTTGCTCGTTCCCTCTTCCTGTACGGCCTGGCCAACGGCTGGATCGGGCCCACCACGACGATCGTGGAGGCGTCGAGCGGATCCACGGCCGTGAGCGAGGCGTACTTCGCCCGCCTGCTCGGCCTGCCGTTCATCGCGGTCATGCCGGCGTCCACGTCGCCCGAGAAGTGTCACCTCATCGAGTTCTACGGTGGGAAATCTCACCTCGTGGCGGACCCTCGCGCGATCTATGACGAATCTCACCGCCTGGCCGCCGAGACCGGCGGCCATTTCATGGACCAGTTCACCTACGCGGAGCGGGCCACCGACTGGCGCGGCAACAACAACATCGCCGAGTCCCTCTATTCCCAGATGTCCTTGGAGCCCCATCCGGAGCCCGCCTGGATCGTGGTGGGCGCCGGCACCGGCGGCACGTCCTCCACCATAGGCCGCTACATCCGCTACCGCCGCCACGCCACCCGCCTGGCCGTCGTCGACCCCGAGGGCTCGGCCTTCTACCCGAGCTGGGTCTCCGGCGACACCTCGGTCACCGCGCCGGGCTCCCGCATCGAGGGCATCGGCCGCCCCCGCGTAGAGCCCTCGTTCCAGCCGTCCGTCATCGACCGCATGATCGCCGTGCCCGACGCCCGCTCGATCGCCGCCATGCACTGGACGCGCGAGGTCACGGGGCTGGACGTGGGCGGCTCGACGGGGACGAACATGGCGGCCTGCGTGGACCTGATCGGCGAGATGCGCGCGGCGGGCGAGCAGGGCAGCATCGTCACGCTGGTCTGCGACAGCGGCGACCGTTACCGCGGCACGTACGGCAACCCGCAGTGGCTCGCCGACCAGGGCCTCGACGTCGACCCCCATCTGGAGGAGCTCCGCGCGTTCCTGAACTCGTGAGCTCAGGCCCTCGCGGGGTCCACCGAGAAGAGCTTGGCCACGTCGTCCAGGATCGCGTGCGCGCCCTGGATCCCCACCGCGGTCATCCAGGTCAGGTCCTGGACCTCGTGCTTCTCGCCCTTGAGCTTGCTCCAGAGCGGGTTGTTCACGAACTTCTCCTTGGGCCCCTCGGCCGACGGGTCCGGATATGTCGCGACGAAGATGTGATCGGCGTCCAGGTCCGAGATCCGCTCCTGGCTGACGTCCACCGCGATGGCGTCCTGCTTGGTCGGCTGCCCCTCGGGCCGCGGAAACCCGACGTCCTTCATCACCAGCCCGGAGTAGGACTTCTCCACATAGAGCCGGACCGTCGGCTCGCCGGCGAACCGCACGACCGAGATCGTCGGCATCTCGCCGTCCTTCGCCTTGACGGCCGCGCCGATCTTGGCCGCCCGGCTCTCGTACTCCTTGATCCTGGTGTCGGCGAGCTGCTCCTTGCCCAGGGCCTGCCCCATGAGCCGGAGGTTCTCCTTCCAGATGGCCCCGGTGGTCTCGCTGAACACGGTGGGCGCGATCTTGGAGAGCTTGTCGTACAGAGCCTCGTGCCGGACCTTCGCCGAGACGATCAGGTCCGGCTTGAGCGCCATGATCTTCTCCAGGCTGGGCTGCTCCAGCGTGCCGACCGGGGTGGCCTCCTTGCCGTACTGCTCGGCCACGGCCCCGAGGTAGGCGGGCAGCTTGTCGTCCAGCGACCGGTACGTCGTGTAGCCCACCACCGGCGTCTCCAGCGTCAGCACCGCGTCGACGAAGCTCTGGTCGAGCGCCACCACCCGCTTCGGCTGGGCAGGGATCACGGTCTCGCCCATGGCGTGTTTGACGGTCTTGAACGCGGAGGGAGCGGCCTCGGGTTCGCCCGTGGAGGAGCCACAGGCCGCGAGCCCCGCCACCAGGACGGCGCCGACCAGCACACGCAACGATCTCATCAGATCCCTTCCCGAATCAAAAAGTAAGGCAACCCTAAATTAGGTTAGCCCTGCCTAAGCTGGCATACTTCTGCAGGATCGATCAAATGGTGAGGAGGACGCGGGTGAGTGCGACCGCCGTGGCACCGCGCCTCCAGGTCCTCCGGCAAAGGCGGCTGACCGTACTCCTCGCGCTGCTCGCCGCCGTGTTCGTCGCGATCGTGCTGAGCATCACCATCGGCTCCAAGTCCGTGCCGCTCCCCGACGCCTGGCACGCGCTCACCGCCCCCACCGGGACGGAGAACGACATCGTCATCCGCTCGCTCCGCATCCCCAGGACCGCCCTGGGGATCCTCGCCGGGATCGCGCTGGGCGTGGCGGGCGCGCTCATGCAGGGCCACACCCGCAACCCGCTCGCCGACCCGGGGCTGCTCGGCGTCACGCAGGGGGCGGCGTTCGCGATGGTGTCCTCGATCATCCTGCTCGGCGCCTCCAGCCTGCTCGCCTACATCTGGTTCGGCCTGGCGGGCGCGCTGGTCGCCAGCGTCGCGGTGTTCGCGCTCGGCATGGTGGGCGGCAGGGGCGGCCCGACCCCGGTCACGCTGGCGCTGGCGGGCACCGCGGTGAGCGCCCTCCTGTACGCCCTGACCTCGGCCATCGTGCTGCTGGACGAGCAGGCGATGGACGTGTTCCGCTTCTGGCAGGCCGGCTCGATCGCGTCCAGGGGCTCCGACGTGGTCTGGCAGGTGCTGCCGTTCATCGTCGTGGGCCTGGTGCTCGCGATGGTCAACGCGCCCGGCCTGAACGCGCTCTCCCTGGGCGAGGACGTGGCCAGGAGCCTCGGCCAGAACATCGCCAGGACCCGCACCGTCGGCATCGCCGCGGTGACCCTGCTGTCCGGCGCGTCCGTCGCCGCCTGCGGCTCGCTGGCGTTCGTGGGCCTGATCGTGCCCCATCTGGTCCGCCCGCTGTCGGGCACCGACCACCGGTGGCTGCTGCCGTACTCGGGGCTGGTCGGGGCGGCGCTGCTGCTGCTCGCCGACGTGATCGGCCGGGTGGTGGCCCCGCCGGGAGAGCTGGAGGTAGGCGTGGTGCTCGCCCTGCTCGGCGCGCCGTTCTTCGTCGCGCTCGTACGGCGCAGGAAGCCAGTGCGACTGTGATGACCGCTCTCCCCCTGCGCGTCGCCGGCCTGTCCTGGCGGGTACGGCTGCGCGGCGTCGCCGTCACACTGACGGGCCTCGTCCTCCTCGTCCTGCTCATGGCCCTGAACATGCGCATCGGCGAGCTCCGGATGAGCCTGTCGGACGTGGTCGCCGGCACGTTCGACGTCGACAGCGCCACCCACTTCGTCATCATGGAGCTGCGCCTGCCGCGCGCCCTGACCGGCGCCCTGGTGGGGGCCGCGCTCGCGCTGTCCGGCGCGATCATCCAGTCCATCGCGCGCAACCCGCTGGCCAGCCCCGAGATCCTCGGCGTCACCACCGGCGCCTCCGTGACGGTCGTGGCCGGCGTCGTGGCCAGCGGCAGCGCGTACGGCGGCACCAGCGGCCTGCTGGCCACCCTCGGCATCCCCGCGCTGGCCCTGGCCGGCGGCCTGATCGGCGCGGCCGTCGTCTACGGGCTGGCCTGGCGGCGCGGCCTGGACGGCTACCGCCTGGTGCTGGTCGGCATCGGCGTGGCCGCGGTGTTCACGAACGTCAAGTTCTGGCTCCTGACCGTCGGCGACGTGAACGACACCGGTCGCGCCATGGTCTGGATCAGCGGCTCGCTCAACGGCCGCGGCTGGGAGCACGTGACGCCGACGGCGCTGGCCCTGGTCGTGCTCGTGCCGCTGACCCTGCTCGGCACCCGCTCGCTGGACGCCCTGAGGTTCGGCGACGACACGATCACCGCGCTCGGCGTCCGCACGAACCTGGCCCGCGCCCTGATGATCCTGGCCGCCGTGCTGCTGGCCGCCGTGGCCACCGCCTCGGCGGGGCCGATCGCGTTCGTGGCCCTCGCCTCGCCGCAGATCGCGCTCAGGCTCACCCGCTCCGCCCAGCCGCCGCTGCTGTGCTCGGCGGTCGTCGGCGCCGTGCTCACGGCCGCCGCCGACCTGATCGCCAGGACCGCGTTCTCCCCGCTGGAACTGCCCGTCGGCATCGTCACCGCCGTGCTGGGCGCCCCGTACCTGATCCATCTGATCTGGAGGTCACGCAAATGAGACTGCAGGCCGCCGGCGTCAGGCTCGGGTACGGCGACCGCCTGGTGGTCGACGGCCTCGACCTCGGCATCGAGGCGGGCACCGTGACCACGATCATCGGCCCGAACGGCTGCGGCAAGTCCACGCTGCTGCGCGCGCTCGGCCGCCTGCTCAAGCCCCAGGGCGGCGAGGTGCTGCTGGACGGCAAGCGCATCGACAAGGTCCCCACCCGCGAGGTCGCCAAGGTCCTCGGCGTGCTCCCCCAGGCGCCCACCGCCCCGGAGGGGCTGACCGTGGCCGACCTGGTGGCCAGGGGCAGGCACCCGCACCAGACGTGGTACCGGCAGTGGTCGTCGGACGACGAGAGCGCCGTCGCCTCCGCCCTGGACATGACGGGCCTGGCCGACCTGGCCGAGCGGCCGCTGGAGGAGCTGTCGGGCGGGCAGCGGCAGCGGGCGTGGATCTCCATGGCCCTGGCCCAGGGCACCGACCTGCTGCTGCTCGACGAGCCGACCACGTTCCTGGACCTGGCGCACCAGGTGGAGGTGCTGGAGCTCGTACGGCACCTGCACCAGGAGGCGGGCCGCACGGTCGTCATGGTCCTGCACGACCTCAACCTGGCCGCCCGCTACGCCGACCGGCTGGTGGCCATGCGCGCCGGCAGGGTGATCGCCGCGGGCACCCCGCACGAGGTGCTGACCGAGGGGCTGCTGCGCGAGGTGTTCGACCTGGACGCCAAGGTCATCGAGGATCCGGTGGCGGGGACTCCCCTGGTGGTTCCGATCGGGCCGCGTTCGCATCCTGGAGGGCCGCGAGCCTGACCCGCCGCAGCGGCGACCGCGCCACGGCCGCCGCGATGGCGAGCCAGCTCGCCCCGGCGAAGGCCATCAGCACGTACGCGTCGCGGACGAAGGACTCGAACACCCCGGTCGCGAGCGAGGCGAGCGGAATGGACAGGAAGGCGATCATCCTGGCCGTGCCGAGCACGCGCCCGAGCAGCTCGTCCGGCACGAGGAGCTGGCGGACGGTCGCGGTGGCCACGATCGACGTCCCCGCCGCGGCGAACTGCCCCAGCCACGCGAGCCCGATCAGCACGGGACCGCGCGCCGGGATCATCAGCAGCATCGCCACGCCGCCCGCGACCACCGCCCAGCAGATCACCCGGCCCGGTGGGTAGCGGCGGATCAGCCGGCTGCCGAGCACGGCGCCCAGCACCGCGCCCGCCCCCTGGAAGGCGTAGACCACGCCGATCTCGCCAGGCGTGAACCCGTGGTAGGAGCTCAGGTAGTAGACCAGGCTCGCCAGCAGCAGCCAGACGCCGAAGTTGCAGGCCAGGGCGGTGAGCGCGGTGGTGAGCACGACCTTGTCGCCGCTCAGGAGGAAGCGCAGCCCCTCGCGCATGTCCGCGAGCACCGAGCGCCCCCGGGCCGTGGCCACGGCCGCGGTCCTCCTGATGAGCCAGATCAGCAGCGCCGACGCCAGGAAGGTCCCGGCGTCGGCGTAGACCGCGACCTCGTAGCCGAAGCTCACGACGAGCGCGCCGCCGACCGCCGGGCCGATCATGTTCACCGCGTGCTCGCCCATGTGGATGCGCGCGTTGGCCTGCGGCAACCGGTCGACGGGGACCAGCGACGGGACGATCGACCTGAACGCGGGCTGGTACAGCGGATCGACGCAGGCCAGCAGGAAGGCCACCACGTAGAGCGGCCAGAGCTGCGACACCCCCGCGCTGACCATCACCGCGAGCACGGCCGTGATCGCCCCGGAGACGAGGTCGCCGATCACCAGCACGCGCCTGCGGTCCAGCCGGTCCGCCAGCACCCCGCCGAACATCCCCAGCACCAGGTACGGCAGGTACTCCATGACGTAGACCAGCCCGGTGCCGAGCGCGGACCCGGTCAGGTCGTAGACCAGCAGCGGGAGCGCCAGCCGGTAGATCCAGGTGCCGAGCGACGAGGCCAGGAACGCGCCCAGCAGCAGCCAGTAGTGCCTGCCCATGAGTCGAGTCACACCTCGGCGAGCGCCCGCCCGACGTCCTGGTCGTCAGGAGCCAGCTCGGCGGCTCTGAGCAGGTCCTGCCTGGCCTGGCCCGCCAGCCCCGCGGCCCGGTAGACCACGGACCTGTTGAACAGCAGCTCGGCCGTCTCCCCCAGCTCCAGCGCGCGCGTCAGGTCGGCCAGCGCCGTGTCGTGGTCGCCGCGCTCGAAGGCCAGCTCGGCCCGGCTCGCCCAGGCCGCCACCAGCCCGGGATCGCTCTCCAGCGCCCTGTCGAACGCGGCCAGCGCCTCCGGGCGCCGGCCCTCGGCCAGCTCCACCTGGCCGAGCACGCACAGCAGGTGCGGGTCGCGCGGCGCCAGCTCCAGCCCGCGCAGCACGTCCTCCCTGGCCCTCGCGTACTCTCCCAGCCCCGCGTGGATCCCGCTCCGGTTCACGTACGCGGGCGCGAAGCCGGGGTCCAGCTCCAGCGTGTGGTCCAGGTCGGCGCGGGCCCCGTCGAGATCGCCCGAGGCGAACCTGACCTCGGCCCGGTTGTAATAAGCCTCGGGGAAGGGCGGGCTGAGCCGCATGACCGCCTCGTAGTCGGCCACGGCCTCGTCCGCCCGGCCGAGCCGGTGCAGCAGGTTGCCGCGCTCGAGGTAGTAGTCGGGGTAGCCGGGGTCGGCCTCGACGGCCCGCGTGTAGTCGGCCAGCGCCTCCTCCGGCCGGCCTGCCATGGCCAGGAGCTGGGCCCTGTTGGCGTACAGCACCAGCCGGTGGATCGGGTGCTCGTCGGGCAGGTCGGTCTCGGCCAGCTCGATGGCCTGCCGGACGAGCTCCATCGCGGCCTCGGGGCGGCCCCTGCGGACCTCCACCAGGGCCTTGCCGTTGAGGTCGAACCCGAGGTGGAAGGCGCGCTCACGGCGGTCCGGCAGCAGCGACGTGATCGTGATCGCCTCGTTGACCCAGGCCAGCGCCTCCTCGGGGTCGCGGCGGGCCGGGTCGTGGTGGCGTACCAGGATCATGGCGGTGGCGTACGCGATGGTGGCGCGGTGCTTGGGCTCGGTGCTCTCGCACCGGGACCTGTCGTAGAGCTCGCGGGCCTCGTCCTCGCGCCCGATGGCCTCCAGGGAGGCGGCGACGCGCCGCAGAAGGAGCCGCCGGCCCTCCGGGTCGCCGTCGCACGCCGTCCCGCCCAGCGCCTCCAGGCCCGACTCCGCCAGGGCGTGGTGGAAGCCCTCGTCGCGGTAGCGGTCGAAATCCCTGCACAGCGGCCCCGCGCTCGGGGCCGACGGGCCCTCGTCGATCCGGAGCAGCTCCGGATCGACCCTGCGCCGCAGCACCGCCACCAGTTCGGTGTCGGTGTGGTCGGCCTCACCCAGGTTCGTCACGGTAAGGGCGAGCGGGCCCGCGGATCGCAGGTGATCGCGGACGAACTCGGCCAGCCCGTTCGCGATCCTGAGGCTGCGCCGGGCGCCCGGCACGAGAATGCGCTGCCCCCTGGGCAGGCTGCCGGCCAGCGTGCGCCTGCGCTCGGGCACGGCCTCGCGCAATCCGGGCGCGGCGGCGCGGATCTCGATGTCGTACGCGGCGACCAGGTCGGGCCGGAGCTCCAGCGCCTGGGGGACGAGGTGGCCGAGTAATCCGGCCGCGAACGTGTAAGGGCCGCCGATCCGGCGGTCGGCGTCAAGAATGATCGTGTCCACAGGGGCCTTTCGTCCGTGGTGGCCGGCGTCCCCGCACGAGACGCCGGCCGGGCGGCTTACTGGCCGTGCCTCGGCGAGGCAGCCCCCGTCGGCTTCACAGTGCCAGGCCGGTGAACAACGATCTTCTTCATGAACGCCCCTTTGCGCGGATCGAGCGGTAACCGCTACATGTCAGCACAGAAAAATGGCGCAAAACAACGTTTATCTGGTAATGGCTATTTCTACGTTAATTAGCGAATGACCGGAAATGTCCCGCTTCAGTCTCCCAGGATCGCGTCCACGAACACCTCGGGATCGAACGGCGCCAGGTCGTCGGGCCCCTCGCCCAGCCCCGCGAGCTTGACCGGCACCCCCAGCTCCCGCTGCACCGAGATCACGATGCCGCCCTTGGCGGTGCCGTCGAGCTTGGTCAGCGCGATCCCCGTGATGTTGACCACCTCGGCGAACACCTGAGCCTGGCGCATGCCGTTCTGGCCGGTGGTGGCGTCGAGGACGAGCAGCACCTCGTCGACCGTGGCCTTCTTCTCGATGACCCGCTTGACCTTGCCGAGCTCGTCCATGAGCCCGGTCTTGGTGTGGAGGCGGCCCGCGGTGTCGACGATGACGGTGTCGACCTTCTCGTCGATGCCCCTGGCTACGGCGTCGAACGCCACGGAGGCCGGGTCGCCGCCCTCGGGACCGCGTACGACGTCGGCGCCCACCCGCTCGCCCCAGGTCTGGAGCTGGTCGGCGGCCGCCGCCCGGAACGTGTCGGCCGCGCCGAGGACGACCTTCTTCCCGTCGCCGACGAGCGAACGGGCGAGCTTGCCGGTGGTGGTGGTCTTGCCGGTGCCGTTGACGCCCACGACGAGCACCACCGCGGGCCGCTCGCCGTGCTTCTGGACGTTGAGCGTACGGTCGAGGTCGGGGTTGACCTGGGCGAGCAGCTCCTCCTTCAGCAGCCCCCGCAGCTCCTCGGGGGTGCGGCTGCCCAGCACCTTGACCTTGGTGCGCAGGTCCTCGACGACGGCACGGGTCGGCGCGACGCCCATGTCGGCGCCGATCAGCTTCTCCTCGACCTCGTCCCACACCTCGTCGTCGAGCCGGTCGCGGGAGAGCAGATCGAGCAGCCCGCGCCCGAGCGCGCTCTGCGAGCGCGCCAGCCGGGAGCGCAGCCGCACCATCCGGCCCGCGGACGGCGGCGGGACCTCGATCTCCGGCACGACGACGGCCGGCTCGGCGGGCTTGACCGGCGGCGGGAGCGTGGTGGTCGCGCCTTCGCCCTCCTCGCCGGCTCCGGCGGGCCGCTTCTCCTTCTCCTCGGGAAGCACGGGCGGCTCTGGCGGCTTGACGGGCGGGGCCGCCTTGCGACCCGGCCTGAAGTAGAGCAGGAAGCCGCCGGCCACGAGCAGCGCGACGACGGCCACGATCACTATGACGCCGAGGTAACCATCCACAAGATGTCAGTTTTCCAGATCGACCGGCATGGTCATGCCCAGGGCCCGTCTGAGCGGAGTGTCAGGCCGACTCGCGCTCCCGCAGCCGCTGGCTGACCACCTGCGTCACGCCGTCACCGCGCATCGAGACGCCGTAGAGCGCGTCGGCGATCTCCATCGTGCGCTTGTTGTGCGTGATGACGATCAGCTGCGAGCTCTGCCGCAGCTCCTCGAACAGCATCAGCAGCCGCTGCGTGTTCGTGTCGTCGAGCGCGGCCTCGACCTCGTCCATCACGTAGAACGGCGAGGGCCGCGCCTTGAAGATCGAGACCAGGAACGCCACGGCGGTCAGCGACCGCTCGCCGCCCGACAGCAGCGACAGCCGCTTGACCTTCTTGCCCGGCGGCCTGGCCTCGACCTCGATGCCGGTGGTCAGCATGTCGTTGGGCTCGGTCAGCACGAGCCGGCCGTCGCCGCCGGGGAACACCCTGCCGAAGATCTGCTCGAACTCCCTGGCCACGTCCTCGAACGCCGAGGCGAACATCTGCTCCACCCGGTCGTCGACCTCCTTGACCACGGTCAGCAGGTCGCGCCTGGTCTTCTTGAGGTCTTCGAGCTGGGAGTTGAGGAACGCGTGCCGCTCCTCAAGCGCCGCGAACTCCTCCAGCGCGAGCGGGTTGACCTTGCCGAGCTGGTTCATCTGCCGCTCGGCGGCCCTGGCCCGCTTCTCCTGCTCCTCGCGCACGTACGGCACGGGCGGGTCGCCGGGGACCGGGGCCTCGGGGCCGTACTCGGAGATCAGCGTCTCCACCTCGACCCCGAACTCCTCCAGCGCCCGCTGCTCCATCTGCTCCAGCCGCAACCGCTGCTCGGTGCGGGCGACCTCGCTGCCGTGCGCGCGGTTGACCAGCTTGTCGAGCTCCTGGCCGAGCTCGCGTACGCGGAGGCGGACCTGCTTGAGCTCGGCGTCGACGGCGACCCTGGCCAGATCGGCCTCGTCGCGCTCCCTGGAGGCGAGCTGGATGGACGACTCGAGCGCTTGGAGCACCTGCTTGGCGCCCTTGCCGACGGACTCGGCCACGGCAGCCTGCCGGCGGCGCCTGGCGCGCTGAGCGGCCGCCTGGGCGCGCTCCTGGCGCTCACGCTGGGCGGCCCTGACGAGGCCGTCGGCGCGGCCCTCGATGCCCTTGACGCGCTCCTCGGCGGTGCGGACCTGCAGGCGGGTCTCCATCTCGCGCTGCCTCGCGGCCTCGCAGGCGCTCGCCAGGTCGTCGCGGACCTCGGTGGTGGGCTCGGACTCCAGCTCCTGGGCGTACTCGGCCTCGGCCAGGCGGATCTCCAGCTCGGCCAGCTCCTCCAGGCCCTCGGTACGGGACTCCTCCGCCCTGGTCACGCTCGTGGCGAGGCGCTCCGCCTCGTCGTGGGCGGCGTTGGCGGCGGCCTCCAGCTGGGCCAGGCGCTTGGCGGCGGCGGCGTTGCGCTGGTCGGCCTCCCGCTGGCGGCTCCTGACCTGGTCGAGGGCGCCCTGCGCGGCGCTGACGCCCGCCTGTGCGGTGGTGACGGCGGTCTGGGCCTCGTTGACCTTGGCCTGGGCGGTCTCCAGCGCCCCCTGGGCCGCCTGCTCCCGCTCGATCGCCTCGTCCTGGGCCTCGGCCGTCTCCTCCGCCCTGCGCTCGGCCTCCTCCAGATCCCTGACGGCCTCGTCGAGCGCGGCCCGCACCTGGAGCACCGAAGTGCCGCCCTCGGCGCCGCCGCTGGCCAGGTGCGCGCCCACCAGGTCACCTGTCCTGGTGACGGCCCTGAGACCGGAGTGCCGCCGGACCACCGCGCGGGCGGCCTCGAGGTCGTCCACGACCACGACGTCCGCGAGGATGTGGTCGAGGGCGGGCCGCAGGTGGTCGGGGACCGTGACGAGGTCGGCGGCCCACTGACCGCCCTCAGGAGCGGCCGTGCGCGTGCTCCGGTCGCCGCCGCCGGTGTGGCCCGCCTCGCCGTCGGCGCCTCCGGGGAGGGCCACCAGGAGGGTCGCCTGGCCCGAGCCCTGGGCGCGCAGCAGACCGAGCGCCTCGACGGCCGTGTCGAGGGTCTTCACCGCGATCGCCTCGGCCACGGGGCCCAGCACGGCCGCCACCGCCAGCTCGGCACCGGGCGCGACCTGCATCGAGGCCGCCAGCGGCCCCAGCACCCCGGCCAGGTCCGCGTCGAGCAGGGCCGCGCCGCCGTCGCCCTTGGCGAGCCCCAGCTCCAGGGCGTCGCGCCGGGCGACCAGAGCGGCCACGGACCGCTGCGCCTCCTGGTCGGCGGCGCGCGCTGTGGCCACCCCCGACTTGGCGACCTGCAGGGCGGCGCGCGGCGCGTCGAGACCCGACTTGGTCTCCTCCGCCGCCGCACGCGCCTCGTCGGCGACCGCTCTGGCCTCCTCCACCAGGGCCTGCGCGGTGGCGAGCTCCTCGGCGAGCGCGGGATCGACCGCGGGCTCCTCCAGCCGCTGCGCCTCCAGGTCCTCCCTGGCCCGCCGCTCGCGGTCGGCCGCGTCGGTCACGGCCTGCCGGAGCCGGCCGATCTCCTCCTCGGCGGCCCGCGCCCGGCTCCGTACGGAATCGACCTGCCCGCGCAGCTTGGCCAGCCCCTCGCGGCGGTCGGCGGCGGCCCTGGCGGCCAGGGCGAGCCGCTGCTCCTCGACGCTCAGCCCGGCCTCGGCCTCGGCGCGCCGCTGGACGGCCTCGTCCAGCAGCTCCTGCGCCTGCTCCAGCTCGGCCCTGAGGATCAGCTCGCTCTCGCGGACCTCGGCCGCCTCGCGTTCGAGGTCCTCGGGGTCGCGGCCGCGGCGCTCGATGGCGGCGGCGTCGAGCGCGTGGCGGTGGCGTTCGGCGGCGAGCTGCGCCAGGCCGGTGATGCGCTCGCGCAGCGACGAGAGCCGGAAGTACGTCTCCTGCGCGGCGGCCAGCCGCGGCTGCGTCTCGGCCTCGGCGGCCTCCAGCGCCGCCTCGCGCTGCTGGCCCTCGGCCAGCTCGGTCTCCACCTGGTGGCGCCGGGCCATGACGGCCGCCTCGTCGGCCGCCTCGCGCTCCAGCGTCGTACGCAGGATGCCCACGTCGTCGGCCAGCAGCCGCAGCCGGGCGTCACGCAGGTCGGCCTGGATGACGGCGGCCTTGCGGGCGATCTCGGCCTGGCGGCCCAGCGGCTTGAGCTGGCGGCGCAGCTCGGTGGCGAGGTCCTGCACCCGGGTCAGGTTGGCCTGCATGGCGTCGAGCTTGCGCAGCGCCTTTTCCTTGCGCTTGCGGTGCTTGAGCACGCCTGCGGCCTCTTCGATGAACGCCCGCCGGTCCTCCGGCCCCGCGTGCAGCACGGTGTCGAGCTGGCCCTGACCGACGATCACGTGCATCTCCCGGCCGATGCCCGAGTCGGACAGCAGCTCCTGGATGTCGAGCAGGCGGCAGGTGTCGCCGTTGATCGCGTATTCGCTCTGCCCCGACCTGAACATCAGCCGGCTGATCGTGACCTCGGTGTAGTCGATCGGCAGCGCGCCGTCGGAGTTGTCGATGGTCAGCGTCACCTCGGCGCGCCCGAGCGGCGGCCTGGAGGAGGTGCCGGCGAAGATGACGTCCTCCATCTTGCCGCCGCGCAGCGACTTGGCGCTGTGCTCGCCCATGACCCAGGCCAGGGCGTCGACGACGTTGGACTTGCCCGAGCCGTTGGGCCCGACGACGCAGGTGATGCCCGGTTCGAAACGGAGGGCGGTCGCGGAGGCGAAGGACTTGAAGCCGCGCAGGGTGAGGGTCTTCAAATACAAGCGCGACCCCCTTCACCGTGATGCGGACTCGGGAAAGCCTACTGGTCCGCACCGTGCCACGTGGGCCCGTACCTTCTGGACCGCATTGACCTGGGCAAAGGAAGCTTTTCTTAAGCGCACAAATAACAAGGGACGCCTCTCCGAGACGTCCCTGGGTCTTGCGCTCCGATCACTCTCAGGTGAGTGCCGGCTCGCGCTCTTGCATGCGGCTTATCGCCTCGTCGCGGGTTTGCGCCGCAAGAGCGTCATTGGTGGCCTGAAGTCGGATGAGTTCTGCCTCCAGATCCCGGATACGCTGCTGCAGGCGGCGCATCTCCGAGACCATTCGAGGGTCAGGACCGCCGACGTGGCCGAGTAGAGCCTTCGCCATGGTAAAGGGTCCTCCACGCTGAGTGACCAGACTGGTTCGCGCACTTCTATTCCGCGGGAGGGGTGCGCGTGGTACCTAACAAGAGTCGCACCGGCAGTGTGGGCGGTCAAGTCGAACAAACCGCTGAGCCCTACTGATGGGCACTCCCGACATACAACTATACCCTATTTGGGCGGTTTAACGGAAGGCCCTACCGTTCCACAAAACCACCCAAACTACCTCGAGGTTCGCTCCAACGTTCTACTACTCCATCCACTCTCCCCGGCGTGTCGCAACCTCTGAGCAGCTCGAGCAGCTTGACGCACGCCTCGCGGGGGCCCTCCGCGACCACTTCGACCCGGCCGTCGGCCGTGTTGCGCGCCCAGCCCTGCAGCCCCAGCTCCAGTGCCCGGGCACGGGTCCACCAGCGGAACCCCACACCTTGGACCCTGCCCCGAACCCAGGCGGTCAACCGGGCGTTCTCCCCGTTTTCCTGCATGTCCGCTCCTGTCTGGCTCCTGTCAGGCCACAAGGGACTCCACCCCGAGTGCGTGCCCGACCGCCGCCTCGTCGAACGCCCTGATCGCGGCGGTCTCGGCGGCCTTCACCCAGGCCAGGCCCATGACGGACGGGCGCAGCCCCGTGACGGGCACGAAGGCCACGTCCGGACGCCTGTGGTGGGCCGCCGTCGGTGTGCAGAACAGCATGCCACCCCGGTTCAGCGCCACCTGGATCAGACCCTCCTGACTGGTGGCCACCGCACTGGCCCGGGGAATCGGACGTCCGGATGGGGTTGCGGACGGTGTCATGCGCTCGAGCCAGGCACGCGGCGCGGGGCCGTCCAGGCTGATCAGGGGCACGTCCGACAGCTCCTCGGCGGCGATGCCCGCGCGAGCGGCGAGCGGATGCCGCGTGGAGACGCCCAGCTGGTACGAGACCTCGTTCAGCCCCTCCCCGGTGGCCAGGTCGGGTTCGTCCACCGGCAGCAGCGTGAACGCGATGTCCACCTGCCCGGCGCGCAACCTGCCGAAAGGGTCCGAGAGCGGGATCTCCACCAGCTCCACCTCGCATCCTGGATAACGGCGCTCGAAGGCCCGCACACTGCCCGTGACAACCTCCGTCGGCGTGGACAGGAACCCGACCCGCAGCACGCCGGTCACCTCGCGGGCCGCCGCCTTGGCCCGGCTCACCGCGTCCGCCAGGCCGTCGTAGGCGGGGCGCAGATCGGCCAGGAAGCGCTCGCCGAGCGGTGTGAGGCGCACCCTGCGGCTGGTCCGCTGGAAGAGCCTGCCGCCGATCCTGGTCTCCAGCGCGCCTATGAGCTGGCTCACCCTTCCCGGCGACAGGTAGAGGCGTTCGGCCGTACGCGCGAAGTGCAGCTCCTCGCTGAGCACCACGAAGCACTCCAGCTCCCTGAACTCCATCCCCAGAACCTCCGGATCGCTTAGCCCACCTAAACCAAGCCTTCGGACTTCGCCATTGTTCCCGCAGGCGGCCGGGCAAAGGCTGGGTGGCATGACCATGACCGGAGTTTCCCCTGCTACCAGGGCTCGCTGGCTGGCCGTGTCGGCGGTCGCGGTGGGCACCTTCACCATCGTGACCAGCGAGATGCTGCCCGTCGGGCTGCTGACCTCGATCGCCGCCACCCTTGGGGTGTCCGACGGGACGGCCGGGCTGATGATGTCCGCCCCTGGGCTGATCGCCGCCGTCTCGGCCCCCGTGCTGGCGGTGACCACCCGCCGGCTGGACCGGCGGGCCGTCTTGATCGGGCTGATGGCGCTGCTGACGGCGGCGAACCTGGTGTGCGCGTCCGCACCGAGCTATCCCGTCATCCTGGCCGGCCGGGTGCTGACCGGGGTGAGCATCGGCGGGTTCTGGGCCTTCGCGGCCGGTCTGGCGACGCGGCTGGTGCCGGAGCGGTCGGTCGGCAGGGCCACGTCGATCATCCTGGCCGGGGTTTCCGTGGCGTCGGTGCTGGGGGTGCCCGCGGCGACGTTCATCTCGTCGTTCGCGGGCTGGCGCAGCGCGTTCGCCGCGATGGGGGTGGTGGCGCTGGCACTGATCGCGGTCCTGTACGCGACGCTGCCGCCCCTGCCCGGCGAGACCTCCGCCCGGACCTCGGGCACCCGGCAAGGATGGCTCTCGGGGCCGCTCAGGACCGTCCTCGTCATGACCGTCCTGATCGTGTCCGGCCACTTCGCGGCCTACACCTACGTCCGGCCGTTCCTGGAGCAGGTCTCGCACGCCGATCCGGCGCTCGTCAGCACCGTCCTCCTCGTGTACGGCGCCGCGGGCGTGGCCGGCAACTTCGCCGCGGGCGCGTGGGCGGCCAGGAACCCCAAGCCGGTGCTGATCATCCTGGCCACGCTCATGGCGCTGGCCACGGCGGCGCTGCCCGCGATCGGCCTTCCCCTGGCCCTGCTGGTGGTGTGGGGCGCGGGCTACGGGGGCGTCGGGGTGACGCTGCAGCTGTGGATCATGCGTGCGGGCGGCGACGAGCTCGGCACGGCGCTCTTCGTCAGCGCCTTCAACGTCTCCATCGCGCTCGGCGCGTTCGCCGGCGGCAGGGTCGTGGACGGGTTCTCGATCTCGGCCACGATGTGGCTGGGCGCCGGGCTGGCGGTGCTCACCGCGGCCGTCGCTGGCATCTGGGGCAGGAGTAGGACGACCGGTTCATGAACGGCTCGCGCCTGATCGGGGTGCCGCAGCGCGAGCAGGGCAGGTCGCGCCGGCCGTACACCTCCAGGGAGCGCTCGAAGTAGCCGCTCTCGCCGTTGACGTTCACGTACAGGCTGTCGAACGAGGTGCCGCCGGCCCGCAGCGCGGACGCCATGACCGTGCGCACGGCGCCCAGCAGCTCGTCGATCTTGGGGCGCGTGAGCGTGTGCGTGGGCCTGGCCCAGTGGAGCCGGGCCATCCACAGGGCCTCGTCCGCGTAGATGTTGCCGACGCCGCTGATCAGCGACTGGTCGAGCAGCGCCCGCTTGATCTCGGTGTGCCTGGCCCGGAGCCTGCGGGCGAACTCGGCCTCGTCGAACACCGCCTCGAACGGGTCGGGAGCGATGTGGGAGATCGGCTCCGGCACGCCGCCGACCAGGGGCGTGACCATGACGTGGCCGAACGTCCGCTGGTCGACGAAGCGCAGGTCGGGGCCGCCGTCCTCGAAGCGGACGCGGACCCGGAGATGCTTCTCCAGCGGAGAGTCCTGGTCGACCACCAGCAGCTGACCGCTCATCCCCAGATGGGCCATGAGGGCTTCCTCGGCGCCCGACAGCCGGAGCCACAGGTATTTGCCACGGCGCTCGGCGGACAGCACCTCCCGGCCCTTCAGCCGGGCCGTGAACTCGTCGGCCCCGGGCACGTGCCGCCTGATCGCGCGGGGGTGCAGCACCTCCGCCGAGGCGATCTCGCGTCCGGTGACCCATTGCGCGAGGCCGCGCCTGACGACCTCGACCTCTGGCAGCTCAGGCACCTCAGACCCCTGTGACTCGGGCACCTTCGGGCGCCCCGGGCAGTGCCCCGGGCGCTTCGGGCGGCAACCTCATTCTCGCCCTCCGGACACATCCGGAGGGCCCGTTCAGCCGGCGGGCTGGCTCTCGCGCTGCTCGCGCCTGGCCCTGATGCGGGTCCAGGCCGCCTCGGCCGCCTGCTGCTCGGCCTCCTTCTTGCTGCGCCCGGTGCCCGACCCGTACGACTCGCCGCCGACCCGCACCATGGCCGTGAACGACTTGGCGTGGTCGGGGCCGCTCTCCTCGACGTGGTATTCGGGCACGCCGAGCGCCTCGGAGGCGGTCAGCTCCTGCAGCGAGGTCTTCCAGTCGAGCCCGGCCCCGAGCGAGGCCGAGCGGACGATCAGCGGGTCGAACAGCACGTGCACCACCCGGAACGCCTCGTCGAGCCCCTTGTCGACGTAGATCGCGCCGATCAGCGCCTCGAGGGTGTCGGCCAGGATGGACGACTTGTCGCGGCCGCCGGTGCCCTCCTCGCCCCTGCCGAGCCGCAGGAACCGGCCCAGGCCCAGGTTTCTGGCCACGTCGGCCAGCGCCCGCATGTTGACCACCGCGGCACGCAGCTTCGCCAGCTGGCCCTCGGGCAGGTCAGGGTGGTTGCGGTAGAGGGTGTCGGTGACCACCAGGCCCAGCACCGAGTCGCCCAGGAACTCCAGGCGCTCGTTGGTGGGCAGGCCGCCGTTCTCGTACGCGTAGGAGCGGTGGGTCAGCGCCCGCTCCAGGATGTCGGGGTCGAGCCCGACCGACAGGACCCGCTCAAGCTCGTCTCTGGCGACCTCCACGGCCACCGGCTTAGGACCTGCGCCCACGTCTTTCCTCCTCGGACATCTTTCGCATGGCGCGCGCCGGCTGCGGAAGATGCCCGAAAACGTGGTGGGCGTCGGGGTAACGCGTAGCCCCGGCGTCCACCACGGCCGCGGGCGAACCGCCGCCGTACGCATCTGAGACGGTAACGCCGACCGAGGCACAATGGCACCCGGTCGGCATCACGTCAAGAGCTGATGGGAAACCTGCGATGTGGACTGCCGCCACGGCTTCGACCGAGCACCACAGGTTTCTTGTCAGGCGCTGATCAGGCGGACGGCTCGATGACCTGACGGCGGTTGTAGGTGCCGCAGGTGGGGCACGCGATGTGCGGCTGCTTGGGCGAACGGCACTGCGGGCAGCTCACCAGGGCGACAGCAGTCGTCTTCCACTGGGAGCGACGGTGGCGGGTGTTACTCCGCGACATCTTTCGCTTCGGGACGGCCACGTCACTTCTCCTGATCGTTATCTTTGTCGGTAACCAGACCTTGCAACGACGCCCAACGGGCATCGATCTTCTCGTGCCGGTGATCCTCGCCGGCCTCGGCCAGCTTGATCCCGCACTCCGTGCAGAGCCCCTCGCACTCCTCACGGCACACAGGGCTCAGCGGCAGTGCCAGCACCACCGCGTCACGGAACGTCGGCTCGAGGTCGAGCAGCTCACCGTCGAGCAGTGAGTCCTCCTCCGAGGCGTCCTCGTCGGAGTAGAAGAACAGCTCCTGTAGGTCCACCTCGATCTCCGAGGAGACCGGGTCGAGGCAGCGCGCGCACTCCCCGGCGAGCGGGGCCTGCGCCGTGCCTGACACGAGCACGCCTTCCATCACTGCTTCGAGCCGGAGGTCCAGCTCGACTTCGGCGTCCTTGGGGACACCGATCATGTCGACGCCGAGATCCGCCGGTGCCGGGAGGGTCAGAGTCATCTGCCGCATCGTGCCCGGCCGCTTTCCCAGGTCATGAGTAGAGATCACCCACGGGGAGCGGGGGTCGAGGTGCTGAGTCATCCTGCTCTCGCTAGGCATGGCGAGACGATCGCCGTCGTACAAGGCCGAAATGAAAGGATAGCAGGTCGCGCTCAGCCCCTGAGCCGCTCGATGAGCAGCTTGTGCACAAGATCGGGTACGAGGCCCGACACGTCCCCACCATATCTGGCGATCTCCTTCACCCTGCTGGAGGACAGGAACGAGTATTCGGGATTGGTGGGCATGAAAAGCGTCTCGACCCCTGACAGGCGGTAGTTGAGCTGCGCCATCTGCAGCTCGTAGTCGAAGTCGCTGACCACCCTGATGCCCTTGACGATGGCGGGGATGTCGTTCTGCTTGCAGAAATCGACCAGCAGTCCATGGAATTTCCGCACCTTGACGTTCGGATAGTCCTTGGTCACGGCCTGCAGGACGTCGATTCGCTCGTCCACCGTGAACAGACTGCTTTTCTCGACGTTGATGAGGACTGCCACGGTCACCTCGTCATACAGGCGGGCGGAGCGGCCGATGATGTCGAGGTGGCCATTGGTGATGGGGTCGAACGACCCCGGGCAGACTACGCGGCGCAAGACGCCTCCCAGGTCTACGGGTTCCCGGCGGCGCGACCGTACCAAACGGATGCTTCGCCATAACGACGGACCCTCTCCTCAACGTAGCCTTCTGGCCACATCAAGGCCTTTCCCCTGCTTTCCCGCTCGAATGCCACCAACGCCTCATCCGAGAGCCACCCGTTGTCCCGCAGCAGCTCCAGGACGCGCTGCACTTCGGCGTCGGACGTGGCATAGGGCGGATCGGCGAAAACGATGTTGTACGGCTCGTCAGGAGCCTTCCCGAGCAGCCGCTCGACCTTGTCCGCGATCACCTTGGCGCCTTCGAGGCCGAGCGCCTGGACGTTCGCCTTGATGGTCCGCACGGCCCTGGGGTCGGACTCGACCAGCACGGCCTCCTTCGCCCCCCTCGACAGAGCCTCCAGGCCGATCGCCCCGGATCCGGCGTACAGGTCGATCAGGCGGACGCCGTCGAGCCCGTACAGCGAGTCGAGCGTCAAGAAGATCCCTTCTCTCGCCCTGTCGCTGGTCGGCCTCGTGCCACGCCCCGGCGGGACCGCCAGCCTCCTGCCACCCGCGCTGCCTGCGATGATCCGCGTCATGTGACCTATTGTTCCGCATGTTCATGCAGGTCAAGAGTGGACAAGTGTCTCCCTCGAGTGCGCAAGGGTGATTCACATCGCCCTGGTCGTTCCGCATGATGAGTTCTGCGGCCTTCAAGGTGACCCACATGGAGGCCGACCGGCGTGATCGTGAGCCCTTCCGCACGCCGGTTCCCTCGGCACCTGACCCGAGGGTGGGCCCAGCCGGGGACGGCATTCGGGGGGAGGCCGTCCCCGCGGCTGGGCCTTTTACATGGCGCGTCAGGTCTTCTCCAGGTATTCGGCCCGCTCGTCGGCCAGCAAGCGGCCGATCTCGGCCCTCAGGCCCTCGTGGGTGCTCAGGTCCGGGTCCTCGGCGAGCAGGGCGGCCGCCTCGTCGCGGGCGGTGGCTATCACGTCCTCGTCCCGCAGCAGCTGCAGCAGCTTCAGCGACGATCGCTTGCCCGACTGCGCCGCGCCCAGCACGTCGCCCTCCCGCCGCTGCTCCAGGTCCACGCGCGACAGCTCGAAGCCGTCCAGGGTGGCGGCCACCGCGTCCAGGCGGGCGCGGGCCGGGGTGCCCTCGGGGAAGTCGGAGACCAGGAGGCACAGGCCCGGGAGGCCACCGCGGCCGACGCGGCCGCGGAGCTGGTGGAGCTGGGAGACGCCGAAGCGGTCGGCGTCCATAATGATCATTACGGAGGAGTTGGGCACGTCCACACCCACCTCGATGACCGTGGTGGCCACCAGGACGTCCAGCTCGCCCCGCGTGAACGAACGCATGATCGCGTCTTTCTCCTCCGGCGGGAGCTTGCCGTGGAGCGTGCCGACGCGCAGGTCGTGGAAGGGGCCGCTCTTGAGGAGCTCGGCCACGTCGAGGACCGCGAGCGGCGGGCGGCGCTCGTCGTCGCCGCCGGCCGCCGCCAGGTCGCCCTCGTCGCCCTCCAGGTCGCCGATGCGCGGGCACACGATGTACGCCTGGCGCCCCAGGGCCACCTCCTCCCGGACTCGCTGCCACGTGCGTTCGAGATAGTGCGGCTTCTCGGCCGCCGGGACGACGTGGGTGGAGATGGGGGCGCGACCGGCCGGGAGCTGGGACAGCGTCGAGACCTCCAGGTCGCCGAAGACCGTCATGGCGACCGTGCGCGGGATCGGGGTGGCCGTCATGACCAGGACGTGCGGCCGCCCGCCGCCCGCCTTCTCGCGCAGCGCGTCACGCTGCTCGACGCCGAACCGGTGCTGCTCGTCCACCACGACCAGCCCCAGGTCGGCGAACTGCACGTGCTCCTGGAGCAGCGCGTGCGTGCCCACGACGATCCCCGCCGTGCCCGAGGCGGCGTCGAGCAGGGCCGCGCGGCGCGCGGCGGCGCCCATCGAGCCGGTCAGCAGTGTGACCGCCGTGCCCCCGAACATGCCCCCCTGCGCCAGATCGCCCAGCATGTTGGTGATCGAGCGGTGGTGCTGCTGGGCCAGCACCTCCGTGGGGGCCAGCAGCACCGCCTGGCCGCCCGCGTCGACCACCTGGAGCATCGCCCGCAGCGCCACCACCGTCTTGCCCGCGCCGACCTCGCCCTGCAGCAGCCGGTGCATCGGGTGCTCGCCCGCCAGGTCGGCGGCGATCTCCTCACCGACCTGCGCCTGCCCCTCCGTCAGCGCGAACGGCAGCCGCGCGTCGAAGTCGGCCAGCATGCCGTCGGCACGCCCCGGCCTCGCCTTGGCGGGCAGCGCGCCGGCGGCCTGGCGCCGCTGCAGCAGCACGGACTGCAGCACGAACGCCTCGTCGAACTTCAGCCTCTTGCGCGCCCGCCCCACCTCGGCGAAGTCCTTCGGCCGGTGGATGGCCACCAGCGCCTCGCCCAGATCCTGCAGGCCGTGGCGGGCCCGGAGCGCGGCGGGCAGCGGGTCCTCGAGCGGGCCCAGCGTGTCGAGCACGACGCCGACCGCGCGCCTGATCGCCCACGGCGTGAGGTCCTTGCCCGCCGGATAGATCGGCACCGGCGCCGACGCGAACTCCTCCGCGCTCGCCTCGCTCTCCTCGAACAGCTCGAACTCCGGGTGCGTGAGCTGCCAGCGCGGGCTCGTACGCGACCCGAACAGCCCCACCTTGCCGGCGAACATGCCCCGCCGCCCCGGCTTGAGCCGCGACTCCGCCACATGGGAGCCCTTGCCGAAGAACGACAGGTAGATCTTGCTGCCGTTCCCGTCGACGACCTCGACCTCCAGCCAGGTGCCGCCGCGGTTGCGCATGGGCTTGCGCATGAGCCTGGTCACCTCGCCGACCACGGTGACGTGCTCGTCGACCTCCAGCGCGTCGAGCGAGGTCAGCTCGCCGCGCTCGGCGTAGCGGCGCGGGTAGTGGCGCAGCAGGTCGCCGACCGTCTCCAACTCGAGCACGCTGTGCAGGAGCTTGGCGGTCTTCGGGTCGAGCGCCTTCGTCAGAGGCTCGTCGAAACGGCTCACGGCATTAAGTTCTACCGCCTCGGCCCGACAGGAATCCCGTTCATCGGCCCGGCGTCACATCACTCCACGCCGATCAGGCCGGCGCCACTCCACGCTGTCACGTCACTCCACGCCGATCAGGAGCGGGTAGCCGCCCTGCTCGCCGTCGTACACGACCAGGTCGACGTCCGGCCGCGTACGTCCCAGGTGCTCCTCCAGCCGCTCGGCCAGCCCGTGCGGCGCCTCCGAACCCGTCACCACGGTCACCAGCTCGCCACCGCCCGCCACCATCCGGTCCACGACCATGGTCGCCACCCGGTCGAGCGAGCCGCCGATCACCGCGACGTCCCCGTCGATCATGCCGAGCACGTCCCCTGGGCGGCACACGCCCGCGCTCGTGACCGCCTCACGGTCCGCCACCGTCACGTGCCCGTACCGTGTGTGGCCCGCGGCGTCGGTCATCGCCACCACGTCGTCGTCGAAGCGGCGCAGCGGATCGTGCACGGCCAGGGCCGCGAGCCCCTGCACGGTCGCCTCCGTGGGCAGCACGCTGACCGTGACCCCGTCCTCGCGGGCGATCTCCGCTGCCGCGGCGGCGATCGACCTGACGCCCTCGTCGTTCGGCAGCACCGCGACCTCGCTGCCGGCCTGCCTGATCGCGGCCAGCATGGCGGAGAGCGTGGGCCGCGTGCCGGGCGCGCGCCGTACGACGACGGCGCCGCACTCCTCGAAGAGCGCCGCGATCCCGTCCCCCGCGGCCACCGCCACCACGCCCCTGCCCGCGCTGCCGCGGTGGGTGCGCTCGGCCAGGTACGTGATCCGGATCCGGTGCGGGCGGCCGGCCCGCACGCCCGCCTCCACGGCGGGACCCGCCTCGGCCACGTGGACGTGCACGTTCCACAGGCCCCCGCCGCCGACCACGACGAGCGAGTCGCCCATGGCGTCGAGCTCCTCGCGCAGCGCGGCCACCGCGGCGTCGTCGGCCTCCAGCAGGTACATCACCTCGTACCCCGCGCCCACCTCGGTCATCGGCGAGACCTTGGCGGTCGGCGCCGGCACGTCGTAGTGGTCGGTGTAGGAGTCGGTGATCACGGCGGCCAGCGTCTCCAGCACGATCGCCGCGCCCGCGCCGCCCGCGTCGACCACGCCGCTGCGGGCCAGCACCTCCAGTTGGCCGGGCGTGCGGCGCAGCGCGGCGCGGGCCTCAACCGCCGCCTCCCGCGCCACCTCGGCCAGATCGTCCCCGTCCATGTCCTGTACGGCCAGCGCGGCGGACTCCAGCACGCTCAGCACCGTGCCCTCCACCGGCCTGGCCACCGCCTCCCTGGCCAGCACGGCGGCCCGGTGCAGCCCGGCCCGCAGGTCGGGGCCGTCCTTCAGCACCTCGGCGAGACCGCGTAACGCCTGGCTGACGATCACCCCGGAGTTGCCGCGGGCCCCGACCAGGGCGCCGTACGAGAGCGTCTGCCACATCACGGCCGGGTCCACGTCGTCGGGCAGCGACTCGACGGCCTCGGCCGCGGACAGCATGGTCAGGTGGAGGTTGGTGCCGGTGTCGCCGTCGGCCACCGGGAACACGTTGAGCGCGTCGATCTCCGCTCTGGCCCGGCCCAGCGCCTCGGCGGCCAGGCGGGCCCAGCGGCGCACCGCGGGCGGGTCGAGGATCTTCATCTGCGCCCTCCGCCTATTCCCAACCGACCAACCCCGACCGACCTCCCGGCCCTCATGCGCTACCGTTGTCGATGGAGAATATCGCCGCCGGGCCTGCGGTCCAGCGTTCCAGTTCGCGCCCATCGGTGTGGATCGGATATTCTCGTCTGGCTGGCCGGTTGTCCCGGCATGCCCTCCGCCCGGAAAGCATCCGCGGACAGGGCTACATCGACTGTTTTAAGGAGCGAACCGTGGCTTCCGTCTGCGATGTCTGCCGCAAGGGCCCGACCTTCGGCAACAACGTGTCCCACTCCCACCGCCGTACCCGTCGTCGTTGGAACCCCAACATTCAGACGGTCCGCGCGGTCGTCGGCGGCACGCCGAAGAAGCTGAACGTGTGCACCTCGTGCATCAAGGCGGGCAAGGTCACCCGCTAAGTCCACACTTTCTCGCGCAAGCCCGTCGCTCCTTGCGGAGCCGCGGGCTTGCGCGTTTTCGTGCCTCGGGCGCGACCACAGGCGTCCTGGCGGCACCGGGCACTGTGCTGCGATGGCAGGCGCTGCGGCGGCAGGCGGCCCGTAGAAGGGGCTCAGGGATCGGCGGTCAGCGCCAGCGCCAGGCGTGGTCCACCGGTCCGATGCCGGCGCCCAAGGGGAAGCCTCGGGCGATGGCCCCCGTCACGTACTCCTTCGCCTTGCCCACCGCCTCCGGCACGTCGTCACCCAGCGCGAGCCGGGAGGCGATGGCGGAGGCCAGTGTGCAGCCCGTGCCGTGGGTGTGGCGGTTGTCGAGGCGTTCGGCGGTGAAGCGGTATTCGCTGGTGCCGTCCGTGAGCAGGTCCACCGGCGCCCCGGGCAGGTGGCCGCCCTTGATCAGCGCCCAGGTCGGCCCCAGCTCCAGCATGGCGTCCGCGGCCCGACGCAGCCCGTCCTCGTCCTCGACCTTGACGGAGGTGAGCTGCTCCACCTCCCACAGGTTCGGCGTCACCACGGTGGCCACGGGCAGCAGCCGTGTCCGGACCGTCTCGACGGCCTCGGGCGCGAGCAGCGCGTCGCCGTGCTTCGACACCCCGACAGGGTCCACGACCACCGGGGCGGCGTACGAGCCGAGCACACCGGCCACCGTTTCGACCAGGACGGGAGAGGCCAGCATGCCGGTCTTCACCGCCTGCGCGCCGATGTCGCCGAGCACCGAGTCGAGTTGCGCCCGCACGGCCTCGGGCGGCAGCTCCCAGTAGCCCTGGACGCCCAGCGAGTTCTGCGCCGTCACCGCGGCGATGACGCTCATGCCGTGGACGCCCATGGCCATCATGGTCTTCAGGTCGGCCTGGATGCCCGCGCCGCCCCCTGAGTCGGAGCCGGCGACGGTCAGCACGCGGGGAGGAGTCATATCCCCCATCCAACCACTCAGCTGACGGCGCAGGCCCCGCTGACCAGCCCGCAGTTCGCGGCCTTCTCACCCTTGCCCGTGGCGGTGAACGAGACGGCGAGCGAGTCGCCCGATGCCAGCGACGCCGACAGGTCGAGGATGAGCAGGTCGCCGTCCTGGGTCCACTGGGCGCCGGACACGCTCATGACCTTGCCCTCGACGGGGACGGACAGGGTGGGGTTCTCGATCGTCTGCTGGGACGTGTTCTTGAGCGTCATGTCGGCCTTGTAGGTGAGCACGCCCTGCTTGATGACCTGCCGGACGTTCATCGAGCCGGCCCCGGAGCCGAAGGTGCCCGTATTGCTGGGGACGGGCGTGGCGCCGCTGGTGGGTGCGCCACCGGTGTCGGAGTCGTCCAGCGTCGACGGCTCCTCGGTCGGGGTCTCGGAGACGCTCTCCTCGACCGGCGGCGGTGTCGGGTCCTCCGTCGGCTGCTTGGACTTCTTCACCTTGGTCTTGGTCGGCGTCGGCGTGGCGGACGAGGTGCGCCGCGGCGTGCGGGCGCTGTAGGAGGCCGTCGGCGAAGGGGTCGTGGAGGGCTTGGTGTCCTTCTCGGACGGCTCCTCCGTCGGCTCCTCCGAAGGTTCGGTCTCCTCCTCGCTCGGCTGGGAGACGTCGGGGCCGGGCTGGTTACTGGTCGCCTGTACGGCGGCGCAGGTCTTACCCGCGCACTTGCCGGGATCGCTCGGCGAGCTCATGAACTTGACGCCCGCCACGGTGCCACCCAGCACGACGGCCACGGCGGCGACCGAGAGCAGCGCGACCCGGCCCTTGCCACCGCCCGAGGAGGGCGCGGCGAGCACGTCGTCGCCGCCACCACCGCGTCCGCCGTTACGGCGCCCACGGCGGCCCTTGGGCTCGTCCGGCTCGTCGAAGCCGCCGTGGCCGCCGTCCTGCGACCAGTCGGGGCCGAGGAAGCCGGTCTCGGCGTTCGCCCAGGCAGGCGTCTGCACGGCCGTCGGCTCCCCGGCCACCTTGACGTCGCCTGGCTCGGGCGGGCCGGCCGACATGGGGACGTCGAACCGTCCGGTACGGTCGCCATGAGGCCCGGCGAAAGCGTCGCCCTGCACATCGGGGCCGTTGAGGAAGGCCGTGCGCTCAGAGGGACCGGGCGCGTCCGGGCCGCCGAAAAAGGCCGTGCGCTCCGAAGGACCGGGCGCGTCCGGGCCGCCGAAGAAAGCCGTGCGCTCAGAGGGACCGGGCGCGTCCGGGCCGCCGAAGAAAGCCGTGCGCTCAGAGGGACCGGGCGCGTCCGGGCCGCCGAAGAAGCTCGTGCGCTCCATGGGCCCGTCGAAGGGACCAGGCGGGTCGAAAGGGCCTCGTTCGGCACCAGGGCCGGGGTGGTCAGCGGGAGGGCCCCACTCCGACGGACGGACGAAAGCGCCCGTCGTCTCGAACGGCCCGGCCTCCTCCCCTGAGCTCGGCGGCGGGAAGGCACGCGCGGGGTCGTTGGCCGGGGAGACGCCGCCGGCGAGGTCGTTGGGCAGCGCGAAGGCCCCGGTGGTCTCGAACGGCTCGGGCTGCGGCCCGCGCGGCTGCGGTCCGTCCGTGCGCCGCGGCATGGGAGCCCACTGGCCCGTCACCTCGGGTGCGTCCGGCAACGAGGGCCAGCCCGGCGGCTCGGCCTGCTCGTCAGGACCCCAGAATGCGCTGTCGCTCCCCCGTTCTTCCCCGTCGTCGGATCCACCTGTGCCGTGGCGGCCCATGGCTGCCCTTTCTCGCGGTTACAGTGGCCGCCAATCTTCATAACACCTTCGCTACACCGTTGTCACAACAATCCCCGTAGTCCCACCTCAAATCGGGAAAATGTCACGTAAATCGGGACAAGGTGTTACCGAAAGTGATCCCACCCGCGCCGGCCGATCTCGCGCCCGCGCACCAGAACGCCCTCACCCTCGATCACCCGGCCCACGACCTGCCACGATGGCGGCAGTCGTACCTCTGAGGGGAAAACCGCGGCGAGCGCGTGGTCCTCACCGCCCGTGAGCACCCACTCCAGTGGGTCGGACCCCAGCTCCTTCGCCGCGACGGCCACGGGCTCCCCCACCGCGAACGCCCCCGGATCCAGCTCGATACGCACGCCGCTGGCCTCGGCGACGTGGCCGAGATCCTGCAGCAGCCCGTCGCTGACGTCCAGCATCGCGCTCGCGCCCAGCGCCGCCGCCTGCGGCCCCATCGCGTACGGAGGGCAGGGCCGCCGATGCGCCACCACGGCCTCCTCGAGAACGGCGTTCAGCGGCACGCCCGCCTCCAGCAGCGCCCACCCGGCGGCGGCGTACCCCAGCCGGCCGGTCACCGCCACCACCTGCCCGGGCCTGGCCCCGGAGCGCGTCACGGGCGCCCGTCCGCCCAGGTCGCCCAGCGCGGTCACGCCGATGACCACCAGGTCGCATCTCGTGATGTCGCCCCCGGCCACGCTCGCCCCGACCACGGCGCACTCGTCGCGGAACCCGTCCGTGAGGTCGTCCAGCCACTTCAACGGGAGGTCGGCGGGCATCCCCAGCCCGACCACGATGGACGTCGGCTCGGCGCCCATGGCCGCCACGTCGGCGAGGTTCTGGGCCGCGGCCTTGCGGCCCACGTCATAGCCGCTGGACCAATCGCGCCGGAAGTGCCTGCCCTCGATCAGCAGATCCGTCGAGACCACCACACGGCCGTCGGACGCGCCGATGACAGCGGCGTCGTCACCCGGGCCTAGCATCACTGCCGCGCCCTGGGGCAGACGTCCGGTAATACGATTTATCACTCCGAATTCGCCGAGATCTCCGACTGTGATGACGCACCTCCTGATGCACACAGGGTACGGTGGCCCTTCGGCGTGATCCAATCGCCTGGGAGGACGTGATGGTGCAGGCCTACATCCTTATTCAGACCGAGGTCGGCAAGGCTGCCGCGGTGGCTCAGGAGATTTCCGGGATTCCCGGCGTCACCCAGGCAGAAGACGTGACGGGTCCCTACGACGTCATCGTGCGCGCGGAGGCCAACAACGTCGACGAGCTGGGCAAGCTCGTGGTGGCTCAGATTCAGGCAGTGGAGGGCATCACGCGTACTCTTACCTGTCCGATCGTTCACATCTGAAGGTAGTCGTCGCATGCGTGCCGCCGCCGTCCTGCTCGTTCTCCTGGCACTCGCCGGTTGCGGCGGCACCGTGCAGGTCGATCCGCCCAAGCCCCAGGGCGACGCGGTGGCGGCCTGCGACAAGCTGGCGAAGCTGCTGCCCCAGACGCTCGACGGCGCCGGACGTGGCACCTCCACACCGGAGTCGCCGTACGTGGCCGTCTGGGGCGATGCCGCCATCGCGCTGCGCTGCGGCGTGCCGAGGCCGGCCAGGATGGCGCCCACCGACCAGCTCCAGGAGGTCGGCGGGGTGGGCTGGTTCGCCGATCCGGACAAGCCCACCCTGTTCACCGCGGTGACGGACACGGCCTACGTGGAGGTCACGGTCGGCGGCGACCACGTGGCCGCCGAGGTGCTCGCGGACCTGTCGAAGCCGATCTCCCAGGTCTCGACGCCGCCCCGCTGAGCGTCGGCCGGGGCAGCACAAGCCACTGGATGAGATGTCAACGCAGCCCTGTCGGCCGTGACAGCGCGAGCTGGATGAGCCGGTCGACCAGCGCCGGGTAGTCCAGGCCCGAGGCGGCCCAGAGCTGCGGCGCCACCGACAGCGACGTGAAGCCGGGCATGGTGTTGATCTCGTTGAGGACCAGCTCGCCGTCGGGCGTGTAGAAGAAGTCGACCCGCGCGAGCCCCTCGCAGTCGAGCGCCTCGAACGCGCGCACCGCCATCGCCCGCAGCTCCTCGGCCGTCTCCTCGGGGATGTCGGCGGGCACGGTGAGCGACATCTGGTCGGGGTAGTACTTCGCCTCGAAGTCGAAGAACTCCTGGCCGCCCTCGACCTTCACCTCGCCGGGCGCCGACGCCACCGCGGGCTCGTCGCCGAGCGACTCCAGCACCGCGCACTCGATCTCCCGGCCCGCGATCGCCGCCTCGATGAGCACCTTGGGGTCGTGCTGCCTGGCGAACTCCACGGCCGCCTCCAGCTCCGCCAGGTCCGAGGCCTTGGAGATGCCCTGCGACGAGCCGGCCCTGGCGGGTTTGACGAACACCGGCCAGCCGAGCGACTCCGCCTCCTTGAGCACGCGGCCACGGTCGAGCCGCCAGTCGCGGTCGCGTACGACGACATAGGGACCGGTCGGCAGGCCCGCGGCGGCCATCACGGTCTTCATGTACGCCTTGTCCATGCCCACGGCGCTGGCCAGCACGCCGGAGCCCACATAGCGCACCCCCGCCATCTCCAGCAGCCCCTGGATCGTGCCGTCCTCGGCGAACGGCCCGTGCATGACGGGGAAGACCACGTCCACGGAGCCGAGCTCCACGGGGATGCTGCCGGAGTCGTACGCCACCAGCGCACTCCCCCCGGACGGCAGCGCCAGCGCCGCGCCCGAGGTGTCGACGACGGGCAGCTCGCCCGACTCGATGGCGAACCGCTGGTCGGAAGCGGCCAGCACCCACCTGCCGTCCTGGGCGATCCCGATGGGGATCACCTCGTACTTGCTCCTGTCGATCGCATCCAGCACACTGCCCGCGCCCATCAGGGACACGGCGTGCTCAGAATTGCGGCCTCCGAAAACGACGGCGACGCGTGGCTTGCTCATGGTGTCCGAATCTACCGGGGTGTCCCGGTCACAGCGAGCCGAGCACGCCGTAATCAGGTCTTTCTCCCGGTGTGTTAGATGCCGTAACGCTCGGGTTTCGGTGAGCGGGACATCAGCAGCATGCCCGCCTCGGCGGGAGACATGCCGTCGTGCACCACCCCGACGACGACCTCGGTGATCGGCATCTCGACGTCATGCTTCCTGGCCAGCTCCAGGACGGACTCGCAGGACTTCACGCCCTCCGCGGTCTGCTTGGTGGCGGCCACGACCTCCTCGAGGGTCATGCCCCTGCCGAGGTTCTCGCCGAAGGTGCGGTTGCGCGACAGCGGCGAGGTGCAGGTCGCCACGAGGTCTCCCATCCCGGCGAGCCCCGCGAACGTGTGCTGGTCGGCCCCGAGCGCAGCCCCCAGGCGGGAGATCTCGGCCAGCCCCCTGGTGATGAGCATGGCGCTGACGTTGTCGCCCATGCCCATGCCCGCGGAGACGCCCACGGCCAGCGCGATCACGTTCTTCACGGCGCCGCCGAGCTCGACGCCGACCACGTCGGGATTGGTGTACGGGCGGAACCACGGCGGCAGGTGGCAGATCGCCTGGAGACGGGCGGCGACCGACTTGTCGGCGCAGGCGACGACCGTGGCGGCGGGCTGGCGCCCGGCGATCTCCTTGGCCAGGTTGGGACCCGAGACGACCGCGACGCGCTCCTCGGGGACCTCGGCGACCTCGCGGATGACCTCGCTCATCCGCTTGGTCGTGCCCAGCTCGATGCCCTTCATCAGGCTCACCAGGACCGCGTTCGGCGGGATGTGCTCGCGCCAGGCGGCGAGGTTGGGCCGCAGTTGCTGCGACGGCACGACCAGCACCACGAACTCGGCCCCGTCGAGCGCCCGCGCCGGGTCGGTCGTGGCGCGCAGCTTCTCGGGGAGCGAGACGCCCGGCAGATAGTCGGGGTTCATGTGGTCGCGGTCGATCGCCTCGACCAGCTCACGCCTGCGCCCCCACAGCGTGACCTCGTTGCCGGCCTCCGCGAGGATCATCGCGAACGTGGTGCCCCACGAACCCGTGCCGAAAACGGCCACCTTCGTCATGCCATCACCGCCTGGACGGATCGTAGGGAGTCTCGGGACCCTTCTCGCCGCGCAGCTCGGCGAGCTGCTCGGTGATGGCCGCCATGATGTCGGCCGTCGCCTCGCGCAACACGCTCGCGTGCATCGGCCTGCCCTCGTACTTCGACAGGTCCACCGGGGGCCCCACCGTCACGTGGAAGGTCTTGCGCGGGAACAGTCTGGGCTTCTTCTCCCCATAGGGCAGCAGCTCATGCGCGCCCCAGTGCGCCACCGGGATGACAGGCGCGCCGCTCTCCAGCGCCAGCCGGGCCGCGCCCGTCTTGCCCACCATGGGCCACAGGCCAGGGTCGCGGGTGCAGGTGCCCTCGGGGTAGAACAGGATCGCGCAGCCGTCCTTGAGCCGCTGAGCGGAGACGTGCAGCGAATTGGCCGCCTCTGCGCTGTCGCGGTAGACGGGGATGGCGAGCAGCCCCGTCACGGCCCTGCCCAGGAACGGCACCTTGAACAGCGCGGCCTTGGCCAGGATCACCGGCCAGCGGCCGTTGTTGTAGAGGAAGTGGGAGAGCAGGACGGGGTCGGTCCAGGAGAGATGGTTGGTCGCGATGATCACGCCGCCGGTGCGCGGGATGCGCTCCCCTCGGCGCCAGTCCCTCTTGACCAGGAGCCGGGACAGTGGTTTCACGATAACTACTGCCAAAGTTTCCCAGAAACGCGACGGGCGCGTGGGGCGGCTCATGGACTCCTCCAACACTTACGGGGTGCGCCCCAAGTCTCCCGGGTGGCCGCGCGGGATGTCGAGGCGGGATCCTTAAGACTATGAGCATCCGCTG
The DNA here is from genome assembly GCF_039535785.1 of Nonomuraea helvata. Taxonomy (NCBI): domain Bacteria; kingdom Bacillati; phylum Actinomycetota; class Actinomycetes; order Streptosporangiales; family Streptosporangiaceae; genus Nonomuraea; species Nonomuraea helvata. The sequence continues at coordinate 1,091,044 of NZ_BAAAXV010000005.1, forward strand.
GTCTCTGGTGATCCCGGTGAAGACGCTGGTCGCGGCGAAGACGAGGCTGGCCGCGGCGACGGGCCCGCATCGCATCCGGCTGGCAGTGGCAGTGGCCAGCGACACCGTGGCGGCGGCGCTCGCGTGCGCGCACGTCGCCCGGGTGATCGTGGTGACGGCCGATCCCGCCGCCGCGGGGCCGCTGGGCGCGCTGGGGGCCGAGGTGGTGCGCGACCCGGACCGCGGGCTGAACACCGCCTTGCGGACGGGGGCCGCCCACGCCGTACGCGTCGCGCCCGGCGACGCGGTCGGGGCGCTCCAGGCGGACCTTCCTGCCCTGCGCTCGTCGGAGCTGGGGGTGGCGCTGTCGGCGGCGGCCGAGCTGGACCAGGCGTTCGTGCCGGACGCGCTCGACGTCGGGACGACCTTCTACGGGGTACGGCCCGGCATGCCGTTCACGCCGAGGTTCGGCGGGGAGTCGCGGGCCAGGCATCTGGCGGGCGGGGCCAAGGAGCTGTGCCTGCCGGGGATCGACTCCGTACGGCGTGACGTGGACACCCCCGACGACCTGCGCGCGGCCATCGCGCTGGGCCTCGGCCGGCACACGGCCGCGGTGGTCGCCGAGCTGTGGCCCTCATGAGAACCGAGCTGTGGCTCTCATGAGAACCGAGCTGTGGCTCTCATGAGAGGGGCACGGGCGCCTTCATGATGGCGGGCGAGGTCACCACCGCCAGATGTGACAGGCCCGTCAGGGCCACGCCCGCGGCGAAGACCGCGTAGCCGCCGAACCACTCCCCCAGCGCGCCGCCGACCAGGCCGCCCAGCGGGAAGGCGCCCCACATCAGGAAGCGCATGCTGGCGTTGACCCGGCCGAGCAGGTGCTCGGGGGTGATGCGCTGACGGTAGCTGAGCTGGGCGATCCCGAAGATCGAGCTGGCCATCCCGAACAGCGACGCGGCCACCGGATAGATCAGCAGCCGCCAGCCGGGGCCGGTCGCCAGGGCGGGCAGGTAGAGCAGGGTCGCCAGGACGGCGGAGCCGTACAGGGTGCGGCCGGTGCCGAAGCGGGCCGTGACGCGGGCCACCAGCGCGGCGCCCACGAGGGAGCCGACGGCGGCGGCCGACAGCAGCAGCCCGTACAGGCCCGAGCCGAGGCCGAGCTCCTTGAACAGGTAGAGCGGCAGGCCGACCGCGCAGATGCTGTTGGCCATCATGGTCAGCGCGCCGACGACCGCGATCCTGCGCAGGACCCGCTCCTTGGCGACGAACGTGATGCCCTCGGCCACCTCGTGCCGCAGTAACCTGCGCTCGCCGCGCCGCGGGCTCTCCTGAGCCCGCACGCCCGACAGCAGGAGTGCCGAGACGAGGTAGCTGACGGCGTCGGCGAGCAGCGCGATCGGCGCGGTGAACGCCGCCACCATCCAGCCTCCGACGCCCGGCCCCGCGAGCAGCGAGGCGGTCCTGGTGACCTCCAGGACGCCGTTGCCGCGTTCGAGGCGGTCCTTGGTCACGATGGCGGGCAGGAAGCTCATGTGGGCGACGTCGAAGAAGACCGTGCCCACTCCCAGCACCAGGGCGACGGCGTAGAGCTGGGGCAGCGTCAGCACGCCGAGCCAGGCCGCCACCGGGATCGACAGCAGCGCCACGCCGCGCGCGACGTCGGACCAGATGAGGATCGGGCGGCGGCGCGCCCGGTCCACCCACACGCCCGCGGGCAGGCCGATCAGCAGGAAGGCGAGCATCTCGGCCGCCGACAGCAGGCCGAGCTCGAAGGCTCCGGCGTCCAGGACGAGAAGCGCCGTCAGCGGCAGGGCGACGACCGTGACCTGGGTGCCCATCTGCGTGACACCGTTCGCCCACACGAATCGCCAGAAGTCGCCCGCACGCACCATGACAAGAGATCTTTCTTGCCTCGCAGGGCAGGGGCAAACCAATTACGCTGATCTGCGTGCAGGGGACGGTACGCAGCTTCGACGAGGCCACGCGATCGGGCACGGTGTTCCTGGACGACGGGACCGTGCTGGAGTTCGGCACGCCCGCCTTCGACGCGGGGCCGCTGCGGCTGCTGCGCACGGGCCAGCGGGTCAACCTCGCGGTGGCCGGCGGGGAGATCACCTACATCACGCTCTCGACCTTCCCGGTCCCGGCCGCATTCGCGCAACCGCGCCCCGCGAACGACGCCGACTAATCGAGGGCCGAGACGCTCCGGGCGGATTGCCCGGCCAAAAGCGAACGCCCGGGCCCAGGGCCCGGGCGTGCAGCTGCGCTGTGACTACTTCTTCTTTCCGACTTTCTTGCCGCCCTGGTTGACCAGCTCCTTGAAGTCGGATCCCGGGCGGAACTTCGGCCCCCAGCTCTCGGGAACGTTGATTTCCGCGCCGGTGGACGGGTTCCTGGCCGTGCGGGCGGGCTTGTTCACCATCTCGAACGCGCCGAAGCCCGTGATCGAGACCTTGTCGCCGCTGGCCACGGCCTTCTGGATGGCGTCGATGACCGCGTTGACGGCCTCGGTGGCCGTCTTCCTGTCGCCCACCCGATCCGCGATGGCCTCGACGAGTTCTCGCTTGTTCATGAAAGTCCTGCTCCCCCAGTTACGGCTCGGGGTTCCAGCTCACGAGTTCGACGTAGAAACCCCTTACGCGCTCGAAAGTAGGCTGGATCACGGAGGAACTCAATCACCGAACGTGTTTTCCTCACTACGTGGCGTGTCGAGCGAGGCCAGAAAGGCGTCAAGGCGGGCGGCGGCTCTTTCCGGATCCCGCTTCGCCAGATCGCAGATCGCGAGGTAACGACGGGCCAGCCTGGCCTTCTCGGCCGCCGGAAGCATGCGGACGCGGCGGTGCGCCTCGCGCAACCGCCGCGCCAGTTCGTCGTCTTCTAGACGGTCGTCGGCAGCCATGGCTGCCGACCATTCTCGTACGCCGCCACTTCGTCGGCGTGACGCAGGGTCAGCCCGATGTCGTCAAGGCCTTCCATGAGCCGCCAGCGGGTGTAGTCGTCGATCTCGAACGGCACGACCTCGCCGGCCCAGCGGACCTGGCGTTCGGCCAGGTCGACGGTGACCTCCAGCTTCGGGTCCGCCTCGACGGCCGTCTGCAGAGCCTCGACCTTGTCGCCCGGCAGGACGACCGGCAGCAGGCCCATCTTCGTGGAGTTGTTCCTGAAGATGTCACCGAAGCGGGCGGCGATCACGACGCGGAACCCGTACTGCTGCAGCGCCCAGACCGCGTGCTCGCGCGAGGAGCCGGTGCCGAAGTCGGGACCGGAGACGAGGATCGAGCCGCCCTCGTAGGACGGGTCGTTCAGCACGAACGTGGGGTCCTCGCGCCAGGCCGCGAACAGGCCCTTCTCGAATCCGGTGCGGCTGACCTGCTTGAGCCAGACGGCCGGGATGATCTGGTCGGTGTCCACGTTGCTGCGGCGCAGCGGCACCGCCGTACCGGTGTGGGTGGTGAAAGCGTCCATGGGAAGTGGCTCCTTTAGAGGTCGGCGGGCGCGGTGAGGCGGCCGGTCACGGCGGTCGCGGCGGCGACCTGCGGCGACACCAGGTGGGTGCGGCCACCCTTGCCCTGGCGGCCCTCGAAGTTGCGGTTGGAGGTGGAGGCGCTGCGCTCACCGGGCTGGAGCGTGTCGGGGTTCATGCCCAGGCACATCGAGCAGCCCGCCTCGCGCCACTCGGCGCCGGCGGCCTTGAACACCTCGTGCAGGCCCTCCTGCTCGGCCTGCAGCTTGACCAGCATGGAGCCGGGCACGATCAGCGTGCGGGTCTTCACCTGGCGGCCGCGCAGGATCTCGGCGGCCGAGCGCAGGTCCTCGATGCGGCCGTTGGTGCACGAGCCGACGAACACCGTGTCGACCTCGATCTCGCGCAGCGGCGTGCCGGCGGTCAGGCCCATGTACTGCAGGGCCCGCTCGGCGGCCGAGCGCTCGACGGGGTCGGAGAAGCTCTCCGGGGACGGGACGGACTCGCCCAGCGGCAGGCCCTGCCCGGGGTTGGTGCCCCACGTGACGTACGGGGTCAGCGTCGAGGCGTCGATCTCCACGACCTTGTCGAACACGGCGTCGTCGTCGGTGCGCAGCGACTTCCAGTATTCGACGGCCTGGTCCCACGCCTCGCCCTCGGGCGCGTGCGGGCGGCCTTTGAGGTACTCGAACGTGGTCTCGTCCGGCGCGATCATGCCGGCGCGGGCGCCCGCCTCGATCGACATGTTGCAGACCGTCATCCGGCCCTCCATGGAGAGCTTGCGGACGGCCTCGCCGCGGTACTCCACGATGTAGCCCTGGCCGCCACCGGTGCCGATCTTGGCGATGATGGCCAGGATCAGGTCCTTGGCCGTGACGCCCGTGGGCAGCTCGCCGGAGACCTCGATGGCCATCGTCTTGGGCCGGTACGCGGGCAGCGTCTGCGTGGCCAGCACGTGCTCGACCTCGGAGGTGCCGATGCCGAACGCGATGCCGCCGAACGCGCCGTGCGTCGACGTGTGGGAGTCGCCGCACACGATCGTCATGCCCGGCTGCGTCAGCCCGAACTGCGGGCCGATGATGTGCACCACGCCCTGACCGGCGTCGCCCATCGGATGGAGCCTGATGCCGAACTCGGCGGCGTTCTTGCGCAGCGTCTCGACCTGCGTCTTGGACACCGGGTCGGCGATCGGGCCGAGCACGGTCGGCACGTTGTGGTCCTCGGTGGCGATCGTGAGATCGGGCCGCCGCACCTTCCGACCGGCGAGACGGAGCCCGTCGAACGCCTGCGGGCTGGTCACCTCGTGGATGAGGTGCAGGTCGATGTAGAGCAGGTCCGGTTCGCCCTCGGCGCGCCGGACTACGTGTTGCTCCCAGACCTTTTCGGCCAGTGTGCGGCCCATGATCTCCTCCTGATAGTTCGCGATGCGCCATCGCACCACTTCTGAGGCCCGGTCCCCGCTGGTCGCCGCTTCGGGGACTGGTACACCCCTTCCGGGGAGTTTGCCTCCGACTTGCTTTCTCATATGTCGAGACGGCAGTATCGGTGTATGGACAACTCTAGCGGAGTCGGAGTACTCGACAAGGCCGTTCTTGTACTCAATGCCCTCGAAGCGGGCCCCGCTTCACTGGCGCAGCTCGTCCAGGCCACCGGCCTGGCCCGCCCCACGGCCCATCGGCTGGCCGTCGCACTTGAGCATCACCGCATTGTGAGTCGCGACACACAGGGCAGATTCGTCCTGGGTCCGAGACTTTCCGAGTTGTCCACCGCGGCCGGCGAGGACCGGCTGCTCGCGGTGGCCGCGCCCGTGCTGATGCAGCTCAGGGATCTCACCGGAGAAAGCGCGCAACTTTACCGCCGCCAGGGCGACGAGCGCGTCTGCGTGGCGGCCGCCGAACGCGCCAGCGGCCTGCGCGACACCGTGCCGGTGGGCTCCGCGCTGCCCATGACGGCGGGCTCGGCGGCGCAGATCCTGCTGGCCTGGGAGGAGCCGGACCGGCTGCACCGGGGGCTGCGCGGGGCCAAGTTCAGCGCCGCCACCCTCGCCTCCGTACGGCGCCGCGGCTGGGCCCACAGCGTCGGCGAGCGTGAGCAGGGTGTGGCCAGCGTGTCGGCCCCCATCAGGGGCAGCGGCGGCAAGGTGATCGCCGCCGTGTCGGTCTCCGGCCCCATCGAACGGCTCACGAGGGCCCCCGGACGGCTCCACGCGGTGCCCGTCATGGCGGCCGCCGAACGTATAACGGAGGCAATGCGTCGCACGTCATGATCGGAGAAAGCAGGAATTTGGGGAGCCGAGTGCCTCGTGGGCGCACTAGCCTGAGTGGGTGACAGATCGCATCGAGGTAGCCGCCACTGAGCTGCGACCCCTGCTCGAAGAGTTCATCATGTGGGCGCGTGCGAACGCGCCCGGAAGCGATCCCGAGCTCGTGGGGCCTGCCGCACTCTGGCACCGTCTCGCCTTCTCGCAGGACCTCGGCACCTGGAAGCGCGCCGACCTGCGTAATCTGCTGCTCGATCGCATGCCCAAGGTCGTGGAGGATCCCGACGCCGCCGCCGACGGGATGCTCCCGGCCGTGGACGCGTACCTCACGTTCCTCTCCCAGACCGGCAGGCTGGCCAAGGGCTCGGACTCCCTCGCCGATCTGCAGGCGGAGCTGGACGACGTCGAGGACGAGTTCGTCGACCTCATGGAAGAGCTGCTGGACGACGCCGAGGGCGACGACGAGGAGGACGAGGTCGGCGATCTTGGCGATTTCGAGTCGTTCGCGGACGAGCTCGCCGATCTCGACACGATCCGGTTGCGGCCCGACTCGGAGCTGGCCGAGGCGGCGCGGCAGGCGCCGCTGGTCGCCAAGGCCCGCGACCTCGCCCTGTGGGTGGGGTCCGGCCGCCGGGTGGGCGAGGACACCCTGCTGACCGACGCCGAGGTGGAGGAGGCGCTGGCGGCCGTCGAGCTGCCCAGGCCCGAGACCGACGGCCCGATCGCCGAGGCGGTCCCGCAGCTCTGGAACATCTGGAACCTGGCCGTGGACCTGGAGTTCCTCCAGCCCGGTGAAGGCAACACGGTGGCGGTGCAGGACGACACGTCGGAGTGGCCGTTCGACGACGACGAGGACGTGCTCGACGCCTGGATGCTGGGTCTCCACTCGGTCGACTACGGCGACCCGGAGCTGGACGACGAAGACCTCACGATGGCGCTGACGGGCCTGACGCGGGGCCTGCTGGTACGCCTGCTGCTGGCGGGCGGCGCCCGTGACCGCGCGGAGTTGGGACAGGACCTGGCCGAGGCCGCAGCCGACCTCGACGAGCTGGGAGCGGACGCGTGGGAGGCGGCGGGCGACCCGCTGACGCCCGCGATCGACTGGCTGATCGGCTACGGCATGGTCGAGCTCGACGGCGACACCGTCCGGCTCACGCCGCTCGGCACCGAGGGCGTCGTCCACCTGGTGGACGACGCCGACATCGAGGTGGACGCGCGGCCCGCGATCGAGTCCATGAGCGCCCACGAGTTGCTGGCGCTCAGCGCGGAGCTGCCGGAGGACGAGGCCGACGCGGAGTTCGCGGCGTGGATGCGCCTGCGGGAGCCGGAGAAGGCGGCCGAGGAGCTGCTGGAGGCGGCGGCCGAGGACGAGAGCGACGCGCTGATCAGGGTGCAGGCGGCCAGCGTGGTCGGCACACTGGGCGAGGCCGCCGTACCGGCCTGGCAGGCGGCGCTCAAGCAGCCCTCGCTGCGGCCCTACGCCGCCACCCACCTGAGCCAGCTGGGGATCGAGGGAGCGCCCGAGCCCACCCAGGACGACACGCACTGGCTGATCCTGGACATGTGGACCATCTCCGCCGGTCTGGGGCGGTCGGAGTTCGTGAGCAGCCTGCGGGACATCGGGCCCGAGATGGTCAACAGCCTGCTCGAGGTGGTCTGGCGGATCCCGCACGCGCATGTCGAGGAGCTCCTGGACCTGATCTCCCAGGTCCACCCGGACAAGCAGGTCGCCAAGGCGGCCCGCCGCGCCCTCTTCAAGGCCCGCTCGGCGTGACCCGCCGCTTTTGATCAAGGCCCTCGTCTTTCAGGCGAGGGCCTTGATCATTGCATGACGCGACCGCGCACGGGGCCAGGAGCATTACAGCCTGCTCTTCCTGGGCGTCGCCGGTGCCATCGGCTCGTACGGCTTCGGGATACGGGTGGTGCCTCCGGCCCGGGGCTAGGTGCTTCGGCCGGAAAAGCGAAACGCTCCGGTGCTGTACGCACCGGAGCGAGTGGAGTAGACGTAGTCCCGACCGGATTCGAACCGGCGCTACCGCCTTGAGAGGGCGGCGTCCTGGGCCACTAGACGACGGGACCTTCGCGGGCTTGTGACAAGTGGTAGTCCCGACCGGATTCGAACCGGCGCTACCGCCTTGAGAGGGCGGCGTCCTGGGCCACTAGACGACGGGACCCTGTCCACAAGCTGCTGGTGCCGGGTCTCCCCGGCAACGCAGGTAACTCTACCGCACCCCGGAGACCACTCCAAACCGCTTATCTGCCCATCAGATCGGCCCTCCGGCGCCACTTCGGAGCTCGAAAGAGCGGGTCAGTGGGTGAGGAGGCCGCGGCGGTAGGCCTCGGCGACAGCGGAGGCGCGGTCACGGACGTCGAGCTTGGCGTAGATGTGCAGCAGGTGCGTCTTGACGCTGGCCTCGCTGATGAACAGGTAGGCCGCCGCCTCCTTGTTCGTCGCTCCCCCGGCCACGAGGCGGAGCACCTCCAGCTCGCGCTTGCTGAGGCTGCCCCTGGACGGCCTGCGGAGGTGGTCGGCGAGACGGCCGGCCGCGGCGGGAGCGAGGACGGTCTCGCCCCTGTGGGTGGCTCTGACGGCACGCACCAGCTCCTCCGGAGGGGCGTCCTTCAGCAGGTAACCGGTGGCGCCCGCCTCGAGGGCGGGCAGGACGTCGGTGTCGAACGTGGTGAGCACCAGCACCCGCGGACCCGTGCCGCGCAGGCGGCGGATGGCGGTGACGCCGTCCATGCCGGGCATGCGCAGGTCCATGAGGACGATGTCGGGCTGGAGCTCGGCGGCCAGGCGGACGGCCTCCTCGCCGTCGGCCGCCTCCCCGACGATCTCGAGGTCGGGCTCCCCGCCGAGTGCCGCGCGCAGGCCGTCGCGCACGATGGGGTGATCGTCCGCGATCAGCAGCCTCACCGGCATCGGTCCTCCTCCCCCAGGTGATCGTCCCTGGTCAGCCTCTCATCCATCGCGCTCCCCGGAGGTCGATCGGCCGTCCGGGAGACCCGGCTGCCCTTCCACCGCGCCTCGCCCGGCTCCTCCGTGGACGGCGGTCTCGCGAGAGTCTTCGGCGGGGATGGCGGGGACGGCGGCGGCCACGGCCGTGCCCTGGCCCGGTTCGGATTCGACGGCCAGGGTGCCGCCGACGCCGCGGACGCGTTGCCGCATCCCGTCGAGGCCGAAGCCGTCAGCGGCCTTCTGCGGGTCGAATCCGGTCCCGTCGTCGCGAATGTCAAGGAGGACCGTTTCGTCCGTGTACGACAGTGTGAGGCCCGTCCGGGTGGCCCTGGCGTGCTTGGCGACATTGGCCAGCGCCTCCTGGGCGACGCGGAACAGCGTGGCCTCCACGTCGGCGGCCAGCGTGACCGGCGTGCCGGTGATCTCGAGCACGAGGTCCACACCGGCCGACCGTGACCACGACTCGGCCATGGCGGTGATCGCCTCGGGGAGTCTCGCGTCCTCCAGCGGCTCGGGACGCAGGGCGCGTACGGATCTGCGGGCCTCGGACAGGCTCCGGCGGGCCAGCTCGGCGGCCTGATCGAGGTGGCGGCGGCGCACGGGGGCCAGGGAGGCCCGGTCGGCGGCGTCGAGCTGACCGATCAGGGCGACGAGGTCCTGCGCCACCGTGTCGTGGATCTCGCCCGCCACGCGGTGCCGCTCGTCGAGCACGCCCGCCTGCCTGGCCTGGTCGAGCAGTCTGGCGTTCAGGTCGGCGTTCTCGGCCATGGCGGCACGTAGCCGCTCGACCAGGCGGCGGCGCTTGTCGTGCTCGCCCGCGACGTACCAGCCGGCGATGACCAGCGGGAGCGCCACGCCCGCGATCACGGTGAGCAGGGTGTCTCCGGCGCCCGGGCCCGCCTGGGCGGTCACGTTGACGAGGGCGGTGAGCGTCACGCCCGCCATGACCAGCCGGGCCGGGAGCATGGCGATGGCCAGCGGGTAGCCGATCGCCGAGAACAGGAGGAAAGCGGGGCTCGCGGCGGCCAGCGCGCCCGCGAGGGCGATCAGGACGAGATAGTGGCCCACGACGAGCACGCGGTGCCGGTCGCGGCGAGGGTGCAGCCACGCGATCGGCGCCACCCACACCGCCGCGACCGACGCCGGCACCGGCCACCCCGCCACGGAACCCGCGGCCAGGGCGCCGGCGCCCGGCCCGGCGGTCGGCGAGAGCCAGGTCACCAGCGGCCCCGCCGGCCAGCGAAGAAGCGGCCAGGACGCGGTGGCGGGCGCGTCCACGAGGGCGGCCGCGGTCGCGGAGATCGCGAGCAGTGCGTACGCGAGCCCCAGGAAAGCCCAGCGCTCACGGCCGTCGAGCCAGCTCATGAGTTCATAGCCTGGCACGTCATCGACCGATCGGTGGATGACGGGCATCCACCGACCGACGAACCGGGCAGGCGATGTGCGGCCGGTCCGGCCAGGGCGACCATCGGGTCATGAACTTTCCGACCCGTAGAGACATGTTCCACTTCGCCGCCGTCGCGGGGGCCGGCGCCGCGGGCGCCGCCGTAGCGGGGGCCGGCGCCGCGGGCGCCTCGGCGGCCGGGCCACGCAAGGACGTGACCACCTACGTCTTCGTGACCGGCGCCAACGGCGTGGCCGGCACCGACCCCGAGCTGACGCTGCGCGGCCACCGGACCCTGGGCGTGAACCTGCCGGGCCACGGCCCCGAACAGCAGTTTCACCGCGCCTACCAGGCGCCGCAGGACCTGGCGCAGCTGGCCACGCTGCCGTCGCCCATGGCGGGGGTCACGCTGGACGACTATGTGGAGGCCACGGTGGACACCGTGCGCCGGGCCTCGAAGCACGGCCCGGTGATCCTGGTGGGCGGCAGTCTGGGCGGCGCGACCATCACCAAGGCGGCCGACGCGGTGCCCGAGCTGATCGACCTGCTCGTCTACGACACCGCGTTCTGCTGCACGGATCTGCGCTCGCCCAACGACTATCTGGCGACACCGGAGGGTAAGGAGAGCCTCGCGGCGAGCGTGGCGGCGGGCGGCATCATCGCCGATCCGAGGGTGATCGGCGCGATCCGCATGAACTGGCGGACGAACGACAGGAAGTTTCTGGACGCGGTGAAGGCGACGTTCATGGCCGAGGCGAGCGAGGGTGAGCTGCTGGCCCTGCTCAACACGTTGCTGCCGGATGAGAGTCTCCAGGTGGGCGGCGCCGACGCCAGGGGGCGCAAGGAGGCGTGGGGACGAGTGCCGCGCGTCTACATCAGGCACACGCGGGACAAGATGATTCCACTCGCGCTGCAGGACCGGATGATCAAGGAAGCGGACGCGGCTACGCCGGACAACACTTTCAGGGTCTTCTCAGTGGAGGCGTCTCATGCGCCGACGGCCAGAACGTACCGGGAGATAACCGAAATCCTGCACAGACTGGCGAAATAAGAAGTGCTGGGGTACCAGGACTCGAACCTAGACTAACTGAACCAGAATCAGTCGTGCTGCCAATTACACCATACCCCACCGCTGGCGGCCCCTTGCGAGGCGCGCTCTTGGCGACGTCCGAAAGAATAGCCCAGCTCCGGGGCTAAGACCAAAACGATTACTCGGCGGCTCACAGCAGGGGCCCGGTCGTGCCAAGCTGAAGGGGACAAAACACCACGTGGAGGAGCCCCACCGTTGGCCGGAAACCCGTTCTTCGCCCCTAGTTCCCTGCCGTACGAGCTGCCGCCCTTCGCCGAGATCCGCGAGGAGCACTACCTGCCCGCGTTCGAGCGCGGCATGGCGGAGCAACTGGCGGAGGTCGACGCGATCGCAGGCAACTCCGAGCCGCCGACCTTCGACAACACGATCGCCGCGCTCGAGCGGTCGGGGCGGATCCTTGACCGCACGGCCACGGCCTTCTTCACCGTCGCCGCCTCCAACACCTCCGACGGCATCATGGAGATCGAGAAGGAGATCTCTCCGCAGCTGACCCGCCACATGGACGCCATCCGGCTCAACCGGGCGCTGTGGGCGCGGATCAAGCAGGTGTCGTCGGCGGACCCCGAGGAGTCCTGGCTGCTGGAGAAGTACCGGGACGACTTCATCAGGGCCGGGGCCGACCTGTCCGAGCCGGAGCAGGACCGGCTGCGGGAGCTCAACGAGGAGCTGTCGAAGCTCTCGACGGAGTTCGCGCAGAGCCTGCTGAAGGCGTCGACGGAGTCGGCGCTGGTCGTGGAGGACCCCAAGGAGCTCGACGGCTTCGACCAGGCGAAGATCGAGTCGCTGCTCAAGGACGGCAAGTACGTCCTGCCGCTGCTCAACTTCACCGACCAGCCGGGCCTGGCCCAGCTCACCGACCGCGAGGTGCGCCGCAGGCTGTACGAGCTCAGCGTGGGGCGGGCGCCGGGCAACTTCAGGCTGGCGGCCAGGATGGCGGCGCTGCGGGCCGAGCGGGCGGCGCTGCTCGGGTTCCCCAACCACGCCGCGTACGTGGTGGCCGACCAGACGGCCAAGACCGTCGAGGCGGTCGAGGAGATGCTGGGCCAGCTCGTCGGCCCCGCCGTGCGCAACGCGCGGAAGGAGGCCGAGGAGCTGACCGCGCAGGCCGGGTTCGAGGTCGAGCCGTGGGACTGGTCGTACTACTCCGAGAAGGTGCGTCAGGCCCGCTATGACTTCGACGCGGGCGCCATGCGGCCGTACTTCGAGCTCAACCGGGTCTACCGTGACGGCATCTTCTTCGCGGCCGAGAAGCTGTACGGCGTCACCTTCACCGAGCGGCCCGACCTCGGCGGATACCACCCCGACGTGACGGTGTTCGAGGTGTTCAACGAGGACGGGAGCCGGCTGGGGCTGTTCGTGCTCGACCCGTACGCGAGGGCGACCAAGCGCGGCGGGGCGTGGATGAACAACCTGGTCGACCAGTCGTTCCTGTTCGGGCTGCGGCCCGTGGTGATCAACAACCTCAACGTCACCAAGCCCGCCTCCGGGCCGACGCTGCTGACGTACGACGAGGTGAACACCGCCTTCCACGAGTTCGGCCACGCGCTGCACGGGCTCTTCTCGCAGGTACGGTTCCCGCGCGTGTCCGGCACCAGCGTGCCCCGCGACTTCGTCGAGTACCCGTCACAGGTCAACGAGATGTGGACGACCTGGCCCGAGGTGCTGGCCAACTACGCCAAGCACCACGAGACCGGCGAGCCCATGCCGGCCGAGCTGGTGGAGAAGCTGCAGGCGGCGGAGAAGTTCAACCAGGGCTTCAAGACCGTCGAATACCTGGCCGCCACGCTGCTCGACTGGGCCTGGCACAGGCTGGCGCCCGGGGAGACCGTGGACGACCCCGAGGCGTTCGAGGCGGCGGCCCTGGAAGCCGCCCAGATCGCCGTACCGCAGGTCAGGCCGCGCTACCGGACCAACTACTTCGCGCACATCTTCTCCGGCGGCTACAGCGCCGGCTACTACTCCTACATCTGGAGCGAGGTGCTCGATGCGGAGAGCGTGGAGTGGTTCAAGGAGAACGGCGGGCTCACCAGGGCCAACGGCGACCACTTCCGCCGTGAGCTGCTCTCCAGGGGCGGCAGCCTCGACCCGCTGACCGCCTTCCGCAACTTCCGCGGGCGCGAGCCCAGCATCCAGCCGCTGCTCGCCCGCCGCGGCCTCGACTGAGCCCGCCCATCGGGCCTTTCGTGTCCTACCCGCGCCCCTCCATCCACCGCACTTCGGTGGAGGTCCTTCGGAAGAAGGACCGGGGGCGCGGGAAGTGTGCCAAGCAGCCGGAAGAAGGGCGGCGCTCCAGTCGACCCACCGCCGGGCCGCCGGCCGAGCCGCCGGGTCCGCCCCACAGGCCGGCCAGGGCGTCGAGCCACCGGGTCAGCCCGCAGTCGGGCCAGGGCGTCGCTGTCAGCCCTGCAGGCGGGCCAGGGCGGCGCGCAGTCGCTCCTCGGCCCGCTCGCGGCCGAGCACCTCGATCGACTCGAACAGCGGCAGGCCCACCGTCCGGCCGGTGATCGCCACGCGCACGGGGGCCTGGGCCTTGCCGAGCTTGAGCCCGTGGGCCGTGCCGACCTCCTCCAGCGCCTCCTTGAGCGACTCGGGGTCCCAGCTCACCGTCACCAGCCGGTCCAGGTAGTCGGTGAGGATCTCCACCGGGGAGTTCTTCATCGCCTTGTCCCAGGACGCCTGGTCGAAGACCGGCTCCTCGAGGAAGAGGAAGTCGACGTTCTGCCGGATCTCCGACAGCACGGAGATGCGGGTCTGGGCCAGCGACGCGACCTTGCTGAACAGCTCACGGTCCCAGGAGGGGTCGAGGTAGGGCGCGCAGCGCTCCTCGAAGATCTCCAGCGGCAGCGCCCGGATGTACTCGCCGTTGAACGCGCGCAGCTTCTTCTCGTCGAAGAACGCGTTGGACGGGTTGACGTTCTCCAGGCGGAACAGGGGCACCATCTCCGACCACGGCATGATCTCGCGGTCCTCGCCGGGCCCCCAGCCGAGCAGCATCAGGTAGTTGACCATGGCTTCGGGCAGGTAACCCTCCGCGCGGTAGTCCTCGAGCGCGACCTTGTCGCGGCGCTTGGACAGCTTCTTGCGCTGCTCGTTGACGATCACCGGCAGATGCGCCCAGACCGGCGGCTTGGCACCCAGCGCGGGCCACAGCAGCTCCTGCCTGGCCGCGTTGGGCAGGTGCTCCTCGCCGCGGGCCACGTGCGTGATGCCCTGCGTGATGTCGTCGACGGCGTTGGCCAGCACGTAGAGGGGCGAGCCGTCGCTGCGCGCGATGACGAAGTCTTCCTGCGCGTTGTTGGGGAACTCCACCCGGCCCCGGACCAGGTCCTCCACCACCGTGACGCCCTCGTCGGGCGTGCGGAAGCGGACCGCGCCCGCGCTGAGGCCGCGGTCGCGGCAGTGGCCGTCGTAGCCCTTGTCCTGGGAGCCGGTGCGCTCCTGGACCTGCTCGCGGGTGCAGTCGCAGTAGTAGGCCTTGCCGTCGGCCAGCAGCTTGGCCACGGCCTCGCGGTGCTGCGGCTCGTAGGCCGACTGGAAGTAGGGGCCCTCGAACGCCGGGTTGCCGCCGTTGACGCCGATCCAGTCGAGGGCCGAGATGATGCCCTCGGTCCACTCGGGCCGGTTGCGCGTGGCATCGGTGTCTTCGATGCGGAGGATGAACCGCCCTCCGGACTGCAGGGCCACGGCCCAGTTGAACAGCGCCGCGCGGGCGCTGCCCACGTGGAACATGCCGGTAGGAGACGGGGCGAACCGCACCCGTACGTCAGTCACGGGAGACCACCTTGTTCGTGAGTGTGCCGATGCCTTCGATGCCGACGCTGACCTCGTCGCCGACCTGGAGGGGCCCGACGCCCGCCGGGGTGCCGGTCAGGATGACGTCGCCGGGGATCAGGGTCATGACCGCGCTGACGTAGGCCACCAGCGCGGGGATGTCGTTGATGAGCTGGTTCGTACGCCCGCTCTGCCGGATCTCGCCGTTGACCGTGGTCGTGAGGGCCAGGTCGCTCGCGTCGAGGTCGGTCTGGATCCACGGCCCGAGCGGGCAGAACGTGTCGAACCCCTTGGCCCGGGTGAACTGCACGTCCTTCTTCTGCAGGTCGCGCGCGGTGACGTCGTTGGCGCAGGTATAGCCGAAGATGACGTCCTTGACCCGCTCGACCGGCACCTCGCGGCACAGCCTGCCGATCACCACGGCCAGCTCGCCCTCGTAGTCGACGCGGTCGGACAGCGTCGTGGGGTATGCGATGTTCTCGCCGTGGCCGATCACCGACGTGGACGGCTTCATGAAGATGAGCGGCTCCTCGGGCACCTCGTTGCCCAGCTCGGCCGCGTGCTCGGCGTAGTTTCTGCCGATGGCGACCACCTTGCTCGGCAGCATCGGGGCCAGCAGCTTCACCTGGGACAGCGGGTATCGCTCGCCGGTGAACTGCACCTGGTTGAACGGATGACCGGCGACCGTGGAGACGACCTCCTCGCCGGGGCCGCCCTCGACCACGCCGAACGACACGCCATCGCCTGTGGAGAACCTCGCTATACGCACCCGACAAGGCTATCGCCGCAGCCGGGGGCTCCGCCCAACCTGCGCCCCCTCGCGACACGCCTAACCTCCCGCAAGTCAGGAATTGTCGATAAATGCCCCCAAAGTCCTTTTCGTTGGGCATCAGCCCTGTCCATGGCGGTTATCAGTCCTTACTAGGGAGGACAAACAGGGGGGTGACGGTCGTGTCGGACACAATGTCTAACCGGTCCACGGAGGCCAGTCAGGCCGCGACCGTACCGAAGGCCAGGACGTACGAGGGCGGCCCGGCGAGCGCGCTGGTCACCGACAAGGGCACCACCACCATCGCCGATGGTGTCGTGGCCAAGATCGCCGGACTCGCGGCTCGCGAGGTGTCCGGTGTGTACGCCATGGGCGGAGGCACGGCACGCGCGCTGGGCAGCATGCGTGGCATGGTCGGCGTCGAGGAGAGCGTCTCGCAGGGCGTGTCGGTCGAGGTGGGCGAGCGGCAGGCCGCCATCGACCTCGACCTCGTGGCCGAGTACGGGACGGCGATCCCCGAGCTGTCGGGCGCGGTGCGGAAGAACGTCATCAACGGCGTCGAGCGGATGTGCGGGCTCGAGGTCACCGAGGTCAACATCAGGATCGACGACGTCCATCTGCCCGAGCAGGACCGCGAACGGGAGAGCGGCATGACCCGCGAACGGGAGAGCGGCATGGCCCGCGGCGGGCAGCAGAGGACGGACACCGGGCAGGAGCCGCGGGTCCAATGACGGAAACCGGCCCGCCCCCGGCGGCCGACGTCACGATGGGCGCCGGGACGGGACCCGCGGGCGGCGGCACGGCCGGTGACGCGGCCGGTGACGCGGACGAGGCGCGGGCGATCGCCGAGCGGGCGCGTTCGTGCCAGGGCGTGGCCGGGCTGTCCGGCGGCCCGTTCGGGACGGTGGCCACGTACCTGCCGGGCAAGCGGCTCATGGGCGTCTCCGTGAACGACCGCGCGGTGGAGATCGCCATCGTCGCCACGACGGACCGCCCGCTCCCGGAGACCGCCGACGAAGTACGGCGGGCCGTGTCGGAGCTGGCCGGAGACCGCCGGGTGAACGTGCGCATCGACGACGTCGTGGAGGGATCATGAACAACCAGTGGATGCCGGTGATCGGCATGGCCGTCGGCATCGTTCTCGGGCTCGTCGCAGCCTTCGGTGGGCTCTTCGCGTTCCTGCTCGTGCTCGTGCTCGGCGCGGTCGGCTTCCTGGTCGGCCGGATCGCGGAGACGGGCCAGCTGAACCTGACGTCCGAGAGGCGGAGATGACCACCGGCACTGCCACCGGCACCGCGGCTGTGCCCGCGCAGCGTCCCGCACCCCAGCCGCCGCCGGAGCTGCGCGGGCGCACCCAGGTCGCCGGCCGGGTGGTCTCCAAGATCGCGTGCTGCGCCGCCGCGGAGGTTCCCGAGGTGCGTGAGGTGCATCTCGGGAACCTGCCGTGGACGCGTTCGTCGAGCGCTGAGGTCCGTGGCGATCAGGCCGCGGTCCGGCTGACCGTGAGCCTCGCCTACCCGTCGCCGCTGCGTGCCGTGGCGGCGCGGCTCAGGGAGCACGTGATCGACCGCGTCGCCACGCAGACCGGCCTGAACGTCACGCGCCTGGACGTGACTGTGACCGACCTCGGTGGAGAACCGCCATGAACGAGCATCCAGAGACCGAGGGTGGACCTTCCCCGGCGCTCCCGGTGACGCGCGACAGGGCCGCCGACCGCGCGGCGGTGCGGGCGTTCCGCCCGAACCGGAGGATTCCGGCCATCGTCGTGGCCGTCCTGCTGACGCTCCTCAGCGTCCTCGTCGCCGCCGAGACCATCTCCGCGCTGGTGGGCCGCCCGCTGCGCTGGGTGCCGTACGACCGGATGCTCGGCTGGGCCACCTCTACGCTCTGGTCGAACCCGCTGTTCCTGCTGGCCTCGGCGGTCGTGGCGCTGCTCGGGCTGGCGCTGCTGGCCACCGCCCTGGTCCCGGGGCGGCCCAGCATGGCGCCCGTACGCAGCGGGGACCCCGACGTGATCATCGGTCTGCGCCCCAGGAGTGTGGGCAGGGCCCTGGCGCACGCGGCCGAGGAGGTGCCGGGCGTGCACTCGGCCCGCGCCACGGTCCGCGGCCACACGGTCGCGGTCACGCCGGTCACGTCCGGGTGGGACAAGGAGAGGTTCGCTCAGGAGGTGCGCGCCGCCGTGCTCACCAGGCTGGCGGCGATGAACCTCGTGGAGCCGTACCGGGTGGCCGTGAACGTCAGGGAGCGCAAGTGAGCAGGAAGACCAGCCGGGGCAACCGGTGGGGACTGGCGCTGGTGGGGCTGGCGCTGACCGTCCTGGGCGGGCTCGCGCTGGCCCGCGGGCTGGGCGCCTGGGGAGCCGCGCGGGCACCGATCGTGGACGGCGGCGTACGGGGGTTCTTCACGCGGAACGGCCCCGGCATCTGGTGGCTCGTGGCGCTCGTGTCGATCGCGGTGGCGCTGCTGTCGCTGCGATGGCTGCTCGTACAGGGACGCAGGGAGATCGCGCACGGCGCGGTACAGCTGGAGAGGTCGCCGACCGGCATCACCGAGGTGTCGGCACCGGGAATGGCGCACGCGGTCGCCGCCGACGTCGAGTCGAGCCCGGTCGTGCTGAGCGCCCACGCGGACCTGGTGGGCCCGCCGAACCGTCCCGAAGTGCGGCTACGCGTGGTCACCGACGAGTCCGCGCCCCTCGGCGAGCTCGGCCGGCACCTGTCCACGGTGGCGCTGCCGCACATGCGCGACGCGCTGGACCGGGATCATGTGGCGGCGGTGGCCCGCGTTAGCCTGGAGCCCTCACCGGCCCGGCACCGGGCGGTGCGCTGACGAGAGGGGTGTCCCGTTGTCCGTCGTGAAGATCAACGTGCTGAACGTGCCCGCCGACATGCGCGAGGAGCTCGAACGCCGTTTCTCCAACCGCGCGGGGATGGTGGAGTCGGCCGACGGGTTCGAGTGGTTCGAACTGCTGCGGCCGGTGGAGGGCACGGAGCGGTACCTCGTCTACACGCGCTGGCGCAGCGAGGAGGACTTCCAGAAGTGGCAGCAGGGTGAGGCGTTCCAGCGCGGACACGCCCAGGCGGCGCAGGCCGCGCAGGCGCAGGGCCACGGGCACGGCCACGGGCAGGGGCCCGCGGCGACCGGTTCCGAGCTGTGGACGTTCGAGGTCGCCGAGAGCACCGGCCCCAAGTCTGCCGAGGATTAGGCGTCCAGCGGGTTGCGCGCGATGCGGTCCACGATGCCGGAGCGTAGGAACTGACCGGCGAGGCTCGACGGCTTGCGCGCGCCCTGCTCGGAGATGCACGCGCTGAACTCTTTGGCGATCTCCAGCCGCGGGTGGCGTTCGAGGACCTCCCGCCGCACCTCCTCGGGGATCTCGTCCGTACGGCGGCCCGAGATGTCCATGCCGGTCGAGAGCTCCAGCAGGTGGCCCTCCGGGTCCTCCTCCACCGGGACCTCGTCCCACATGTGCCGGATGATCACCTCGCGGGCGCGCATCCTCCGCTCGGGCGACCAGCCGGCCCCGGCGCAGAACACCCACGCGACATCCCCGCCGGCCTCCTCGTAGGGCAGGGTGTGGCTGTCGAACTCGGCGACCACCCCGATGTCGTGCAGCATGGCCGACACGTACAGCAGCTCGGCGTCGAACGCGATCGCGTGGCCGCGCGCGTACGCGGCCGCCCACAGGTAGGCGCGGATCGAGTGGTTGAGCAGCGAGGGCGTGTGGTAGCGGATGGCCACTTCGAGCGCGCCGCGGCAGGCGGGCGTGTCCGGGATCACGAGGTCGTCGAATCTCACGGGACAAGCATGTCCTGACGTGTACGGTCTCCGCCATGCAGGACGCGCCCGCATGTCGTCACCTCGCTCGGGCATCGAGCATCTAACGAATCCGACACGCAACTTGACCGGTTGATCGCAATTCGGACAGCATGATCCGCCTTTACTTTTATGTCCCGGAAGGAACTGGCGTGCGCCGGCTCGCGATACCTCTTGCTCTCATGCTGGCAATCGGCGGGTCAGTCAGCCCCGCGCATGCCGACAAGGTGACCCGCACCACGGAGTGCCAGGGCGACTGGCTGCCCGGCACGCCGACGGCCGACGACGTCATGAAGGGCGAGATCTCGCTGGTGGGGCTGCCCCCGTTCAAGCTGGGCAAGAAGATCAACTGGGCTGCGAGCCCGTACGGGAACCGTTCGTGGGAGTTCGTGTTCCAGTCGCTGCGCTGGATGGGCACGCTGGTCGTCGCGTACGAGAACAGCGGTGAGCAGCGCTACCTGGATCGTGCCACCGAGATCGCCAAGGACTGGGTCGCGAACAACCGGCGCGGCGCGCGCGGCACGAAGTCGTACGTGTGGAAGGACCACCCGGTCTCGCTGCGCACGCAGCCGCTGCTCTGCCTGAGCATGCACGTCAAGGAGAGCTGGCTCAAGGACAGCCTGGCCGACCACGCCAAGCTCCTGTCGGACTCGCGGCTCTACAAGAAGGGCCACAACCACGGCATGGACCAGGACATCGCGCTCATGGGCATCGGCTGCCGCTACGGCCGCAAGGACTGGGCGGACCTGGCCTCCCGCCGCCTGACCGGCACGGTGAAGCTCGACGTCGACTCGCAGGGCGCGCTCATGGAGCAGGCGCCCCGCTACGCGGTGTACGTGTACGACCGGCTGCAGGTCGCGATGACCAACATGAAGGCGTGCGGCAGGAAGGTGCCCGGCGAGATCGCCAAACGGGCCGAGGCGCTGAAGGACTTCGTCGCCCACTCGACCATGCCGAACGGCTACATGGTGCCCCTCGGCGACGGCACCGCCGAGACCGAGCCCAAGATCGACACGGGGACACCGAAGCAGGAGGTCAAGGCGTACCGCGCCGGTTACGTCTTCGGCCGCACGGCCTGGGGCAAGCCCGAGTCGGCGTACTACTCGATCAGGTTCGGGCCGGGGCTGAAGTTCCACGGCCACGAGGACCACCTGGGCGTCACGTACTACGCGCAGGGCCGCGACATCCTGGTGGACGGTGGCTTCCACTCGTACGAGAAGAGCTCCTACCGCTACTGGACGCTCTCGCCCGAGGCGCACAACGTGCCGACGGTGGTCGGCGCCCGCTTCCGGCCGCGCACCTCCTCCAAGCTCGTCGGCACGAAGTACGGCAAGGGCCGGCAGTCGTTCAAGCTGACGGACAAGGCGTACGGGGTGAGCCGCACCAGATCGGTGCTGGTGAACCACGGCGAGGACCTGATGGCGGTGCGGGACACGGCGTCGGGCGGCAAGAAGATCCAGAACCTGTGGCGCTTCGACCAGGCGCTCAAGCTGCTCTCCAACGGCGGGGGCAAGGTGGTGCTCGGGGACGGCAAGTTCAAGGTCACGCTGCTGCAGTTCGGGGCGTCGTGCGAACGGGTCGGAGGGCAGAAGGTGGAGCGGGGCGGGAAGCTCGGCTGGGTCTCGCCCACGTACCTGTCGAAGAACCCGACCAATGTGGTGGTGTCGCCGGCGGCGAAGTCCCTGCTGACGGTGATCGTGCCGGGAACGGACTCGCCCAAGGTGTCGTGCTCGGGCGGGAAGGTCACGGTGGAGGGCATCGCCTTCCCCGCCACCGCGTTCTAGCCCCTAGGAGGCGGCCAGGCAAACCGTCTCCTGGGGAAACGGTGTCTGTCCTCACTCGGTCTGGGCCGTGACGATCCATGCCGAGGCAGGTAGCCGTACGGCGCCGCCGCGTTCATAACGGCGCAACGCCGTCGCCAACGCGGCCCGGGCTCGTGCCGTGGCGCTCTCTTCAGCACCGGAGAAGAAGCCGGCCAGCTGAACGTCGAACAGGAAGTCCGCAGCGTCGGCAGCATCGTTGCCCAGCACGGTGAGGTACTCCACGGGGGACGTCGCAACGGCCATGAAGCCCGCCTCGTCGAGCACGTCGCGAATGTGCGTCGGATCCGTGAAGTCTGCGACTCCTCGCAGGCGTCCCTCGAGCTCCGGGGCGGGAAGATGCTGGGCCAGCGTGTCGGAGATCGCTCCGGTCTGGCTGTTGCCGGCGCGGTGACACACGAACGCCAGTCGGCCCTTGGGGCGGAGCGACCGTCTGACGTTGGCGAACGCGGCGACGGGGTCGTCGAAGAACATGACCCCGGCGCGGCTGATGGCCACCTCGAAGTGCGCGTCCTTGAGCGGGTGGACCTGGGCGTCACCACGCTCGAAGGTGATGTTGCCGATGGCTTGCTCCGCGGAGAGGCGTCGAGCGATCTCGAGCATCGGAGCCGACAGGTCGATCCCCAGGGCACACCCGCGGGCCGCGTGACGTGCGGCGATGCGGGTGGTGTCGCCCGTGCCGCAGCCGATGTCCAGAACCCGGTCACGCTCGCCGATGTCCGCGGCGGCGAACAGGTGCTTGTTGGCAGGTGCGGCCATGCGATCCAGGCGTGGATGGTGATCGGCCCAGCGCCTGCCTTCCTCGCCGTTCCACGCCTCCTCCTGCCTGACGTTGGCCACGAGCGTCACCGGGACGCCTCCGCGTCACTCAGCTGTTTGGCGAAGTGCCCGCGGCAGTGGGTGCAGCAGAAGCCGTAGGTCTTCCCGTCGCGCTCCAGGATGACGGCATCTCGGCGCGCGACGGTGGCGCCGCAGACGGGATCGACGATCATGTCGTCCGGGACCGGCGTCGCGGGGCCGGTCTTGGCTTCCTCGATCAGCCGCAGGAGGTCGGAGGAGCGCTGGACCCGCCCGTGCAGGCCGTAGCCGCCCTCGGGGAGGCTGATCACGTGCACCACGGCCCGCGGCTCGGGATTTCCTTCCGCCTGCGCCAGCTCTGCGGTGATGCGGGCGATGAGGTGCTCGCTCATCTCCTTTCCCCACATCCCGGCGATCACGTTCGCCACGTACCAGGGGCCTTGCGAGGCATCGAGCGGCCGCCCACCGGCGTTCCATACCTCTTCCTCGCGTACCACCACGTGGCTGAGCGAGTCGAGCAGGTCGATCACGCCAGGGTCGGCGGCCGCCGACTCCCCGTCCGCGCCCGACAGCAGGCGCCGCCCCGTCAGCCGCGCGGCGAGGCTTCGGCGCTCTTGCTCATCGAAAACGCCCTTGGGCACCAGTAGCTCAATGAACAGCATCGTCGATTCATCCTTTTCGAAGAGGTCGACCGGTGGCAATGTTTCCGCGCCGGATTACTCTCCGTCGTCGGCCCAGGGACGACTCTTCCGGCTACCACGCCGGTCGTAGCGGGCCGGCGCTCTACGACGCGGGGAGTATGCGAAGTCCGGTACGTCACCGTGCTCGTGGGGGAGGGAACGATTGCGCGACCGAGGTTCCGGGACAGCCGGTTGGGCAAGCGCCGACGGTCCCGGAAAGGTGTGCCGATACTCCCTCGGGGTCACGCCGACCGACCTGATGAAGTGATGGCGCAGGTTTCCTGCCGTCCCCATGCCGCACAACTGGCTGATCCGTTCGACCGACAGATCCGTCGACTCCAGCAGGTGCCGGACCCGGGCCAGGCGCTGGGCTTGCAGCCAGCGCAGCGGGGTGGTGCCGGTCGCGTCGTGGAAGCGGCGAACGAGCGTGCGGGGGCTCAGCCCGGCGTGCTCGGCCATCTGCGCCACCGTGAGCCGCAGGTCCATGTTCTCGATCGCCCACTGCAGGACAGGAGCCAGCCCGTCGTCGCCGGTGCGCGGGACCGGCGTCTCTATGTACTGCGCCTGCCCGCCGGGACGATGGGCCGGCACGACCAGGCGCCGCGCGACCCGGTTGGCTACTTCGGCGCCGAAATCGGTCCTGACGAGGTGCACGCACAGGTCGATGCCGGCGCTCCGGCCCGCGCTGGTCAGTACATCGCCCTCGTCCACGTACAGGACATCGGGATCGACTCGGACCCGGGGGTGCCGGGTGCTGAGGGTATCGGCGTACTTCCAGTGGGTGGTGGCCCGCCGTCCATCCAGCAGCCCGGCCGCCGCCAGGGCGAAGGCGCCGGTGCACAGCGAGACGATCCGTGCTCCGCGAGCGTGGGCGGCCTTCAGCGCCTCCAGCAGTCGCGGATCGACGCTCTCGCCCGACAGCACGCTGTCGCTGGGTAACGCCGGAACTACCACGGTGCCGGCGGTGACGAGCGCGTCAAGATCGTACGGGGCGTGCAGCACGAACCCGTTCTGGGCCTGCGTCGCCTCCGGGTCGACGGCGCAGATCCGGAGCTCGTACCAGGGATCCGCGAACTCGTTGCAGTTGGTGCCGAAGATCTCGCAGGCGATGGAGAGCTCGAACAACGGCATGCCGGCGGTGATGGCGAGCGCCACCACCCCCGTGGCGTTTCCCATGCCTTCACTGTAACGGCAGGATCTTGATGAAGATTGGCAGTCCTGCACCTCGTCAACGTTCGCCACTCTTCAACACCCTGGTACGCGTGAACAACGTAACCACTGCCGCTTCGCACGTGAGGCGGCGGCCGGGGCTCGCGTTCGCCCTGACCGCCGCCGTCATCGGGCTCAGCCTGGGCGCGTCAGCCATGCCCTCTCCGCTGTACAAGCTCTACGCGGCCACCTGGCACCTGCAGACGTCCACGGTGACGCTCATCTACGCCACCTACTGCTTCGGCGTGCTCGCCTCATTACTGATCTTCGGCCGGGTCTCCGACTCCTGGGGGCGACGGCCGGTCATTCTGCTCGGCCTGTTGGGGCTGCTCGCCTCGATGGTGGTCTTCATGGTCGCCGGTGGTGCGCCCTGGCTGTTCGCCGCCCGCGCCGTCCAAGGGGTGGCCACCGGCATCGCGATCAGCGCCGCGGGAGCGGCCCTGCTCGAGCTGTATGAGGGCGGCGACCCCGCCAAGGCCAGCCTCTACAACGTCGTCGCCAGCGCCCTGGGCATTGGGATAGGCGGCCTGGCCGGCGCGGTGCTCGTCCAGTACGCGCCCGGCCCGTTGGTCACCCCGTTCATCCTGCTCGCCGCACTGATCGTGCTCCTGCTCCTCGGCATGTTGACGGTGCCGGAGACGGTGACGGGCAACGCGCGCACCGGATTCAGGATCGCGGCGCCGGGTGTGCCGCGGCAGATCATCGGCCCCTTCACGCTCGCGGGCCTCGGGATCACCTATACCTGGTCGATGACCGGCATCTACCTGGGACTTGTCGGAACCCTGGCCCCCGCGCTCCTGCACACCAGGAGCAACCTCGGGTCCGGTCTGGCCATCCTGGCACTGGGCGCCACGTCGGCGGTGCCGCCGCTGCTCACCCAGAGAATGGCCCCGGCCCTTCAGATCGTCTGGGGCTCGATCACGCTCACCGGAGGCATCGTGCTGATGGCGTGGTCCTTGGCCGCCGAAACCGCGGCCGGGTTCATCACGGCCAGCCTGATCATCGGGGTGGGCGTCGGCTTCGGGATGTTCGGCGCACTGCGCACCGTCGGCGCCGCCGCGCCACCCGACCGGAGAGCCCAGGTGATGGCCGCGCTCTACATCGTCGCCTACGCCGCCATCTCGCTGCCCGCCATCGCCGCCGGGTTCACCGTGCGCCTCCTGGGTGCCGCTCACACCTTCGAGGTGTTCGGTGCGGCCATCGCCGTCGTCTCGCTCTTCACGCTGGTTCTGGCCGTGGCCCGGCAGAGGGCCGCGACCAGAGCCGCCACTACTCCCGCCGGCGCCGCATAAGGGTGCGACTGGTGTGGTCGAGGCGTCGCTGACTGCGGGTGCCTGTCGGAGGAGCCACGGAGCGACGCCATCCCTCGCCAACGCGCCTTCACAGGAGTCTGTTCTGCTCCACTGCGATGCCATCTGAGGCTAACTGAGAATCGTTGCAGGAGCTACACTTCTCAGTTAGCCTCAAAGCGTGAATCACGCTGAAGCGGATGTAGCGCTCGCCATGCTCGGGCACGGGGTCACAGCAGACTCCCTGGAAACGGACACGCTGGATTTCAAGCTCGTCGCCGACTCCCCGAAGGCAACGCTCAATCTGCTCGCCGACGCGCTCGTCTGCTTCGTCAACGCACGCGGCGGCACCGTGGTGCTGGGCGTCGACGACAAGGCGACCGAGCGCGGGCGCGCGCTGCGCGGGGTTCCGGCGAATTACTCGGTCGACCTCATACGCAAAGGGATATTCGATCGGACAAGCCCGCCTATCACTGCGTTCGTTGGCGAAAGAGACGTCGACGGCGTACGCGTCGTGCTCGTCACCGTCCCTCAGGGAGTCATGCCGCACAGCAACGCGGCCGGGCTCGCGACGCGTCGGCTTGGAAAGGAGTGCCTTCCATTTCCTCCCCATCAACAACGGGAGGTCATGATCGCACGCGGCCAAGTGGACTGGTCGGCAGATGCTTCCAGCATCGGCATCGGCCACCTGAGTGGTGTCGAGATCGAGCGACTGCGCCGCCTTCTGGAAGCTGCCGGTCGCGATCACCTGGCCGGGCTGACGGATCGGGCGCTTCTTGAGGCCCTCCGGTTGATCGCTCCCACTGGGAACGTCACCAACGCGGGCGTGCTGCTGCTCGCCGACGAATCAATGATCGCCGACATCGCGCCGGGCTACGGATACTCATACCAATTCCGCCCTACATCCGGCAGTGAAGCCACCGGAAGGATGCGGGGAAATCGCCCGATCATCGCGGCGATCCAAGTCCTTACTGATGCCATAGAGAGCCGCAGAGAGATTCATCCGCTCAATCTCGCCGGCGGAATCCAGCTTCAGCTCACCGACTATCCCAGCGTCGCGGTGAGGGAGCTCGTAGTGAACGCCCTGATTCACCGGTCGTACGAGACGGGCGGCACGGTCGATGTCGAGCACTCTCCTGAGCGTTTGGTGATCACAAGCCCCGGAGGCCTGGTGTCAGGAGTAACTCCCTCCAACATCCTCACCTATCCTTCAACGCCCAGGAACCGTCTGCTCACGGAAACGGTCTCCATCCTCCAGTTGGCGGAGAGAACCGGCCAAGGGGTGGACAGGGCCTACCGGGAAATGCTGCGGATCGGCAAGGAGCCGCCGCTGTTCGAGGACAGCGGCACACTGGTGCGGGCCACCCTCGCCGGCGGCATAGGCAACGACGCATTCGTACGCTTCATCAGTGACCTGCCGCCCAAGGCCGGCAGAGACCTCAATGTGCTGCTTGCCATGTCGCTACTGCGCCACAACAGTGGCATCGACGCGCCCAAGCTCGCCGGGGTAATTCAGAGAGCTCCGGCAGAGGCGCAAGAGGTCCTGCTTGTCATGGCTGACGAGTACAACTTGATCGAGCCCACCAAACGAACGGCAAAGAAGCCCTTCCCCACATACCGCCTGAGATCGGATGTGCTTGCGGCAATGTCGAGATCGGTCTCATATCGACGCCGCTCCATCGACGACACCGACCAGAAGGTCGTCGACCATGTGAGAGAGTACGGCTTTGTCACCAACCAGACGATACGCCGGCTCTTCGATCTTCACGTGTACGCCGCTCGCGACCTCCTCAACAGCCTGCGAGAGCGACAGATCATCGAGAAGATAGGCGATGCACGAGGAGGGACAGGGGTCAAATACGGCCCGGGACCGAAGTTCCCCAAAAGTAGATCATGATTTGGCGCTGCCCGAGGGCTCGAGCTGATCCCGCCAACTCCGGCTCCGCTCATGACCAGCGAGAAAACGGTTCGCTCCTGGGACTGTGATGCGAGCGTAGCGTCTGGGTCGGCATCTTCTGGCTGACCCGCGCCAGAAGACAGGAGATCTCGGAGTGACGATCGCCTTCGGAGCGTCTCCGCCTTGGCCTGAGCCCTCTTCCGGGCCGCCTTCATCGTCGTCACCGATTCCCAGCTCACACCAATGGGTGGGTTACGCACTTCAAGGTGCCTACTTCCTGACAGGAAGTTTCTCTCCAATGCTGATGCTGGGAGGCAGAAGGCGCCACCCCCAAGTGCACGACGAAAGGCAACCAGATGAGCACGCCCTCCCTCTCTCTTCCCGGCGGCACCTGGACTCTGGGTGACCTGACCGTCACCCGGTTCGGTTACGGCGCCATGCAACTGGCCGGTCCATGGGTCATGGGGCCGCCCGCCGATCGCGACGGCGCCCTAGCCGTTCTGCGGGAAGTGGTCGACCTTGGTATCACCCACATCGACACCAGCGACGCCTACGGGCCGCGCGTCACCAACGAGTTGATCCGCGAGGCACTCCACCCTTATCCCGAGTCGCTGCACATCGTGACCAAGGTGGGCGCGACCCGGGACGAACAGGGTGGCTGGCCTCCGGCCCGGCGACCCGAAGATCTGCGCCGCCAGGTCCACGACAACCTCAAGTCCCTTCGGCTCGACGTACTCGACCTGGTCAATCTCCGACTCGGCAACGCCGAAGGTCCCCAGCCCGGCTCGCTCTCCGAGGCGTTCGAGACGCTCGTCGAACTCCAGCAGGAGGGCCTGATCCACCACCTCGGGGTCAGCAACGCCACCGCGGAGCAGGTCACCGAGGCACAGAGCATCGCGCCGATCGTGTGCGTGCAGAACATGTACAACCTCGCCCACCGCCACGACGACGAGCTCATCGACCGGCTCGCCACCGACGGCGTCGCGTACGTGCCCTTCTTCCCCCTCGGGGGCTTTACCCCGCTTCAGTCCTCGGCGCTCTCGGCGGTCGCCGCTCGACTGGAGGCGACACCGATGTCCGTCGCACTGGCCTGGCTGCTGCAGCGATCGCCGAACATCCTGCTCATCCCCGGCACGTCATCGACGGTACACCTGCGCGAGAACATCGTCGGCGCGGGACTCTCCCTCGCTCATGAGGACTTGACCGAGCTGGACGACATCAGCCGCTGAATGCCCCAGAGCTGAACGGTCCACAAGTCACGGCCGAAGCATCCAGCAGGCCCGGTAACCGGGTGACGGGCGGGCGATGGCGACGGCGTCAAGAACTGTCGACGTCGGTGCACAGCGCGAGGGGGCGAGCCTCGACCGTCCTGACGGAAGATGATCGCGACGCCCAGCGCGGCGTTGGAGGGAACGAACAGTTCGTCGGGACCGGTTCGGGTGACCGGGACGTCGTTGTCGCGAGCGCGGGCACGAGACTGCCCGTTGATGGCGTGCCGGCGGAGCGGGCTGGAGCGCCTGCGGGCCGTCCGGAATGTCCCTGGCCTGGAGCGGGTTGAAGCACGTGTGAAAAAGATCGGGTTCCTCAGCTTCGGGCACTGGATGTCTTCGCCGTACTCGGAAGTGCGCAGCGCGTCCGACAGCCTGCTGCAGGCGATCGAGTTGGCCGTGGCCGCCGAGGAACTCGGCGCCGACGGCGCCTACTTCCGGGTCCACCACTTCGCCCACCAGCTCGGGAGCCCGTTCCCGCTGCTGGCGGCCGTCGGCGCGAGAACGAGCCGGATCGAGATCGGCACAGGCGTCATCGACATGCGGTACGAGAACCCCCTCTACATGGCCGAGGACGCCGGTGCGGCCGACCTCATCGCGGGCGGCCGGCTGCAGCTCGGCATCAGCCGCGGGTCACCGGAGCAGGTGATCGACGGCTGGCGCTACTTCGGCTACGAGCCGGCCGAGGGTGAAACCGAGGCGGACATGGCGCGCAGGCACGCGGAAGTCTTCCTCAAGGTGCTCGACGGTGAGGGTTTCGCCCAGCCCAACCCGCGGCCGATGTTCCCCAACCCGCCCGGGCTTCTGCGTGTCGAGCCGCATTCGGAAGGGCTGCGGGACCGGATCTGGTGGGGTTCCAGCTCGAACGCGACCGCGAAGTGGGCTGCCGGGCTGGGCATGCACCTGATGAGCTCCACCCTGAAGGACGACGAGAACGGCAAGCCGTTTCATGTGCAGCAGGCCGAGCAGATCGCGGCCTACCGGCAGGCCTGGAAAGAGGCCGGTCACGAGGGCGAGCCACGGGTTTCGGTGAGCCGCTCGATCATGCCGATCGTCACCGACACGGACCGCGCGTACTTCGGTCAGGAAAGGGCGAGCTCTGACCAGATCGGCTTCATCGACGCCACCACCAGGGCCATCTTCGGGCGCACGTACGCCGCCGAGCCCGACGTACTCGTCAAGGAACTGGCCGCCGACGAGGCGATCGCGGCGGCCGACACGCTGCTGCTGACGGTTCCCAGCCAGCTCGGCGTGGACTACAACGCCCATCTCCTCGCATCGGTCCTGAACCACGTCGCTCCCGCGCTCGGCTGGCGTTGATCGGCGGGATCCGTCGGTTGGACAGCTCGCCGAGCGCTGGGATGTCGTGCAGTCGGCATCCATCCAAGCCAGCGGCGCTCGGCAGGAACGTCATAAAGCGTTGACGAACTGTGTCGCTTCGCTGTGTCCCATGCCGGTCTCACCGATGACGAGGTGGATGGCCTGGTCGGTGCGCCCCTCCTGCTTGAGACGTCGTACGCGGGTGGCGAGATCCTCCTGGGATCGCCCAGGCTGGGCAGCGGGGGGTGCGGCGAACGGGGGCCGCTGCGGCACCGGTCCGGACGCGAAACCGTTGGGCGGTGGCGCCACGGGGTGGATCGGCCTGCTCGGTCGGGTGGCTTTGACGATGACGATGATGAGTGCTGCGACGCCGCCTACGACGACGGCCAGCACGACAAGGATGACGAGGAGCTCTACGACGCCGAAGTTCGGCGCCTCGGCCAGCCAGACGCTCATGTTCGCCACGTTATCGCGGGTTTGATCACAACCCTCGCGGAAGAGCTGAACCCGTCGGCAGCCAGTGCCCTGCCGCCGACCGCCGCAGGTAATCGGCGGTCTCGGCGTCAGCGGGAAAGAGGGCCTCGACGGCGATCTCATCGAGCGTGATGTCGAAAGCCGCGCCGAACGTCGTGATCGTGCTGAAGAAGCAGAGTTCGACCCCGTCGTGCCGGAGCCGGATGGGCATGGCGATGTCAGTGGGCCCCGCGGTGGGCGGGTCATCCTCGGTGCCGTACGACCGCAGCTCCTCGTACAACTCGCTCAGTTCGGGGTCCCCCGTGCGGGCCGCCTGGCGGGCGAGGCGAGGCAGCAGGTACGCCCGCACCTGCCCCAGATTCCGCAACCGGGGCGCGAAGCCGCGCGGGTCCAGGCCCAACCGCATCATGTTGACCGGCGGCTCCAGCAAGGCCGGATCGACACCGTCCAGGAAGATCGTCATGGCCGAGTTGGCGAGCAGCACGTTCCAGTGGCGGTCCACGGCGACCGCGGGGAACGGCTCGTGCCCGCGGAGCACTCCTTGCACGGCCTCGTACGCCTTGGCCAGGTCTGGATCCTCCAGCGGACGACGCTCATAGGCCGGGGCGTACCCGGCCGCGACGAGAAGCCGGTTGCGCTCCCGCAGCGGGACGTCCAGGTGCTGGGCCAGGTGCAGGAGCATGGCGCGGCTGGGCATCGTACGCCCCGTCTCCACGAAGCTGATGTGCCGGCTGGAGACGTCCGCCTGTATGGCCAGGTCGAGCTGGCTCAGGCGGCGACGATGCCGCCACTCCCGCAGCAGCTCGCCGACCGTGCGATCCCGATGCATCCTCCAGTTGTATCCACCCGCCACACTGGTGATGATCCGGACGGGCCGTTATGTCAGCTTCTCGGCCGTAAACGACCGAGCTTGCAGCTCCTCGCCGTCGATGGCTTCGACGGCGAAGTCCACGTCAGGCAGCGTGACTCACTGCCCAGCCCGCCACACCGCGTGAGGCGATGTTGCGGGCTGCGTTGACGTCGGCGTGCTCAGCGAAGCCGCACGACGTACATGAGAAGGTTTCTTGGTCGGGCCGGTTGTTCTTGTCCACGTGCCCGCAGGCCGAGCACTGCTGGCTGGTGTAGGACGGGTCGACGTGGATGATGGCGACCCCGGCCCGGGCCGCCTTGTAGGAGATGAAGCTCCCGAGTTGGTGGAAGCTCCACGCATGCAGCGTGACCCGCTGGGGCTTGCGAAGCCGTACCCGGTCGCGGATGCCTTGGAGGTCTTCCAGGGCGATCCCTTGTCCGGTGCGTTCTGCCTCGGTCACGATCTGCTTGGCGATGACATGATTGGTGTTGGCGGCGAAGCGCGCCTCGGCCCGGCGCCGCTTTTTCAGCAGCCGCTTGGCCGATTTGGTGCCTTTGGCCTGCAACCGGCGTCGCAGCTCGCGCCGCCGGTGGCGGACTGCGTTCAGTGCCTTGCCGCAATGCCGGGTGCCGGTGCTGGTGGTGGCGATGTTGGCGATGCCCAGGTCCACGCCCAGGAAGCCGTCTGGCAGACTCACCGGCCGGTCGGGAAGGTCGCAGGTCGCGATCAGGAACCACATGCCGTCCCGGCAGACCAGGTCGGACTCGCCCTTCCGGTAGGCCGACAGGGTTTTGAGCTGCTCGGCGGAGGCAGTGAACGTCAGGTCTTTCAGCCTCCCGGCAACCGTCCAGATCGACACCGTCCGCGCGTCGATCTGCCAGGACAAACATCGGTCATCGAAGGGCTGAGCGGCCTCGGAACGGAAGACGATCGGCTTGGATTCGGCTTTGAGGCGTCGCGCTGAGCCCGGCTTGCCCAGGTTCCCGGCCCGCAGGTTGGCGTGCAGGACGGCGTAGGCGTCGGCGACCTTTTTGATGACGTGCTGAGCGGCCTGGGCGGCCAGCCCGTAGTGGTCTTTGATGCTCGTGTAGGCGTGCTTGCGCAGGTCGTAGTTGCGGAAGACCCGATGATCGTAGGCCAGCGTGGAGACCTGGCAGGCTGCTGCGTTGACCGCGCGCAGGGTCGCCTCCAGCGCCGCCGCCTGCTCGGGCGTCGGCAGGAGTCGCACCTGCACCACCAGCTTCATATCGAACACACTAACATTTGGCCTATGTCACCGCGATGGGAACCCCATCCCGATATCCGGCGTGGGCGCACCGTCGTCTATAGCCTGCATGCCCATTTGGTCTTCACACCCAAATATCGGCGTGGAGTGTTCACCGACGAACTTCTGCGCCGCTGTGAAGAAATCATGATCGAGGTATGCGACAGCTTCGGCGCCGAACTGGTCGAGTTCAACGGCGAGCATGACCATGTCCACTTGCTGGTTCACTACCCGCCCAAGGTCGCGCTCTCCACCTTGGTCAACTCTCTCAAAGGCGTCTCGGCCCGGCTGCTGCGCAAGGAGTACAGCGCTCATGTCCGCCGCTATCTGTGGGGCGGCCACTTCTGGTCGCCCAGCTACTTCGCCGCCTCCTGCGGAGGCGCACCCCTGTCGATCATCAAGGAGTACATCGAGAATCAGAAGCGACCAGGCTGAGCCACTCACGCGAAGCCAGCCGTCACGGCACCGCTCGGGCCTGGGGCCCTCCCGCGCTGTCGTTTCCTCCCGGGCGCAATCGCCCGGGGTTCCACGCCAGATCCTGCTGAATGCCACGGCGCCCCGGCCTTGCGTTAGACCTCTCGGCTCGGTCTGTCCATTACATGCCGTGTAATCGACAGCACGAGCGCGTTGCCGCGATGGTGATCCGCATGACGGAGAACAGCGTTACCGAACGCAACAAGGAACTCGTCCTGCGCGGCTTCACGGAGTTCGCGGCAGGCAACATCGAGATACTGCGCACCTTGATCCGGGAGGACTTCTTCGAGCACAGCCCGGGAAATCCCTCAGGGCGGGACGCGTTCATCGAGTTCATCGCGGACTCCCCGGTCGCCGAGTCCCGCCTCGACCTCAAGCGAGTGATCGCCGAGGACGACCACGTGGTGCTGCACTATCACATGATCCCGCCGGGGAACGAGCGCGGACTCGCGGTCGTGGACGTGTGGCGGCTGGTGGACGGGCAGATCGTCGAGCACTGGGATGTGGTGCAGCCGGTGCCCGAGCCAGAGGAGAT
The DNA here is from genome assembly GCF_039535785.1 of Nonomuraea helvata. Classification (NCBI taxonomy): domain Bacteria; kingdom Bacillati; phylum Actinomycetota; class Actinomycetes; order Streptosporangiales; family Streptosporangiaceae; genus Nonomuraea; species Nonomuraea helvata. The sequence goes on from NZ_BAAAXV010000005.1 coordinate 1,124,416, forward strand.
CCCGAACGGGATGCTCTGAGCGAGTACGTGCCCGCAAGGCCCGCGCTGCCATCGCCGACAGGTCACCGGTGAGGTCGTTCGGGTCCGAGTCCCTTGCTGATTCGGGTGCGGAGGGAGTGCAGGGCTTGCCTGAGTTCGGCCGGTTCGATGTCTGTGATGTCGGCGTCGAAGGTGAGGAGCAGCCCTGCCAGTCCTGGCCATGACCATGCGCCGAGTGTGAGCCGGCATGTGGTTTCGGTGTCGTACCCGACTGTTGATCCGCCTGGGGCGAACCGGGCGACGGTGGAGGCGGGCAGAGCGATGATGGCTGAGCCGCGGCATGGCCATTCGGCGGCGGCGTCTCCGCGGTCGTGTGCGGTCATGACGAAGGCGACGGGATCGCCGTGCGGGATGTCGCGCCGGTCGAAGGGGGTGTGCGTGGGCAGGCGTGGTTTGACGCGGTCCACGCGCATCGCGCGCCATCGGTCCGCATCCAGGTCGAAGGCGACCAGGTACCAGCGTGCGGCCCAAACCACGAGGTCGTGCGGTTCCAGCGTGAGTGTGACGGGTTCGCCGTCACCGGTGTAGTCCACGCGAACGAGGTGCTGCCGGTTGATCGCGCTGCCAACGGCGCGGACGATCTCGGCATCGATCGGTGGCGCGGGGAACTCCCAGTAGTTGCGGGCCGAAGAGACGGTGAACGCTTCCGCGTGCAGGCGGCTGCGCGCGGGCATCGCCTGGTGCAGCGTGGCGAGAGCACGGGCCGCGTTCTCACGGATGCCGGAGAGGACAGTCGGCACGGTCTGAAGCGCGACGGCCGTGGCGACGGCCTGATCTTCATCGAATACGACCGGCGGCAAGCGGGAAGCGCGACCGAGCCGATATCCCCCACCTGCTCCGCGGACGGCCTCGACCTCGTACCCGAGCTCCCGGAGGGTATCAATATCGCGACGCACGGTTCTCACCGACGCTCCAAGCCGGGTGGCGAGTTCCTCGGCGGTCAAGGTCGCACCGATCCCGAAGATCGACAGCAGCTTGAGCGTCCGCGCGGAGGTAGCAGCCATGATTCTCCGATTCTCTCCCCGATAGCGGTCACTCGACGGCAACTATGCCCGCGACGGTGATGACATGACTGATTCACCGAGCTCTCGAGCGAGCATGCGCACAACTGAGGCTTCCCCGGCACTCGTCGCCGGAGCCGGCGCGACCACGGCGCTGTTGGTGGTGCTCTTCGGTTCCTTCATGGACCTTCTCGACGCGACGATCGTCACCGTCGCGGCCCCGGCGATAGCCCAAGACCTGGGTGCCGGCGACGCTCAGATCCAGTGGACGATCGCCGCCTACACCCTCGCCCTGGGGGCGGGCCTGATCACCGGCGGACGGCTCGGTGATCAGTACGGCCGCAAACGGCTGTTCATCATCGGGCTGGCCGGGTTCATGGTCACCTCGGCACTGTGCGCGCTGGCCGTCGATCCGGGGATGCTCATCGGCATGCGGGCCGGACAGGGACTGACCGCCGGCATCATGGTCCCGCAGGTGTTCGGGATCATCCGGGCATCATTCGGTCCGGGCGAGCGTGCCAAGGCCTTCGGCGCCTACGGAGCGGTCCAGGGCCTCGCCTCGGTCGCCGGCCCGCTGCTGGGCGGGCTGCTCGTCGACGCCAACCTGTTCGGCCTGGGCTGGCGCACGATCTTCTGGATCAACGTGCCCGTCTCGATCCTGGCGCTCGTCAGCGGCGCGAAGGTCCTGCCGGAGTCCCGCTCCGCCTCGACCGCGCGACTGGACCTCCCAGGCGCGCTCCTCGCGGCCACGGGCATCCTTCTCCTCCTGCTGCCGATCATCCAGACGGAGACATGGGGATGGACCTGGGCCGGCTACGCCCTCCTCGCAGCCGGAATCATCGTGCTCGCGATCTTCCTCGCCTACGAGCGCCGCCTCACCGGACGCGGAAACGAACCTGTCTTCGACCCGGCTCTGCTGAGAGTCCGCGCCTTCGCAGTCGGCCTGAGCGCTTCGGTGCTCTTCTTCGGCGGCATCGGGTCGTACTTCCTCACCCTCTCGATCTACCTCCAGAACGGAACCGGCCGAACCGCGTGGGAGACCGGCCTGGTGATCCTCCCGTACGCGCTCGGCTCGATCATCACCTCCGGCCTCGGCGTCGCTCTCGCCGCCAAGGCGGGCAGAACGCTCCTGATCACCGGCTCGCTCACCATCGCGGCATCTCAGCTCGTCCTGTGGTTCATCGTCAAGGACGGCAACGATCCCGGATACTGGCTCCTCGCCCCCGCACTCTTCATCGGTGGCCTCGGGCTCGGTCTCGCCGCACCCATTCTCGTCAACGTCGTCCTGGCAGGCGTCCCCGGACGCAACGCAGGCGCCGCAGGCGGGGTGCTCTCCACCGTCAACCAGATCGGCGGCGCCGTCGGCATCACCGTGCTCGGCACGATCTTCTTCACCGCCGTCACCGGTTCAGACACCGGAGCACCGGTGCTGCCCGACTACAGCCACGCGCTCAGCATCGTCCTGATCGTCTCCGCCGCGCTCTACCTGATCACGGCACTCGTGATGCTCGCACTCCCGAAAGCCGCAGTCGAGCACGCCGAGTAGAGAACCCATGCCGGGGCGAACGCCCGAACCGCCGACCCTGATCTCACGCCCGTCCATGCCATCGGGCGGGCGGGGAATCGTGGCCAGGTCGAACATGAAGCCGTAGTGAGATGCCAGCAGGGTGTAATCGTGGGTTTCGTTCTCTATGCAGAAGTCGTACGCGGCCTGCCAGGCGATGTGGCCTCCGGGTGGGCAGTTTCCGCTTTGGTTCTTGCCCAGGGACCGGGGAGCGCGAGGGGCCGGCGGGCCCCTCGCAGGGAGCGGAGCTCCTATGAGGCGGCCCGAGCGTCAGCGAGGACCGCCGTACCCCTCCTCTAGGCGGGTTTGTGGCCGGCGCGGAGGAGGCCGTACGTCACCGCTTGCTCGAGTGCCTGCCACGACGCCTCGATGATGTTCTCCGCCACCCCTACCGTCGCCCACTCGGCTGTGTCGTCGCTGGACGTGATGAGGACCCGGGTGATGGCGCCCGTGCCGTGGGTGCCCTCCAGGATGCGGACCTTGTAGTCCACCAGTTCGAGCTTCGCCAGCTCGGGGTAGAGCTTCTCGAGCGCCAGGCGTACCGCCTTGTCGAGGGCGTTGACGGGGCCGTTGCCCTCGCCCGTCGCGACGATGCGCTCGCCCTTGGCGTGGAGCTTGACGGTGGCCTCGCTGACCAGCTCACCGCCCTTCGTGCGCTCCACGATGACGCGCCACGACTCGACCTCGAAGTGGCGCCTGCGCTCCCCGTGTACGGTGTCGCGCAGCAGCAGCTCGAACGAGGCGTCCGCGGCCTCGAAGGTGAAGCCCCGCGACTCCAGGTCCTTGACCCGTGCCACCAGGGTCTTGGTGTTGTCCGGGGTCAGTTCGTAGCCGAGCTCGCGGCCCTTGAGCTCCACCGAGGCGCGGCCGGCCATGTCGGAGACGAGCATGCGCATGTCGTTGCCGACCGCGGCCGGGTCGATGTGCTGGTAGAGGTTGGGGTCGACCTTGATGGCGCTGGCGTGCAGGCCGGCCTTGTGGGCGAAGGCGGACGTGCCGACGTACGGGGCGTGGGAGTTGGGCGTGACGTTCGTGACCTCGGTGATCGCGTGGGCGACGCGGGTCATGTCGGCCAGGGCGGCCGGGGGTACGAGGTCGAAGCCGCGCTTGAGCTGGAGGTTCGCCACGACCGTGAAGAGGTTGGCGTTGCCGGAGCGCTCACCGTAGCCGTTGGCGCAGCCCTGGACGTGCGTCGCGCCCGCCTTGACGGCGGCCAGGGTGTTGGCGACCGCGCAGCCGGTGTCGTCGTGGCAGTGGATGCCGACCCTGGCGCTGGTCTGTACGGCCTCGTGGACGATCTCGGCGAGTTCGTCGGGGAGCATGCCGCCGTTCGTGTCGCACAGGGCGATGACGTCGGCCCCGGCCTCGGCGGCGGTCCTGATGACCTCGAGCGCGTACGCCGGGTTGGACCTGTAGCCGTCGAAGAAGTGCTCGGCGTCGAGAAAGACTCGCTGGCCCTCCGCGCGGAGGTGGGAGACCGTGTCGCGGATCATCGCGAGGTTCTCCTGGAGAGTCGTGCGCAGGGCCAGCTCCACGTGCCGGTCGTGACTCTTGGCGACAAGGGTCACGACCGGCGCGCCGGATTCGCGCAACGCGGCCACCAATGGGTCGTCGGCTGCCTGCACACCGGCCCGGCGGGTCGCACCGAACGCGGCGAGTTGCGCGTGCTTCAGGTCGAGCTCTGTTTGAGCGCGCCTGAAGAACTCTGTGTCCTTGGGGTTGGCGCCCGGCCAGCCCCCTTCGATGAATCCGACGCCCAGGCCGTCCAGCTGGCGCGCGACGACAAGCTTGTCGGCGACGGTGAGGCTGAGCCCCTCCTGCTGGGCGCCGTCACGCAGCGTCGTGTCGTAGACGTGGAACCGGTCGTCGGCCATCAGTCTCTCTTCTCTCGAAAGTTCGCAAAGTTCTCTGGGAAGGTCCCTGGAGAGTTCCTGGAAAACAAAAAGACCCCTCACGGACGTGAGAGGTCTGCGCGCTGGCGGTGTCCCTTTTCAGCCAGCGCGCCTGCCGATAATGAGCAGACCGTAGAACATGGTGCCACCCAGTCTGCCACATGGATTCACCATCTGGCACACCGATCTCACCCTCTGGGACAGTCCGCTACACGGTGACGCCGCTGCCACCGGTGATGACGCGCTCCAGAGTCGCCGCGTCGAATGCCTCGTTGCCCAGCGCCTGCCCGTTGAGCAGCACCGTCGGCGTGCCCTCCAGCCGTACCTTCGCGGTCTCCTCCAGATGGGCCTTCGCGTACGACTGCGCCCTGACGCATTCGTCCACCGAGGCCCCCGCCTGCCTGGCCGCCTTGACCAGGTCCTCGACGGCGAACCCGGACGCCTCGCCGTGCGGCGCCGGCTGCATGGCGTACAGCTCGTCCCTGAAGGCGAGCCAGCTCTCCTCGGGGACACAGCGGGCGGCAGCGGCGGCGCGGATGGAGTTCGAGCGCATGGGCTCGTCCCTGAAGATCGTCACGGGGTGGAAGACGACCTTGACCTTGCCCTCCATCGCGAGCTTCCTGAGGGTCGTGTCTACTCTGGTGTGAAGTTCCTTGCAGATGGGACAGTCGAAGTCCTCGTACAGGTCGAGCACGGGAGCGGTGCCCGACCGGTCGGCCAGGACCATCGAGCCGTCCACCTGCCGGGCCAGCCGCACCCCTTCGGACGACTCGCCCGGCTCAGAGAACGCCAGCGCCCCGAGTACGGCGAGGGCCACGCACGCGAGCGCCACCGCCAGCAACCGCTTCATCATCTGCCCACTCTCACCTCGTTGATCGCGCAGCCCCTACCTGAAACCGGAAGAATGGCCACATGAAGGCATATCTCCTTGACCCCGCCGTCGCCCAGTACGTCTTCGCCCACTCCACCCCGCCCGACCCCCTGCTGGAGGAACTCGCCAAGGAGACGGCCGAATCCACGGGGGACGCCGCCGGCATGCAGATCTCCCCCGATCAGGGCACCTTCCTCACCATGATTACCCAGCTCGTGGCGCCCCAGGTCGTCGTGGAGGTGGGTACGTTCACCGGTTATTCGTCCGTGTGCATCGCCAGAGGGCTGTCCGGTGGTCATCTGCACTGCTTCGACGTGAGCGAGGAGTGGACGTCCGTCGCCCGCCGCTACTGGGAGCGGGCGGGCGTGGCCGACCGGGTGACGCTCACGCTCGGGCCCGCGCTGGAGACGCTCACCGCCTTCGACCAGCCCATCGACCTGGCCTTCATCGACGCCGACAAGGGCAACTACCCCGGCTACTACGAGCTGGTCATGGAGCGCCTGCGGCCCGGCGGGCTGATCCTGGCGGACAACACGCTGCGCAGGGGGCACGTGGCGGACCCGGCGCACGACGAGACGACGACCGTGGAGATCAGGCAGTTCAACGACCTGGTGATCGAGGACCCGCGGGTGACCGTGCTCATGCTGCCCGTCGCGGACGGGATGACGATGATCAGGAAGAACTAGCCGAGAACGTGCGGGCCGGGCCCCGAGAGGACCCGGCCACCTCACGCTAGGCGACCTTGTGGATCCAGTTGTGGGTGTCGGGGCGGGCGCCGTACTGGATGCCCACGAGGTCCTCACGCACCCGCATCGTCACGGGACCGGGCGTGCCGTCCCCGATCGTCCAGGAGCGGTCCGCGCCCCTCACCGAGCCCACCGGCGTCACGACGGCCGCCGTCCCGCACGCGAACACCTCGGTGAGCTCCCCGGACGCGCACCCCTCCTGCCACTCGTCGACCGAGATGAGGCGCTCCTCGGTCTCCAGGCCCAGGTCGCCGGCGAGCTCCAGGATCGAGTCCCTGGTGATGCCGGGCAGCAGGGTGCCGGTCAGCGCGGGGGTGACGAGCTTGTCGCCGAAGACGAAGAACAGGTTCATCCCGCCCATCTCCTCGGCGTACTTGTGCTCGTGGGCGTCCAGCCACACCACCTGGTCGCAGCCGTTCTCCACCGCCTGACGCTGCGCCACGAAGGCCGCCGCGTAGTTCCCGCCGCACTTGGCGAAGCCCGTGCCGCCGGGGGCGGCGCGCGTGTACTCGGTGGACAGCCACACCGAGACGGGCTTGATGCCACCCGCGAAGTACGAGGCCGCCGGGGAGGCGATCACCATGTACTTGTACATCTTCGACGGGTAGTTGACGCCCAGCCCCGCCTGGGTGGCGATCATGAAGGGGCGCAGGTAGAGGCTGTGGCCCTCGGTCGTGGGCACCCACTCCTTGTCGGTCTCGACGAGGAGCTCGAGCGACTCGACGAACGTCTCCTCGGGCAGCTCCGGCATGGCCATCCGGAGGGCCGACTGGTTGAAGCGGGCGGCGTTGGCGTACGGGCGGAACGTCACGATCGAGCCGTTGGTCTGGCGGTACGCCTTGAGCCCCTCGAACAGCTCCTGCGCGTAGTGGAAGACCGAGGTGGCCGGGTCGAGCGAGAGCGGGCCGTACGGCATGAGCCTGGCGTCGTGCCAGCCCTGCCCCTCGGTGTAGTCGATCGAGATCATGTGATCGGTGAAGATCTGCCCGAAACCGGGGTTCGCCAGTACCTGCTCTCGCTCGGCCGCGGTGCGAGCGTGGTCGGATAGCTGCACGTCGAAGCTGAGCTTCTGAGCGATGGTCATGACGGAGGTCCTTCTCTCTGCGAAATCTGCCCAAACCTACAGAAATCTGCGGATAGGCGACGGTGGTCGGCGCTGCCCGCGGGCAGCCCCGTACTTCTTATTGTCTCGCTATATGGGATGGCAAGCGGCCAATGGGGTGGTTAGGCCGTTTGGACGCGAAAAAGCGCCCGGCGGTCCTTCGCGGACCACCAGGCGCTCTCGGGGCTAGGCGGTCCTAGCCGGATACTCGCGCGGTGATGTCGTCACCGATCTCGTGCGTGGTCCGGCCGGCCCAGCCGGCCAGCCGCTCGACGATGTCCTCGGCCACCGCCTGCTCGACCTTGGCCGCCTCGGCGTGCCGGCCGAGGTGGTCGAGGAGCATGGCGACGGACAGGATGGTCGCGGTCGGGTCAGCCTTGCCTTGACCGGCGATGTCGGGCGCGCTGCCGTGCACCGGCTCGAACATGCTGGGCGCGGTCCGCTCGGGGTTGATGTTGCCGCTGGCGGCCAGGCCGATGCCGCCGGCGATGGCCGCGCCGAGGTCGGTGATGATGTCACCGAACAGGTTGTCGGTGACGATCACGTCGAACCGCTCGGGCTGGCTCACGAAGAACATCGAGGCCGCGTCGATGTGGCAGTAGTCGGTCGTGACCTCGGGGAACTCCTCCGCCACGCGGTTGACCGTGCGCTGCCACAGATCGCCGGCGTAGGTGAGCACGTTGGTCTTGTGGACGAGCGTGAGCTTCTTGCGGGGGCGCGACCTGGCCTTCTCGAACGCGTACCGCACGACGCGCTCGACGCCGTAGGCGGTGTTGAGCGACTCCTGCGTGGCGATCTCGTACGGCGTGCCGCGCCGCATGGCGCCGCCGGTGCCCGCGTAGAGGCCCTCGGTGCCCTCGCGGACGACGATCATGTCGATGTCCTCGGCGGGCGTGTCGGCCAGCGGGGTATCCACGCCGGGGAACAGCTTGACCGGGCGCAGGTTGACGTAGTGGTCGAACTCGAAGCGCAGCTTGAGCAGCAGGTCGCGCTCGAGGATGCCCGGCGGGACGCTGGGGTCGCCCACGGCGCCGAGCAGGATCGCGTCGTAGCCGCGCAGCTCCTCCAGCACCGCGTCGGGCAGGGTCTCGCCGGTGCGGTGGTAGCGTGCGGCTCCCAGGTCGTAGTGAGTGGGCTCGATCTTCGTGCCCACTGCCTCCAGGACCTTGAGGCCCTCGGCTACGACCTCGGTGCCGATGCCATCGCCGGGGATGACTGCCAGACGGATGTTACGCGACTCCATGGGCCGTACCTTACCGCGTCGTCTCGACTGACGAACACTCCATCTCATTTCTCGGACGTCCGTTTTGTGCGTATTGCGGTTCTTTGACCGTTTCGTTAGAGTCCATCGGGCCTAATCCACGCAGCGGTTGCGTGGAGCCGGGGACCCACTTCCCCCCTGGGGCGAATCGGCACCCACCGCCGTAGGGCTACTTCCAGGCCCGAGCCCGTCAGCTAACCCGGCCGGCCGCATGGAAGGACAGACCCCTGTCTCGCATTGCCATTGCCCTGGCGGTGGGCGCCGCCGGGCTCCTGCTGGCCACCCCTGCCCAGGCTTCCCCCAAAGAAGACCCCACCACTCTGACCGACCCCACCACACTGACCGGCGCCGAGATCAAACGCATCCGGGAACAGCAGGCGCCGAAACCCGCCTGGAAGATCGCCGTCGACTTCGCCATGAGCAAACGCGGCACACCGTACGTGTGGGGCGGCGCCAGCCCGAGCGGGTACGACTGCTCCGGGCTCATGCTCAGGGCGTACGAGCACGGGGGGATCGAGCTCCCCCGCACCGCCGCCGAACAGTACGGCGCGTTCTCCAAGAAGATCGCCTGGAAGGACCTCAAGCCCGGCGACCTCGTCTTCTTCCACGGCCTCGGGCACGTCGGGATGATCTCCCGGCCCGGCTACATGGTCCACTCGCCGCACACGGGCGACGTGGTCAAGGAAGAGCGCCTGAGCGACTGGCGCAGGGAGTCCTTCGTGGGCGCCGTCCGCCCCGACCCCAAGGGCGTACGCCTCTGGGCCAGGCTCAAGGAGCAGCGCAGCGCTCCGGCGCCCGCCACGTTCAAGGCGACCCTGTAGGCAGCGCACACGCCCGCCTTCCCCGAGCCGTGCTCAGGGAAGGCGGGCGTCGAAGATGAGGTCCCAGGCGCGGGTCCTGGCGTGGGCGACCGCGCCCAGCAGGACGCCGCTGTCGCCCAGCGTGCTGGCCACCACCGCCGGCCGCAGCGGGCCCAGCTCGGCGATCCGGGTCTCGATGGCCGCGCCCAGGAGGTCGAGGTTGCGGCCCACGCCGCCGCTGAGCACGATCACCTCGGGGTCCAGCACCGCCGCGACCGCCACCAGCAATCCCCCGATGCGGCGGCCCTCGGCCTCCACCACCGAGCGGGCCACGGCGTCGCCGGAGGCCGCCGCGGCGAAGACCTCCTTGGCCGTGTCCAGGGTCAGCCCGGCGGCGCGGGCCGCGCGGACGACGCCGGGAGCCGCGGTCACCGCCTCAGTGGCGCCGTGGGCCAGGGCGTCGTCGGGCGGGAGCGCGGGCTCCTCCGCGGCGGGCACGTAGGAGACCTCGCCTGCAGCCCCGCGAGCGCCGACGTACAGCTCGCCGTTGATCACGATGCCCATGCCGACGCCGGTCCCGATGGACACGAGCGCGAAGTCGGACTTCCCCCGCCCCTCCCCGTGCACGTGCTCGCCGACGGCGGCCAGGTTGATGTCGTTCTCGATGACGAGGTCCACCTCGAGCGTGGCGCGCAGGCGTTCGGCCAGGTCGGGTCCTGGCAGGTTGGGGGCGAACTCCAGACGGCCGAGCGCGGGGTCGTACACGCCGGGCGATCCGACGACGGCGCAGGCGATGGCCGGCCAGTCGAGCTCGGCCTCCCGTGCTGCCGCCCGGCACAGCTCGCCGACCAGGAGGGCGAGTTCGGCGGAGGTGCGCGCGGTGTTGCGCCCGTCTGTCCGGCCGGCGAACGTGCCGCGAAGGTCCGCGACGGCGACCCTGATCCAGTCGCGGCCGATGTCGATGCCGGCGACGTGGGTGGCGGCGGCGTTCACGTCGTACAGGGACGTGACGGGTCCGGGACGGCCGGAGAGCTCCCCGACGAGATGGACGAGCCCGTCCTCCTCCAGCCCGGCCAGGGCCGCGGAGACCGTGGGCTTCGACAGGCCTGTGATCTTGGCGAGGTCGGCACGGGAGGCGGGGCCGTGCTCCTGGAGGTGGTCGAGCAGGCGGCGCTCGTTCAGCACCCGAAGCAGGCGCGGATTGCCCAGGTCACCCCGCATCGTCGAACCTCCTCGAAAGAAATCTAGCCAACGAGGCTGATAGTAAATTACCTTTCTTACCAAGCACAGGGGCGGCACATTCGGAAGGACGAAGTGCGATGCACCGAGCATGGCGATCAATCCCTGTCGCGGCGGTCTTACTGGCCGCCGCCTGCGGGAACACCACAGGCACCAACACAGGCACGGGCCCCACGACCACGCAGAGCCAGGGCGGCAAGACGATCGCGCTGTTCCTGCCCGAGTCCAAGACCACCCGGTACGAGGCGTTCGACCGTCCGCTCTTCGAGGCGAAGGTCAAGTCGCTCTGCCCCGACTGCAAGATCCTCTACAGCAACGCCGAGCAGGACGCGCCCAAACAGCAGCAGCAGGTCGAGGCCGCGCTCACCCAGCAGGCCGACGTCCTCGTCCTCGACGCCGTGGACGCCAACGCGGTGGCCCCGCTGGTGAACCAGGCCAAGCAGAAGAAGGTCCCGGTCATCGCCTACGACCGGCTCATCTCGGGCATCGACTACGCGTACTACGTCTCGTTCAACAACGTGCGGGTCGGCGAGATGCAGGGCCAGGCGCTGCTCGACGCCATGAACGCCAAGGGGACGGCGGCGAAGGGCGAGATCGTGATGATCCACGGCTCGCCGACCGACCCCAGCTCGGCCGACTACAAGAAGGGCGCCAAGAGCGTGCTGGACGGGAAGGTGAAGGTCGGCAGGGAGTTCGACACGCCGGACTGGAGCCCCGACAAGGCGCAGCAGCAGATGGAGCAGGCGATCACGGCACTCGGCAAGGACAACATCACGGGCGTCCTGTCCGCGAACGACGGCATGGCGGGCGGCGCGATCGCGGCCATGAAGCGCGCGGGCTACAAGCAGCTCCCACCGATCACCGGGCAGGACGCCGAGCTGGCCGCCGTGCAGCGCATCCTGACGGGCGAGCAGTACATGACCATATATCTGGATATCAGGGCTGAGGCGGAGAAGTCCGCCGAGCTGGCCGTCGCCCTCGCCAAGGGCGAGCAGCCCACCGCCCCCGCCAAGGTCAACAACGGCGCCGCCGACATCCCCGCCTTCCTCCTCGACCCCATCCCCATCACCGCCGACAAGATCAAGGACACGATCGTGAAGGACGGTTTCTACACGCCTGCCCAGATCTGCACGGCCGAGGTCAAGGCCGCGTGCGCGAAGCAGGGCATCCAGTAGATGCTCTCGGCGACAGGCATCTCCAAGAGGTACGGGGCGGTCCAGGCGCTCGACGGGGCCCGCCTGGACCTGCGCCCCGGCGAGGTCGTGGCCCTCATGGGCGACAACGGCGCCGGCAAGTCCACCCTGGTCAAGACCATCTCGGGGGTCGTGACCCCCGACGAGGGCACGATCACCGTGGACGGCTCGCCGGTCAGGATCGCCAACCCGCACGACGCGCAGGCCCTCGGCGTCTCGACCGTCTACCAGGACCTCGCGCTCTGCGAGAACCTCGACGTCGTGGCCAACCTGTTCCTGGGCACCGAGCGCCGCCGCTGGTCGCTGCTGCGCCACCTCGCCATGGAACGCGCGACCCGCGAGCTGCTCGCCCAGCTCGACGTGCGCATCAAGGACATCAGGGTGCCGGTCGCGATGCTGTCGGGCGGTCAGCGCCAGTCGGTGGCCATCGCCAGGGCGCTGATCGGCGAGCCCCGGCTGGTCATCCTCGACGAGCCCACGGCCGCGCTGGGCGTGGAGCAGACGGCGCAGGTGCTGGCGCTGATCGGCCGGCTGCGCGAGCGCGGGCTCGCGGTGCTGGTCATCTCGCACAACCTGGCCGACGTGCGCGCGGTGAGCGACCGCGTGGTGGTGCTGCGGCTCGGCCGCAACGCCGGTGAGTTCCGTACGGCCACCGCCTCACAGGAGGAGATCGTGGCCGCGATCACGGGGGCGGGAGAATGACCGACACGCTGGTACGCAGGCCGTACACGCCGAAGGTCGCGGTCGAGCGGCTGCGCCAGGGGGACGTCGGCGCGTGGCCGGTGGTCGCCGGGCTGGTGGCGATCGCGATCGTGTTCAGCACGCTCAACGACCGGTTCCTCTCCCCCGAGAACCTCACCAACCTCGTCCTCCAGATGGCCGCCACCGGCACGATCGCGCTCGGCATCATCATGGTGCTGCTGCTCGGCGAGATCGACCTGTCGGCGGGCTCGGTCAGCGGCCTGTGCGCCACGATCATGACGATCGTCCACGTCAAGCAGGGCTGGAACCCGCTGCTCGCCATCGTGCTCGCGCTCGCCGTCGGGGCGGTGATCGGGCTCCTGCACGGGGTGATGCTGACCAAGCTGCGCATGCCGTCGTTCGTGGTGACCCTGGCCGGCCTGATGGGCTGGCTCGGCCTGCTGCTCTACCTGCTGCGGCAGGGCGGGACGATCAACCTGCCGTTCACCGGGTTCATCTCCAAGCTGAGCGACACGTGGCTGCCCGCCTGGCTGGCGTGGGCGGTCGCGGCGGGGCTGGTGGCCGTGTCGGCGGGCGCGTCGCTCGTCGCCAGGAAACTGCGGCTGGCGGCCGGGCTGCCGGTGACGCCGCTGTGGTGGCCGCTCGTCAAGGCGGGCGCTCTGGCGGTGCTGCTCGCCGCGGCGGTGCTCGTCATGTCGGCGGACCGCGGCGTACCGCTCCTGCTGATCATCTTCGGCGCGCTGGTGGTGCTGCTGGATCTCATGCTCAGGCACACCACGTTCGGGCGTCACGTGTACGCCGTCGGCGGCAACGCCGAGGCCGCCAGGCGCGCCGGCATCAACGTCACGAGGATCAGGATCCTGGCCTTCATGCTGGCCTCCACGCTGGCGGCGGCCGGCGGCGTCCTCGCCGCCAGTCGCCTGTCCGCCGTCAACCAGGGCTCGGGAGGCAGCGACATCCTCCTCATGGCGATCGCCACCGCGGTCATCGGCGGCACCTCGCTGTTCGGCGGGCGCGGCCGGGCGTATGACGCGCTGCTCGGCGTCCTCGTCATCCAGGCCATCACCAACGGCATGTACCTGCTCAGCGTGGACTCCTCGGTGCGCTTCATGGTGACGGCCGGGGTGCTGGCGCTGGCCGTGGCGATCGACTCGCTCGCCCGCAGGGGCGCCGCCCGGTGAGCCGGGTCCTGGGCATCGACGTGGGCGGGACGAAGGTCGCCATCGGGGTGTCCGGCTCCGACGGCCCGGAGCTCTCCGCCCACGTCCGCCTGGACACCGGCCCCGGCACGCTCGCGCGGGCGCTCGCGGCGGCCCGCGCCCTTGAGGGTTCGCCGGCCGCGGTGGGCTTCTCGACGTGCGGGGTGATCCGCGATGGCGTCGTACGGCTCGCCCCGAACGTCCCCGGCTGGGAGGGGCTCGAGCTGCCGAGACTGCTCAGGGAGGAGTACGGCGACATCCCGGTGGCCATCGACAACGACGTGAACGCGGCGGCCGCGGCCGAGCTGCGCTGGGGCGCCCTTCGCGGGGTCTCCACAGGCGTCTATGTGAACCTCGGCACCGGCCTGGCGGCGGCCCTGGTGGTGGACGGGCACGTGGTGCCGGGCGCCCACGGCGCGGCAGGCGAGATCGGTTACCTGCAGGTGACGCCTGGCGAGCCCGCCTTCACCGACGGCCGGGCGCCCCTGGAGGAGCGGGTCTCCGGCGGCGCGCTGGCCGCCCGCGGCGCCGCCCTGCTGGGCCGTCCCACCACGGCGGCGGAGCTGCTGGCCGAGGCGGGCGCGCGGGAGCTGGTGGAGGAGGCACTGCGGACCCTCGCCATGAGCGTGGCCAACCTGTGCGTGGTGCTCGACCCCGAGTGCCTGGTCGTGGGCGGCGGCATGATGGGCGCCGCGGACCTGATCATGCCGAGGCTGGCGGCCGAGCTCGCCCGTGCGGTGCCGTTCCCGCCGGAGCCGCGCCCGGCCAGGTTCGCGGGCGACGCCCCCTTGCTGGGCGCGCTTGCGCTGGCCCGCGCGGCGTTAGCGTAGAGGTATGGCGCCAGAGAAGGTGCAGCTGAGCGAGGAGAAGGCCACCCTCCTCGCCACCCTGTACGGCCGGGCACTCGACGCGAGATCCAGGCGCCCGATACTCGGGGACGACCTTGCCGTCGAGGCGGTCAAGAAGATCGACTTCGATTTCCGCAGGACCGGCATGAGCCCGGCCCTGGGTGCGGCCGTCGCGCTCAGGGACCGCTTCATCGACCGGTGGGCCGCCGAGTACCTCGCCACGCACCCGGATGCCACCGTGCTCCACCTGGGCTGCGGCCTCGACACCCGCTTCCACCGGCTGGCGCCGCCGCCCACCGTCCGCTGGTACGACGTCGACTATCCCGACGTCATCGAGCTGCGCGGCCGGCTGTTCCCCGAGCGGCCGGGCCACCGCATGATCGCCTCGTCGGTCACCGACCTGACGTGGCTGGAGCAGGTCCCGGACGACGTCCCCGCGCTGGTCGTCGCCGAGGGCCTGCTCTACTACCTCGGCCCGGACGACGGCCGGGCACTGCTGCGGGCGGTCGTGGACCGCTTCCCCGGCGGGCAGTTCGTCTTCGACGCCGTGAACTGGCTCGGGATACGCCTGCAGAAGCTCAACAGGCCCGTACGGAAGGCCGGGGCCACGCTCCGCTGGGGCATCGACGGCCCCGGCGAGCTGGTGGCGATCCATCCGAGGCTGCGCTGCGTCAGCGCGGTGAGCGCGTTCGACATGGGCGGGTTCGACCGCCTGTCGGCGCCGCACCGGATCTCGACCTGGATCGCCGGGGCTCTGCCAGGGGTGAAGCGGTCGGCGATGTTCTACCGGCTCGAGTTCTGAGGCGCCCCGCCGTTGTCGCGGCGGTCCAGGGCGATCTGCACGGCCTCCGCGGCCTCGTCCTCATGCTCTTCCGAACGGTTCCAGGCATACATCTCGTACATGTGACTCATCTCATTTCGCGAGCGTTCCAGAGGGGGACGTCGAACCCCCGTCTCACGTACCGGACGGATGGGGACTTACTGGCCGACACAACGCCACTCACCGCGGCGAGTCGTCGACCTGCCCTAACAGGCCCCGCCGCGGCAGGTAATAAGTACGAGCACCTGGCGCATTACCTGCAACAGTACCTCAGCAATCTCGTTGGATGTCCTACTATCTCGAATGCTGAGATGCAAAAGGGGCCGCCACCCGGACGATCCAGGTGACGGCCCAGAGGCAGGAAGGAGCGGCGGTCAGTCCTCCAGGTCCACCGAGCGGCCGCTGTCAGCGCCGATCTCGTTGACGATCTGGTCGATCACGTCGGCCGGGATCGCGGAGTCCACGGTCAGCGCGATGAGCGCCTTGCCGCCCTTGGTGGAGCGGGCCACCTGCATCGAGGCGATGTTGACGCCGTGCTCGCCGAGCAGGCGGCCGACCACACCGACGATGCCGGGGCGGTCGGTGTAGGTGTAGAACGCCAGGTGGGCCGTCGGCTCGATCTCCATCTCGTAGCCGTTGACCTCGACGATCTTCGTGATCTGGCGGGGGCCGGAGAGCGTGCCGGACACCGAGACCTGACGGCCGTCGGCCAGCACACCACGCACGGTCACGACGTTGCGCCAGTCGGGGCTCTCCGAGCTGGTCACCAGCTCCACGGCGAGGCCGCGGTCCTTGGCCAGCAGCGGCGCGTTGACGTACGTGACCTGCTCCTCGATCACGTCGGTGAACACGCCCTTGAGCGCGGCCAGCTCGATCACCCGCACGTCCTCGGAGGCGATCTCGCCGCGCACCTCGACGTCGAGCTTGGTGGCGACCTCGCCGGCCAGCGCGGTGAACACGCGGCCGAGCTTCTCGGCCAGCGGCAGGCCCGGCTTGACGTCCTCGGCCACCACGCCGCCCTGGACGTTGACCGCGTCCGGCACGAACTCGCCCGCGAGCGCCAGCTTCACGCTCCGCGCGACCTGGGTGCCGGCCTTCTCCTGGGCCTCGTGCGTGGAGGCGCCGAGGTGCGGCGTGACGACGACCTGGTCGAGCTCGAACAGCGGGCTGTCGGTGCACGGCTCCTTGGCGAACACGTCGATAGCCGCTCCGGCGACACGACCCTCCTTGATCGCCGAGTAGAGCGCACCCTCGTCGATGATGCCGCCGCGCGCCACGTTGATGATGCGCGCGGAGGGCTTGACCTGGTGCAGCTCCTTCTCACCGATGAGACCGACGGTCTCCTTGGTCTTCGGCGGGTGCAGCGTGATGAAGTCCGACCGCTTGAGCAGCTCCTCGAAGCTGACCAGCTGGGCGCCGAGCGCGGCGGCACGGGCCGGAGGCAGGTAGGGGTCGAAGGCGATGATCTCGACGCCGAACGGCTGGAGCCGCTGGGCCACGAGCTGACCGATCTTGCCGAAGCCGACGATGCCGACGACCTTCTCGTCGAGCTCGACACCGGTGTACTTGGAGCGCTTCCACTCCCCGTTCTTCAGCGCGGCGTGGGCCTGGGCCGTGTTGCGCGCGCTGGCCAGGATGAGGGCGACGGTCTGCTCGGCGGCGCTGGTGATGTTGGAGGTCGGCGCGTTGACGACCATGACACCGGCCTTGGTGGCGGCTTCGACGTCGACGTTGTCGAGGCCGACCCCCGCGCGGGCGACCACGCGCAGCTTGGGCGCGGCGGCGATGGCCTCGGCGTCGACCTGCGTGGCGGAGCGGACGATCAGGGCGTCGACGTCGGCGAGGGCGGGCAGCAGCTGGGAACGGTCGGCGCCGTCGGTGTGGCGGACCTCGAAATCAGCCCCGAGTACGGCGAGGCCTGCCTCGGACAGCTCTTCTGCGACCAGAACGACGGGCTTGTTCACTGGTGTGGATCCTTAACGGCACGGCGGGCTTCGGGGGACACGTCCACGATCCCCCGGCGGTCCTACAGAGTGTATCCACCGCTTGTGAACGTGTTCACGAGGCACCCACGATGTGAGACGGGGCGGCCGTAGGTGCATAGTCCGCTACCGCGGCGGTCCGCTGCACGCGGCCCCCGTACCCGTCAGGCTACAAACTCATCCACTCCGCGTACATCTTTGTCTTGATCGGGAGATTTATTCGCCATTAGCCTGATAAGCCGTGGCCGAGTACCTAGGGTTCGTCTTATGAGCATCGGGAATCCTGCGCTTGCCGACGTGCTCGCACAGCATGGCACCCCGCATCGCCTGCTGAGCGCTCTCGCCGACGGTGGAGTCCTGGTGGCAGTGCGACCAGATCGCTCAGTCGTCCTCGGGACGACACAAGCCGGTGACCGGGTGTTGCTCGGTTACACCGGTGCTGCCACCTATGCCAGGCACCGCGGCAGCCATTCCCTGTCGGCGTGCGACGCCGACACCATCCTGGACATCCAGCGCGTCACCGGAGTGCGGGAGATCGTCATCGACGCGGCCGGACCAGCCGCCGCGGCCGTGCCCATCGACGACCTCCAGCGGTTCCTCACCTCGACGCGTACCGGGCCGACGCCCGTCCTGTCAGGGGCGGCGCCGGCGGCGTACGCGACGGGGGCGATGGCGACCGTGTCACGCGGTGCCGCGCTGGCCCAGGTGGCGCCCCCGACCCCGCAGGCACCCACGTTCCCGTGGGTGCCCGCGCCCCGGCCGCACCTGTCGGGGCCCATGCAGCAGGTGGACCCCGGTTACCGGCGGTGCACCCATCCGATCCTGCCCGCGCTGCGCCAGGCCATCGGACAGTTGCTCATGGACTTCCCGCTCGTGCACCACGTCTGGATCTCCGAGGCGCGTACGGCGTCCGGGGCTCCGGGGATCATGCTGCACGTGAAGGTGCACATGTCGGCGGCCGAGGACGTCGTACGCGACCTGCACCGCCTGGTCCGCGCCCGCCTGCCGCAGTTCGCGGCCTCCGGGGCGCCGATCCTCATGGCCAGGGTGGCGGACGCGCGCAGCGAGCGCCGGATGATCGAGATCGGCGCGCACGTGGTGTGCGCGAGCGTCACCGACTGACGCATGACATGGCGGAACGGGGCCCGGAAGTCCGGGCCCCGTTCGCCGTGCCGTGGGCTCAGGCCACCCTGCGCGCCAGCACCAGCCGCGTCCGTGCGCACAGTCCGGCCACGACGGCGGCCAGCAGGGGCAGCCCCACCACGACCCCGGCGAGGAAGAGCCAGGGCATGGAGATCGTCGTGGGCCCGGGGTCGAAGAGCGACGTACCCGTTCCCCGGTAACCCGATCGGGTCATCGGCCAGGTCGCCGCGATGCCGCTGACGGCGCCCCCGGCGAGCCCGACCAGGGCGCCGAGGCCGGAGATGTAGGCGGCCTGCGCCGCCACCACGAACCTCCGGACCCGCGGCGGCCCGCCGACGGCGGACAGGGTGTCGAGGTCCTGACGCATGTCGGCGGCGGCCAGCCCCGTGGCCGCGAACGTGCCGCCGAGCACGAGGACCAGCGCTGCTCCGAGCAGTAACAGGAGAACGATGAGACGTTCCTCCTCGCTGCCCTGCTGCACGTCGATGAAGGCGCCTTCGCCCACCAGCGCCCTGACCTCGGTGCTCAGGCGTCGCTCGTCGGCGGGGACGGCGTCGGCGTAGAGCATCCGCTCCTCCGCCTGGAGGCCGGCGGCGGCCAGCACCGACCTCGGGACGACAACGCCGACCTGGGCGGCGTCGGCCGCTCTCGACACCACGGCGGGCACCCGCAAGGTCTTGACCAGCTTGGGATCCACATCCCAGTAATTCGCCTGCAGCTCGACCATGCCGTCGCGTACCAGCTTGGCATCGAATGCCACGGCCTTGCCCGCCGCCAGCGCCGCGGCGGCCTGCGGGTCCCGGCGCTTCTGAAGGAATGCCAGCAGCTGCTCATCGCCCACCGGCATGGGCTCGTAGTAGTAGTGCGGTGCCGGGCAGGACTTCCTGCAGTCCTCCCGCCAGGCGACGCTCAAGTTCATGGACCGGCCCCGCGCATCCGTCACGCGCCATCCACCGGCCAGGGCGGCTCCCGGGAGCTGCCGTTCGACGAGCGCCCGCAACCTCGCCCATGCCTGATCGTCCAGTCCTCTGGCCTGGACCACCGTGGTGTTCATGGGGACGACCGAGCCGCGGTTCGCCTCCTGCTCGGTGTAGGAGCTGTCGGCGCCGATACCGAGCGTGACCGCCATCATGGTGGCGCCCATCACCGCCGCGGCGGCGGAGGCCGTACGGACCCGGTGGCGGGAGGCGTCGCGCACGGACAGGCGCAGCGGGAGCGGCAGCCGCCCCGCGAGCCGTCCGGTGGCCTGGACCAGCCACGGCATCAGCGCGACCAGCCCGAGCACGATCGGCACCGAGGCCATCGCGACGGACAGGGTGCCCCTTCGCACGGCCAACACGTTCGCGGCCACTCCCAGCACCACCAGCACGGTCCCGAGCACCGGCCGGCCCGCGCGGCCGTGCGTGTCCACCGCGGCGCGCCCGGCCAGCACCTGAACGGGGCTCTGCCGGCTCGCCTGGATCGCGGGCACGAGGGCCGCGGTAAGCCCGCTGAGCAGGCCCAGAGCGGCCACGCCGAGCACCGGACCCCATGGCACGTCCGCGGGGCCGCGCGTCCAGTCCAGCAGACGGGCCGCGTACGACACCACCACCAGCCCGGCGCCGATGCCTAGGGCGGCACCGAGCAGCGCCGCGACACCGCCGAGCACCAGGCCGTCGGCCAGCACGATCGTCCGGAGCTGCCTGCCGGACGCGCCCTGCGCGGCGATCACGGCGAGCTCTCTGCGCCTGCGCCGCAACCCCACGGCGAAGGCGGGCCCCGCGAGCAGGACGGTCTCCGTCACGATGAGCACGACGGCGACGCCGGTCCCGATCAGCCCGCGCCGCTCCAGCGGTCTGGGATCCTCGAAGTCGGAGCTCTCGATCACGGCCCGCGAGGAGACGAGCAAGCCCGTCTGGTTGAGCCGCCGCACGTCCGGCCACTGCACGGGGGCGGCGGTGTCGATGAGCCAGCCACTGCTGTTGCCGTCGTTCTGGTGCGGGAGCAGCCCGTCCGGCAGGGCGACCATCTCCAGGATGCCGGGCCGGATCGGGTTCTCGGCCACGCCGACCACCCGCACGGTGCGGTCCGGCCGCCACACCTTGAAGGTGCCGCCGATCCGGGCACCTCGGTCGATCAGCTCGGGAGAGACCACGACCTCGCCGGGGGCGGCGGCGAACCTTCCCTCCACCAGACGGCGCATTCCGTTGGTCAGCGGGTCGCGCATGTCGGCCTCGAACACGTCCACCCGATCGAAACCGTCGGCCAGCCGGGCCTCCACGACGTTCGACTGCCAGCGGAGCAGCCGGCCCTGGAGCAGCGTGCCGATCTCGGCGGGTGTCCACGGCCGCTCGGGACGCGGCGTTGGGACCTGCGCGGAGTACTCTCCTCCGGGGCCCTGCTCAAGGGGGGTGCGGGACGTGGTGGTCACGATGCGGGCGTCGGCCGCGCCCAGCAGGGAGCCGAGCTTGTCCTTCGTGGTGATGGCCGTGGTGGCGGCGCCGGTGATGATCGCCGTGATGACCAGGACGGGTAGCCCGATCATCACCATGATGAGCGCGGTGCGGCCCTTGAAGCGCAGGGCGTCCCTGCGGGAGATGCGCAGCGCGGCGCCGAAGGCGCTCATCTGGCGCTCTCCAGCCGCACCGCGTTCGACTCCACGATCAGCCCGTCGCGCAGGTAGACCACCCGGTCGGCCCACGCCGCGTAGCGCGGCTCGTGGGTGACGAGCAGCACCGCGGCGCCCTCGTCGCAGCGGGTGCGCAGTAACTGCAGGATCTCGTCGCCGGTGGCCGTGTCGAGCGCCCCGGTCGGCTCGTCGGCCAGCAGCAGCCGCCGCTCGCCCGCCAGCGCCCTGGCGATGGCCACGCGCTGGCGCTGCCCGCCGGACAGCTCCTCGGGGAACCTGTCGGCGACCTCTCCGGCCCCCACCTCGGCGAGTACGGCCAGCGCCTCCTCCCGTGCCTTGCCGGAGCGGACGCCGTCGAGCTCCCTGGGCAGCATCACGTTCTCGGCGGCGGTCAGGGACGGGATCAGGTTCAGGTCCTGGAAGACGTACCCGACGCTGCCGCGCCTGAGCTTGGCGAGGTCCTTCACCGTGGCGAGATCCTGGCCCTCGATCGTCACGGTCCCCGAGGTGGGCCGGTCGAGGCCGCCCGCCACGTTGAGCAGGGTCGACTTGCCCGAGCCGGACGGGCCCATGACCGCGACCAGCTCCCCCGCCGACACCTCCAGGCTCACCCCCTTCAGGGCGTGCACCTGGCCGTGCTCGCGGGTCACGTCCCGCAAACTCACCACCACAGTCATGACGTCTTCTTCTCCTTGGAAACGGCCTCGCAGTGGTCCAGCCAGCGCTGCTCCGCCTCGGCCTTGAAAATCAACGAATCGAGGACCAGCCGCTGCGCCGTACCGCCGGTCGCGGCCCGCTTGGCCCTCGTGAGCTCCTGCAGCGCGCGCATGGTGGCCGCGCGCTGGGTCTGGATGACATCGGCGACGTCCACGTCACCGGCGACGGCCATCGCGATCTTGATGGCCAGTTCGTCCCGAGGCCGGTCGGTCTGGGCGACGGGGGTGCTGAACCATCGCTCCAACTCCTCCCGACCGGCCTCGGTGATCGTGTAGACCGCGCGGCCCTGCTCGTCGGCGCCCCCTGGCGCCACCAGGCCGTCACGCTCAAGGCGGGAGAGCGTCGTATAGACCTGGCCGATGTTCAGCGGCCAGGTCGCCCCTGTGGACGCCTCGAACTCCACCCGCAGCTGATAGCCGTATCGCGGTCCGCTGCTCAGCAACGCGAGCAGTCCGTGTCTGATCGACATGAATACTGAGTATGCATACTGAGTATGCCCCCTGCAACTGATCTCGCATATTCTGGACAGCGAGCCGCATCCAGTCCGATACTCGCTACATGAGTTCCACGCATCCGCCCTTTCGCGCGTCCGACGGGGAACGCGACCGCGCGATCGAGGAGCTCAAGCACCGGGCCGTGGAGGGCCGGATCTCGCACGACACGTTCGTGGGCCGGGTGGACCAGGTGCTGCGGGCACGCAGCCGGCACGAGCTCGACGAGGTGGTCGCGGACCTGCCGCGACGGCCCTCACTCCGGCAGCGGCTGACCGACGCCGTCGCCTCGGTCTCCGAGTTCACCACCCGGTTACAGTCGGCGTGGCGTCGTCCGCGGCTGCCCCGGCTGGCGCTGCCCGACGACGACCGGCTCCGTTACGTGGTGGGGCGGGGGTCGGCGTGCGACCTCGTGCTGTCGGATCTGACGGTGTCCCGGGTCCACGCCGAGCTGCGGCGCGAGGGCGACGGCGGGTGGATGCTGGTGGACCTGGGCTCGCTCAACGGCACCCGGCTCAACGGGTGGCGGCTGGTGGGTCCCGCGCGGGTGCGGTCGGGTGACGAGATCTCGTTCGGCGACTGCGGGTTCCTGCTGACCTCGGGCCAGCCGTCCCTCTGACGCCGCAGCCTCGTAGGCCCGGGCCCCTCGTAAGCAGGCCAGCCGACAAATACGGATATTTGCGGATTGCGTGAGGGCTGGGGTGATTCATGCTCGCAGGTGATCCTCCCAGTCACTTGGAGACCCCATGCGGCGCACCTCAGCATCCCTCGTCGCGGGCGCGCTCGTCGCGGCCCTCGCGTGGGCGTCCAGCCCCTCCTCCCCCGCCGTCGCCCTGGATCCCGCCGCCGGCGTGGCCGACCTGACCCAGGACATCAACAAGATCCTCAGCGACTCCCGGCTCACGATCGCCAGGGCGGGCGTCGTCGTCAAGAGCGCCGGCACCGGCGAGGAGCTGTACGCCACGGACGCCGGCAAGCTCCTCACCCCCGCGTCCAACACCAAGCTCTTCACCTCCGCCGCGGCCGTGGAGACGCTCGGGCTCGACTACCGCTTCCCCACCACCGTGCTGAGCACCGGCCGCAAGATCGGCTCGGCGCTGACCGGCGACCTGGTGCTGCGCGGCACCGGCGACCCGACCATGCTGGCCGAGGACTATGACGCGCTGGCCGCCAAGGTGGCCGCGACAGGCATCAAGGTCGTCGCGGGCAAGCTGGTGGCGGACGACACCTGGTTCGACTCGCAGCGGCTCGGCAACGACTGGTCGTGGGACGACGAGACCGCCTACTACGCGGCGCCCATCTCCGCGCTGACCGCCTCGCCCGACAGGGACTACGACGCCGGCTCGGTGATCGTGTCCGTGGCGGCCGACGGCGACAAGGTCAAGGTCTCCACCACGCCGGAGACCGGCTACCTGAAGATCGTCAACAGGGCCACCGTGGGCTCGGAGACCGACGTCCTCATCGAACGGCAGCACAACAGCCGTACCGTCGTGATCACCGGCACGGTCAAGGACCCGTACCAGGAGTGGGTGGCCGTGGACGACGCCACGTCGTACGTCTCGTCGCTGTTCCGCGGCGCGCTGGCCAAGCACGGCGTCAAGGTGCTCGGGCCGACCGTCACGGGCGCGGCTCCCCAAGGGGCCGCGGAGCTGGCCGAGCACGAGTCGATGACGCTGGGCGAGCTGCTGGTGCCGTTCCTGAAGCTGAGCAACAACATCCACGCCGAGATCCTCACCAAGGCCATGGGACGCAAGGTCGCGGGCCAGGGCACGTGGTCGGCCGGGCTCAAGGTCAGCACCGACTTCGCCAAGGCCAACGGGGTGCAGGTGATCAACATGCGGGACGGCTCCGGGCTGTCGCGCCGCGACGGCTTCTCGCCGGGCTCGATCGTGCAGCTGCTCACGGCCGTACGGAGCAAGCCGTGGTTCAAGACCTGGTACGAGGCGCTGCCCATCGCGGGCAACGCCGAGCGCTTCGTCGGCGGCACCCTGCGCAGCCGGATGCGCAACACGCCGGCCGCGAACAACGTCCACGCCAAGACCGGCTCGCTGACCGGGGTCACCTCGCTGTCCGGGTACGTGACCAGCGCCGAGGGCGAGCCGCTGATCTTCTCGATCATGCTGAACCAGTACCTGTCGTCCTCGCCCAAGGACATCGAGGACAAGATCGCCATCAGGCTCGCCCAGTTCTCCCGTGCGAATCCGACCGCCGACGCCGTGCAGCTCCGCGCCGAGGAGCCGGCCGCGGCGGGCGACCTCGAGTGCTCCTGGCTGAAGCCCGCGCAGTGCTAGCGCTCCGCTGAGACCCGCGGCCCTCTGACGTTCAGGGGGCCGCTGTGGTTTACCGGGCGCCCCACTTGGAGCTCCAGGCTAGGTCTGAAATTTCCATACATGGCCGACCTCGGAGCGCCAGAATTCGGATTCGACGCCAAGAGCCATGGGGAGCGTCGGGCCTCCACCGGCCACACCCGAGCCGGTTTCCCACCGCACGCCCACGCGCTCCCCTTCCGAGTGGGCCCGGCCGCGCCTCCCCCCGCACACAGGACCGCGGCCGGGCCCGCACTCCCCACACCGACGCGCCGAGGGCAGTGCGGTGCCGCGTCAGGGGCGGTCGCGGGGGTCGGAGAAGCGGGCCAGGACGAGGGACTCGACGACGCCCACGACCGCGTACGCCAGGATGGACACGCTCGTGACCACCACGATGTCCGCCCACACCTCGTCATAACGGAAGCCGCCGATGGCCCGCAGGATCTCGGCGCCGATGCCCCGCCCGCTGGCCAGCCACTCGGCGATGAGCGCCCCGATGATGGAGGCGGGCACGGAGATCCGGGCCGAGGCGAAGACCGAGGGCATCGCCGTCGGCACGGCCACCTTGCGGAGGACCGTCATGCGGCTCCCGCCGTACGCCATGATCAGGTCGGTGGCCTGCGGCGAGGCGGAGCGCAGCCCGAAGGCGATGTTCACCAGCGCCGGGAAGAACACCACGATGCCGCCGATGACGGCCACGCCCAGCAGGTCCCGGCCGAAGATCAGCGTGATCAGCGGCGTCATCACCACGAGCGGCACGGACCGCAGCAGCATGGCGACCGGCATGAACGTCTGCTCGACGGTCCTGAACAGCACGAACGCGACCGCCACGGCCATGGCGGCGATCATCCCGCAGGTGAACCCGATGGCGGCGTCCCTGATCGTGATGCCCAGCGCGCCGAACACGGCCTCGCGGTGGGCGGCCGAGGAGGTCAGGTACTCCCAGACCTGCGGGGGCCGCTTGCCCACGAGCGGGCTGATCCCGAACGCCTCCAGCGCCAGCCACCACGCGGCCACCACGATGACCACGGAGGGCAGCAGCGGGCCGACGATCCTCAGCACGGTACGGCCGATCACTGCGACTCGCCTCTCGACCAGGGGGTGACCACGCGCGCGACGAGGGCGACGACCGCGTACCCGAGCCCGGCGACCAGCCCGGCCACGAGCGCGAGGCCCCACGTGCGCGGCACCTGGAACTGCTGCTGGGAGATCATCAGGGAGACGCCCAGCCCCGCGTCGTTGCTGCCCAGGTACTCGCCGATGATGGCGCCGAGCAGCGCGGAAGGGGCGGAGATCTTCAGCCCGGCGAACGTGCTCGGCAGGGCGGAGACGATCTGCACGTAGCGGAGCCTGGCCAGGCGGCCGCCGCCGTACACGGTGACGACGTCCAGGCTGGCCCGGTCGGCGGAGCGCAGACCGAGCAGGGCGCCGATGAGCGTGGTGAAGAAGACGGAGATGGCGGCGAGGAACACCACGGTGGCGTCGCCGCCGAAGACCACCAGCACGATGGGGCCGATGGCGAGCAGGGGGACGCAGTAGCTGATCACCGCGAGCTGCGTGGCGACGGCCTCCAGCCGGGGCACGAGCAGCACCAGCAGCGCCACGCCGATGGCCAGCCCGTTGCCCCACAGGAAGCCCTGGACCGCCGCGGTCAGGGTGGCGGAGATGTTCGGGCCGTAGAAGGCCCAGCCGTCGGCGCCCATGGCGGACAGCACCACCCAGGGAGTCGGCACCGCGCCGCCGCCGGCGAACACGGTCACGGCGAGCAGCCACCAGAGCCCGATGAGCGCGACGACGCCGAGCAGCCCCTGGACGCGTCTCATGAGCCGTGCCCGAACAGCAGGTCGCTGAGGTGGTCGTGGAGGGCGTGGAACTCGGGCGTACGCATCATGTCGGGCGTGCGGGGCCGCGGCAGGTCGATCTCCACCATCTCGACGACCCGGCCAGGGCGGGGGCTCATGACGGCCACCACGTCCGACAGGAAGACGGCCTCGCCGATGCCGTGGGTGACCATGAGCGTCGTGGCCGGCTTCTCGGTCCAGATGCGCAGCAGCTCCAGGTTGAGCCGCTGCCTGGTCATGTCGTCCAGCGCGCCGAACGGCTCGTCGAGCAGCAGCACGCTGGGCTTGACCACCAGCGCGCGGGCGATGGACACGCGCTGGCGCATGCCGCCCGACAGCTCGGCGGGCCTGGCCTTCTCGAAGCCCTCCAGGCCGACCAGCTTGATCAGCTCCTCGATCCGGCCCGGCTCCGGCCTGATCCCGGCGACCTCGAGCGGCAGCCGGATGTTGGCCGCCACGCTGCGCCAGGCCAGCAGCGCCGAGTCCTGGAAGGCGATGCCGAGGTGGTGGCTCCTGCGCAGCTCCTCCGGGGTCTCGCCGTTCACCCGGATCTCGCCGGACGTGGGCTCTTCCAGCCCGGCCAGGATGCGCAGCACCGTGGACTTGCCGCAGCCGGAGGGGCCGAGCAGCGACAGGAACGAGCCCTTCGGCGTCTGGATGTCGACTCCCTCGAGAGCGGTCACTCCTTTGCCGAAGGTCTTGCTCAGCCCCGCGATGCTGATGCCCGTCATGACAGCTTCAGGCTCGGGTCGGCCTTGTAGACCTCGTCCAGGATCGTCAGGTCGAAGAGCTGCTCGGCCTTGATGTTCAGGCCGGCCTTGGCCAGGGAGGCGATGTTCTGCTCGATCAGCTCCGGCGTGATCGTGAACAGGCCGTTGGCCTTGACGTCGGGGGTGACCACCAGCTCGTTCTGCATCTTGGCCTCCTCGGTCTGCTCCTTGACGTCGAGGTTCTGGTCCTTGCCGTAGACGGTGGCGGCCAGCTCGGCGGACTTGGCCGGGTCGGCGACGGCGTCCCTCCAGCCCTTGATCTCGGCGGTCAGGAACGCCTTGAGCTTGTCGCGCTCCTTGTCGATGGTCTCCTGCGTCACCGTGAACGTCTCGGCGACCAGCGGCAGCCCGGCGTCGGCGAACAGCAGGTAGGCCGGGTCGTGGCCCTGCATCCTCAGCCGTACGGGACCGCTGGTGACATAGCCGACGTAGCCGTCGAGCTGGCCGGAGGTGAGCATCGACGGGTCCGACTGGAACGGCACCCTGGTCACGCTCGACGGGTCGATGCCGTTGGCCTTGAGCAGCGCGTTCCACACCAGCTCGTTGGAGTCCTGGACGCCGATCTTCTTGCCGGCCAGGTCCTTGGCGGACTCGATCGGGTTCTTCTTGAGCGAGACGATCGCGAACGGGTTCTTCTGGAACGTCGCGCCGACGATCTTCAGCTGGGCGCCCTGGAGGATGGCCGGCGCGGTGATCGTGGGTGCGGAAAGGCCCGCCCAGCAGCGTCCGGTGGCCAGGCCCGACTCGACCGAGGTGCCCGAGCCGCCGCCCGACAGCAGCTCGACCTGGGAGAACCCGGCGGCCTTGAAGTACCCCTTGGTGTCGGCGAAGTACTCGCCGGCGAACTCGACGTTCTTCTTCCAGGAGAGCTGGAGTTTCACCGAGCCGAGCCCGCCGCCGGTGGAGGAGCCGGCCGACGTGCCGCTCTCGCCGCAGGCGGCCAGACCGAACGCCAGCCCGGCCAGACCTGTTGTCCGCAGGAACGCGCGGCGGTCGAGGGAAATAGCCATAATTCTTCCTTGCAGCGGCGGGAACGTGCAGGTCAGGACGGTATCTATCGATTATTACCATCATGTGACGGTGGTTTTGGACAGCGCCGCCCGGCCAGGGGCCGCGAAGGGGGAACGCGGGAAAACCGCTGGCGACCCCTGTAGGTCCCTACGAGAGTGCCGCGCGAGGACCGTAGATCCCTCCAGCCGGCCGGAGGCTCCGGTAGCGTCGAGCGTGAAATGAGACTCGACGGAATCCCTCTTTGGGACGGTACCGAATACCGGGGCCCGGTCGATCTGAGCTGGGAGCCCGACCGCATCCTCAGCGTGCAGCCGGATGCCGAGCCGCGCTACGACGGCCTGTGCGTGCTGCCCGGCCTGGTGGACACGCACGTCCACCTGGTGGGGTACGCGGGCCCGGGCGACCCGCCGGACTTCGCGACCTGGCCGCTGGTCACCACCCGGGACGAGCAGGTGCTGCACGGCGCCGCCCACGCCCAGCGGGCGATGCGGCACGGCGTGACGACGCTGCGCGACCTGGCGGGCGACGAGGCCCAGGTGGCGCTGCGCCGCGTGTTCGACGCCGGGGTGCTGCCCGGGCCGCGCGTCCAGGTGCACGGCGTGGTGGGGATGACGGCCGGGCACAACGACCTGTTCGTGCCGCCCGCGGTGCCCGCGAGGAAGCCCACGGCCGACGGCCCCGACGAGTGCCGCAAGCTCGTACGCACCTGGGCCCGCGCCGGCATGGACGGCATCAAGCTCACCACCAGCGGCGGCGTGCTGTCGATCGGCGACAGGAACGCCTGGCGCAACTACACGCGCGACGAGATCAGAGCCGTCGTGGACGAGGCGCACGCGCTCGGCATGCTGGTCGCCTCCCACGCCCACTCCGAGGACGGCATCCGGGTGGCCGTCGAGGAGGGCGTCGACTCGATCGAGCACGGCACGCTCATGAGCAAGGACCTGGCCGAGACGCTGGCCGCCCGCGGCACGCCCGTCGCGCCGACGCTGCTGATCAACGAGGCCATCGCGCAGGGCCGCGTCCCGGTCACGCCCGAGGCCATGGCCAAGGCCGCCGAGCTGGTCGCCACCCGGGACGTGCTGCTGGCCCAGGCCGCCGCGCTGGGCGTGCGGTTCGTGCTCGGCACCGACGCGAACGGCCACCACGTGCAGTTCGGCGACCAGTTCGCCGAGGTCGTCCACATGACGCGCATCCTGGGGATGGACGCCGGATCGGCGCTGCGCGCGGCCACCTCCGACGCGGCCGACTCGATCGGCATGCCGGTGGGCAGGATCGCTCAAGGGCTGGGCGCCGACCTCGTCGTGCTGCGCGGCCGCCCCTGGGAGCGCATCGAGGACCTGACCGTCGAGAACATCGTGGCCGTGGTCTCACGGGGCAACGTCGTCGCGGGCCGCCTGCCCTGACTTCCGCCTATGGCGCCTCTCGGCCTGGCTTCCGCCTATTGCGTCTCTCGCCCTGACCGCAGCGCGAGATACAGATCGGTACGGTCGCGCATCGACGACATCCGCCGCCCGGTCAGCTCCTCGATCCGCTGCATCCGGTAGCGCAAGGTGTTGACGTGCACGTACAGCTCGTCGGCGGTGCGCTGCCAGGACCCGCACGTCTCCAGGAAGATGTCGAGCGTGCGCAGCAGTTCGGAGCCGTGCCGCGCGTCGTACTCCTCGACCGGCCCCAGCAGGTGATCGCGGAAGGAGCGGCGCACGCTCGCGGGCAGCGTGGCGAGCAGCAGGTCGAAGCTGTCGATGTCGGCCACCGACATGATCGACACGGGCCCCGGCCCGCTCCGCGCGGACTCCATGCCGCGCCTGGCGGTCTCCAGCGCCTCGCCGAGCTGCGACACGCTGGCCGCCATCTCGCTGATCCCGGCCGCGATGCTCATCCCGGGCCGCTCGGCGGCCAGGCCGCGCAGCTCGTCCGCGAGGCTCTTGCGCGAGGCCCTGCCGTTGACCAGCACGATCGCCTCGCGCGGCGTGCCGCCGACGATCAGGTGCCGCCCCTTCCTGGCCAGCCCCTCGTGCAGCATCTCGGGCAGGTCGTAGTCGGCCCGGCCGGTGAGTGTGCCGGTGAGTGTGCCGGTGAGTGTGACCGCCATGGCCGCGGTCGGCAGGCCCGGGTCGGCGCCGAGCAGCCGAAGGTGCGCGGAGACCTCCCCTGGCGGGATCTCGCCCAGCACGTCGAGCAGCGTCTGCGCCCTGACCCGCTCGGCCCTGCGCTGCTCGGCCGCGAACCCGTCGACGGTCACGGCCTCGGTGATCGCCCCGAACGACTGGTCGGGAGCGGCCAGAAGCAGCGGCAGCCGGCGCCGTTCACACGCCTTGACCAGCTCCTCGGGCAGCTCGCCGAGCACGATCAGCCCCACGACCAGCCCGGCGGCGTCGCTGGCCCACAGCGCGTCGGCGAAGCGCTCGCAGTCGGACGGCGCGCCGTACCAGACGCCGCTGGTGAGCACGAGATCTCCGGCCTCGAGGTAACGCCGGGGGTCGGGCAGATCCGTGGGGTACGCGCGCCTGATCTCGCGCACGAGCGCCTCGTGACCCGTCACCAGCGTCAGCCGCAGGTCTTCGCGCGCGAGCAGGTCCGCCAGCCTCATGAAATCTGATGTTATGCCAGCTCAAAGGCCAACACTTCAGAGGTTCGCACGATACTCCCACCATGCGGGGTCGGGTTTACTCGTTGTCATGCGTCCCAAAGCAGAGCTCCATCTGCACATCGAAGGCACCCTCGAGCCCGAGCTCGTCGTCGAGCTGGCCAGGCGGAACCGGATCGACCTGCCGACCTTCGACGTGGACGCCATCCGCGCCCGCTACTCCTTCACCGATCTGCAGTCGTTCCTGGACGTCTACTACGAGCACATGGCGGTCCTGCGTACCGAGGAGGACTTCTACGACCTCGCCACCGCCTACCTGCGGCGGGCCGGCGAGCAGGGGGTGCGGCACGCGGAGATCTTCTTCGACCCGCAGGCGCACCTGAGCAGGGGCGTGCCGCTTGAGGTGGTGTTCGGC
The DNA here is from genome assembly GCF_039535785.1 of Nonomuraea helvata. Taxonomy (NCBI): domain Bacteria; kingdom Bacillati; phylum Actinomycetota; class Actinomycetes; order Streptosporangiales; family Streptosporangiaceae; genus Nonomuraea; species Nonomuraea helvata. Next base: position 1,155,564 of record NZ_BAAAXV010000005.1, read on the forward strand.
GGGCTGTCGGCGGCGCTCAAGGACGGTGACGTGTCGGCGGCGCTCATCCTGTGCTTCCTGCGTGACCGGGGCGCGGACGAGGCCGAGCAGGTGCTGCGGGCCGCCCTGCCGTACCGGGACTCGTTCATCGGGGTGGGGCTGGACTCGGCGGAGGTCGGCTATCCGCCGTCGCTGTTCAGGCGGGTGTTCGACATCGCGGCCGGCGAGGGGCTGCGGCGGGTGGCGCACGCGGGCGAGGAGGGCGGCCCCGACTACGTGTGGGAGGCGCTGGACGTGCTGCGCGTGGAGCGGGTGGACCACGGGATCCGGGCGATGGAGGATCCGCAGCTCGTGGCCAGGCTGCGGGACGAGCGGATCCCGCTGACCGTGTGCCCGCTGTCGAACGTGCGCCTGCGCGCCGTGCCGTCCCTGCGCGACCACATCCTGCCCGCGATGCTGGACGAGGGCCTCGTCGTCACCGTCAATTCGGATGATCCTGCCTACTTCGGCGGATATGTGGAGGACAACTACGTGGCCCTCCAGCGGGAGCTGGGGATGACGGACGAGCAGCTCGACCGGATCGCGCGCAACTCCTTCGACGCTTCTTTCGCCTACGACGGCTGAACCTGATCCGCACCATGGCGCGGGCCCATCCTGGGCCTCACACTGGTGCGTGTCAGGGAGGCCGATCATGACCGCACGTACCGGGCCGTCGCAGCCGGCGGCCCCAGGAAACCACGCAGCACGCCGACCGGAGCTCGACGCCATGCGCGCTCTCGTGGTGGTCGGGCTGGTGTTCTTTCACGCGTCACTGGTGTTCGACTCGCGGGACGACTACTACGTCAAGAACGCCGAGACGACGCAGATCACATTCTTCATCGCGGCGCTCTGCGTGATCTGGGCGATGCCGCTGCTCTTCCTCATCGCCGGGCTGGGGTCGTGGCACTCGATGCGCCGCCGCGGCCCCGGCGGGTTCGCCGTGGAGCGATTACTGCGGCTTGGGGTGCCGCTGGTCTTCGCCACGGCCACGATCATGCCGCTGCCCCAGTGGCTGCGGCTGCGGGCCGATCCCGCCTACCACGAGTCCTACCTGGCGTTCCTGCCGAAGTTCTACACCGTGCGGCTCGACCTGAGCGACTTTCCCTTCATCCTGCGCGGGACGTACTTCGAGACCGGGCACCTGTGGTTCGTGGTGCTGCTGCTGACCTTCTCGCTGCTGCTCGCGGCGGTGGCGCGCTGGGCGCCGCCCACCCTCGAGTGGCCCGCCGCGCTCTCGCGGCCGCGCGGCGGGCTGCTGGTGCTCGGGCTGCCGATCGCGCTGGTCTGCGCCTTCGTGGGGCTGGAGGAGTCGTTCAGCGGCTGGAGCCGGTGGGCGTTCCTGCTGTTCTTCCTGTACGGGTACTTCTTCGTGACCGATCCCCGATTCCGCGCGGCGATGCGGCGCGACTGGGTGCCCGCCGCGATCGTGGGCGTCGCTCTGGTGGCAGTGGGGGTGCCCGGCTTCGTCATCGCGGGCGACGCGCCCGGCGCGGACGCGTTCACGGACATGACCCCGCTCGCGATCGGGGCCCGCGCCCTGTACGGCCTGGCCGGGTGGTGCTGGCTGGTCGCGATACTCGGCGCCCTCGACCGGCCGCGCACGCCCTCCACCGGCGCCGACAGACCGCCGCGCCGGCTGTACGCCTACCTGTCCTCCGCCGTGCTCCCCCTGTACGTGCTGCACCAGCCGATCGTCGTGGCGGTGGCCTACTTCGTGGTGGGGTGGAAGGCGCCGATCCTGGTCGAATACCTGGTCATCGTGGTGGTCTCGCTCGTGCTGACGGTGGGCGTCTACGACCTGCTGGTGCGGCGTACCAGGGTGACCAGGTTCCTGTTCGGGATGCGGGAACCTACGGCAACGTCAGGATGACCGGGCCGTCGGCGGTGATCGCGACGGTGTGCTCGACGTGCACGCTCCTGCTGCCGTCGCCCGAGCACACCGACCAGCCGTCGTCGGCCATGTAGTAGTCGTCGCCGCCCCCGGCCATCAGGCTCGGCTCGATCGCGATCACCAGCCCCGGCCGCAGCCGCAGCCCGCGGCCCGCGGTGGCCTCGTTGGGCACGAACGGCGACTCGTGCATGGCCCGCCCGATGCCGTGGCCGCCGAAGTCGTTCTGCATGCCGTACCCCGCGCCGCGGCCGACCGTGGACATGGCGTGGCCGATGTCGCCCATCCGGCCGCCTGGCACGGCCGCCTGGATGCCCGCCGCCAGCGTCTCCTCCGCCACCCTGATCAGCTTGAGGTCCTCCTCACGCGCGTGCCCGACGGCGAAGCTGACCGTGCCGTCGGCATGCCAGCCGTCGACGATCGCGCCGCAGTCGACGCTGATCAGGTCGCCGTCGCGCAGCCGGTACGGGGTCGGCAGGCCGTGCAGCATGGTCCCGTTCACCGAGGTGCAGATCACCCCCGGGTACGGCGTCGCGCCGAACGACGGGTGATACCCCAGGAACGACGCCCCCGCGCCCGCCTCCTCGATGACCGTCCTGGCCACCTCGTCGAGCGCCTTCAACGACACCCCGACCGCGGCCCGCTCCCGCACCGCGGCGTGGATCGCGGCGACGACCCTGCCCGCCTCGCGCATCGCGGCTATCTCACCGGCTGACTTCAGCTCGATCACAGTGCCTCCTCGGCTCGTGGGATCGATAACTATACCGGTATTATTATCGCCATGTCGACGATGTCCGAGGTCAGTCGAGGCCCTTCCTGCCGGGGGTCCAGAAGGGCTTCGTACGCACGTCCCTGCGCTGCCAGCCGCGCTCGCGGACCAGGTGGGCGCGTACGGCCTGGATCGTGCGCGCCTCACCGGCGAGATAGGCGACGCCCGGCTCGTCCGGCAGGTCCAGCGCTCGCACCGCGTCCACCAGGACCTCGGAACCGGCCGCGGAGGCGCCGCCCCGGCACACCCGCGCCAGCTCCCTGGGCAGGTCGAGGTGGCCGTCCGGCCCGTCGGCCTCCACCGCGCCGAACACCCGCTCGCCGACCGGCAGCGCCCGCAGCATCGCGCCGAACGCCACCGAGGCCGTCTCCTCGCCCGCGAACACGTGGTACGGCGCCTGCTCCTTGACCACGAAACCGCCGTCCGGCCTGGTGAAGGCGACCTCCATGCCGGGCCTGGCGTTCCTGATCCAGGAGGCGCCCGGCGAGTCACCGCCGTGGTCGTACCCGATGAGGTCGATCGCCTCCCAGCTGGGGTCGTACTGCCAGATCGAGTAGGTGCGCAGGACCCCGCCCAGCAGGCCGCCGCCGTCGCCGATCAGCAGTCGTACGTGCTGGCCGGGCGTCCACTCCAGCTCGGCGAGCCCCTCTCCCCCGATCCTGACCCGCCGCATGCGGGAGGTCACCTGCTCGACATCGAGCACCTCCCCCGCGACGAACATCCGGTCGAGCAGCCTGCGGGCCACGGTCCGCCTCATCGCCCCTCCTTCCGCTGCTTCCTGGGATCCAGCCGCTCGATCCTGCGCCGTGCCTCGACGAAGATCTCCTGGATCTCCTCGACCACCCTGGGATCGCCATGGGCGTGCGCGAGCGTCTTCACGGCGGCCTTGACCAGGCGCAGCGCCGGGCCGATGATCTCGGCGGCTTCGGGTTCGCGGAACATCCCCCACTCGGCCCGGCCGGCCGCCCGGCCCCAGAGCCGCTCGATCTCCTCGGCCTGCTCGTCGGCCGCGCGCCTGCCCTCGCCGGTGACGTGGTAGACCTTGCGGCCGTCGTCGGGCTCGACGCGTACGAGACCCTCGTCCTCGAGCAGTTGCAGGGTGGGGTAGATGGAGCCGGCGCTCGGCTCGTAGGTGCCGTTGAAGCGGTCGGCGAGGCGGCTCATGACCTGGTAGCCGTGGCCGGGCTGCTCGGCGACGAGGGCGAGGACGGCCAGGCGGAGCTCGCCCGGCCCGAAGAAGCGCCCCGTCGGGCCCGGCCCGGGGGCGCGGCGCGCGTTCATCATGAGTCGGATGCTATATCGAACGATATAGCGTTGGGTATGTTTTCCGATGCATTGACGGCCGCTCTCAGTCGGCGGACTCGCCGCGGATCTCGGCCGCCAAGCCGGCCAAGGAGTCGACCGGACGCTCGATCTCCACCCAGGGGAGCATGAGATCGTCGGCGTCGTACCGAGGGACGACGTGAATGTGGAAATGGAAGACGCTCTGCCAGGCGGTCTCGCCGCTCGCGTGCCAGAGGTTGACGCCCGGCGCCCCCAACGCGCCGGTGAGCTGCCGGCTCACCAGGACCGTGGCACGCATGACCGCCGCGGACGATCCTGCAGAAGGTGCACGGGGAGGCCATGGATCATGATGCTCGCAGCCCGCCCGTCACGCTCTCAACTGCTTATTCCTACCTGGGCGATGATGGCATAGCGTTCGTCGTCCACGGGACCGCCCCACAGGTCGGCGTCGTCGCTGAGCGGCTCGACGCGCAGGTCCGCGACGAGCGGGCGCAGGGCGGTGGCCAGGTCGTCGGCCCGGACGCCGCCGCTCCACGGCAGCGAGCCGGCTCCCGCCACATAGGGCAGCCCCGCCTCGCCCCAGCGCCCTTCGACCAGCACCAGCCGGCCGCCCGGCCGCAGCCGGGAGACCCACTCGCCCAGGGCCGCCCGTGGGTCGGGCAGGGTCCACACCAGATGGCGGCAGAGCACCACGTCGAACCGTTCGTCACCGGTGGGCGGCGCGGCGGCGTCGCCGACCAGGAACCGGCCCTCGAGCCCGGCGGCCGACAGCTTGGCGCGGGCGTGGTCGATCATCTGCGGGGCGAGGTCCACGCCGGTCACCCGGTGTCCGGCCGCGGCCAGCAGCACGGACAGGGAGCCGGTGCCGCAGCCGACGTCGAGAATGCCGGCCGGAGCGGGCGGCGCCCAGGCCCGCAGGCGGCGGTCCCACGCGGCACGCGTGCGCTCGGCCCGCAGGCCGTGGTCCGGCTCTTCGTCGAACGTCGGCGCGGCGGCATCCCAATAATCGGTGATCGCGGAGGTGAGCTGGGTCATGGCGCCGATCCTCGCAGCCGCCACCGACAATTCCATGACGAACAATAGGAATGCGATCGGTAGCAATTGCTAAGCTATGCACGTGGAACCGTCGCCATGGTCGCAGAGAGACGAGATAGCCGCAGCGCTACGCCAGATCAGCGCCGGCTTCGCCGCACTGGCCGACGCCATCGCGGCCGATCCCGCCGACCCCCCGGCCGAGAGCCGCTACCGATCGCTCCTCGCCGAATGGAGCGACCGGGGCCTGACCAGGGCCGAAGCGAGCGCTCTCTTCCGCAGGCACGGTTTCTCCCCGCAAGCGGCGGGCGGCTGGGTCCGCGGCGACTGGCTGGAGATCCGCGACGACGGCCGCCGCTATCTGACCGACCGTTCACTGCACTGGCTGGCCGAGCAGGAGACCCCTGATGATGACTGAGCCGTTCAGCGTCCGCCTCGACGTCCGCAGCTACGAGATCGACCCCCAGCTCCACCTCAACGGCGGCTTCTACGTCCAGTACGCCGACCATGCCCGCTTCGCCTGCGTACGGGCCGCCGGCGTCTCCGTCGAGGACCTGCTCGGCAGCGGCCTCGGCCCCGTCAACCTGGAGACCGTCATCAAGTACCATCACGAGCTGCGCGGCGGCGACGAGGTGGACGTCTCCTGTGCCTGGGAATGGGGCACCGGCAAGACCTACCGAGTCCACCATCTGCTGCGGCGCCTCGACGGCACGCCGGCCGCGGAGGTCAGCCACGTGAGCGGCCTGCTCGATCTCAAGACCCGCCGGCTGATCCCCGACCCCGACCGTGAGTGGCGCGCCAGAGCCACCGACCCCGAACTCCTCGGACTCAAGCCCTAGCCGGCCGGTCCAACGGGTGTCGGGCGCAGCCCGCTAGCCCGCCCGGTTCTGAGCCGACGCCTGGTCGGAAGCGGCGGCCAGCACCATGTCGGCGTGCCGGAAGGCCCATTCGCCGAGCGCGCGGATCGGGACGAGCAGGTCCTGGCCCGCCGCCGTCAGCTCGTACTCCACCCTGGGCGGGGCCTCGGCGTAGCGGTGGCGCCGGACCAGGCCCCAGTGCTCCATCCGGCGCAGCGTCTGCGTCAGCACCTTCTGGCTGACGCCGCCGATGCTCTGCCGCAGCGCCCCGGGCCGCATGGGGCCGTCCTTCAACGCGAACACCACCACAGGAAGCCAGGCGTGGGCGAACAGATCCACAGCCAGCCGGGCCGGGCAATCGGCGATGAAGTCTCCGTACGGCTCAAAGGGGGTGTCGCGCTCCATGCCCGCCAGTCTTCCCCAGCCGATAGGCACCCGGAAGTGCCTATCGGCCCGCCTACTGTGCTGCGCGGAAACCTTCGGAAAGGGGAAAAGGTATGCGTATCGGCATACTCGGCGCCGGACAGATGGCGGAGGTGCTCGGGGCAGGCTGGGTCAAGGCCGGTCACGAGGTTGTGATCGGCGCGCGGTCGCCGGAGAAGGCCGTCAAGCTGGCCGAGGGCATCGGGGCACGGGGCGGCGACCTGCGGGCGGCGGCGGAGCACGGCGAGGCTGTGCTGCTGGCTGTGCCCGCGGCCGGGATCTCCGACGTGCTGGGGCAGGTGGGAGCCCTGGACGGGCGGGTGGTCGTCGACTGCACCAACGCGTTCGAGCCGGACGCGTTCACCGCCGCGCCCGGCTCGTTCCTGCTGGCCGAGGACGCGGTGGCCGAGCGGGTGGCCCGGCTCGTGCCGCAGGCCAGGGTGGTCAAGGCGTTCAACGTGTGCGCCGCCGAGGTGTGGGCCTCTCACCAGGGACTCGGCGTCCCGCTCTGCGGGGACGACGCGGCCGCCCTGGACCTGGTCGCCGGGCTGGTCACCGATCTGGGGTTCGAGCCGGTACGCGCCGGCGGCCTGAACCGGGCCCGTTACCTGGAGGCCATGTCGGCGTTCGTGGTCGGGCTCTGGTTCGCGGGGTACGACGCCAGGGACATGCTGCCGGCGCTGGCCGAGGCGTTCGCCCAGCCCGACTAGCGCTACCCGAGCGTCCAGTAGTGCTGGGCGATCTCGTCGCTGGTGGTCAGCCAGGCGTCAGGCTGTGCCGCGAGATAGGCCAGCGCCTGGTCCAGGTACTTGGCGCGGAACGCCTGGCCGATCACGAACGGGTGCAGGGCCAGCGCCATCACCCGGCCGCCGTCCCGGGAGTCAGCGCGCAGCTGCTCGTACTGGTCCTTGACGATCTGAACGAACTCCAGCCCGCTGGTGCCCTTGCCGAACAGGCCCAGGTCGTTGAGCTCCACCGTGTACGGGACGCTGAGCAGGCCCGGCACGTTCAACCGGTAAGGCTGGTCGTCGTTGGTCCAGTCGAGCACGTAGCTCAGCCCGAGCTCGGCGAGCAGGGCCGGGGTGTCGAACGTCTCGGTCAGCCCCGGCCCCATCCAGCCGTGCGGCCTGCGGCCGGTGGCGGCGGCGATGGTGTCGACGACGTCGGCGAGGTAGGCGCGTTCCTCCTCGCGGGTCATGCCCGCCTGGAGGATCGAGTTGGTCCGCCCGTGCGCGAGCCAGGCCCAGTCGCGCTCCAGCCCGGCCTTGATGATCTGCGGGTAGTGGTGGGCGACGTCGGAGTTCAGCAGCACGCTCGCCCGTACGCCGTGCCGGTCCAGGGTCTCCATCGTGCGCCAGATGCCGACGCGGGGCCCGTAGTCGGGCTCCGCGACGATCTCGCCCCGGCTTACCAGCAGATCCAGGAGGCGGTCGCGCGGGCGATCGCCACAGGCAAGGCCGTCACCGGGACGCTGCGCGTCGGCTTCTCCTCGCAGTGGGCAGGCGACGCGGTCATCGAGGCCGCCGACGTGTTCAGGCAGCGGTACCCGGACAGCGCCGTACGGATCCAGGAGGTGCAGCTCACCGATCCGTTCGGCCCGCTGCGCTCGGGTGCGCTGGATCTGCAGCTCACCGAGTTCCCCGTCGCCGAGCCGGATCTGGTCGCCGGACCGGTGGTCTTCTCCGAGCCGCGCGCTCTCATGGTCCACGCACGACATCCGTTCGCCCGGCGCGAGTCGCTCTGCCTGGAGGATCTGGCACGCACCCCGCTGGTGGCCGTCTCAGGCGACGTCCCGCAGTACTGGCTGGACCACCACTACCCCCGCTGTACGCCCGAGGGACGGCCCATCACGCACAGTGCGACCGCCGCCTACTGGCAGGAGGTGCAATCGCTGGTGGCGACCGGCCGCGGCGCGTCACCGGTCGCTCTGCGTGCCGCGCAGTACTACGCGCGGCCCGGCATCGTCTTCGTGCCGATCCACGACGCGCCGCCCATCGAGTACGGCCTGATCTGGCCGGTCAACGGCGGCACGGCCCGGGTCCGCGCCTTCGTCGAGACGATCTGCGAGGTCGCGGCGTGATGACTTGAAAGGGAGTCGCTCAAGCATGACCAGAACTGTGATCGACCTCGACGATGAAGCTCTGGCCGAGGCCGCCGAGCTGCTTGGCACCTCATCGAAGGAGGAAACAGTCAACGCCGCTCTGCGGGAAATCGTGGACCGGCGTCGGCGGGCGGCGGCCGTCGCTCGTATGCGTCAGATGGTGGCCGAGGGGGAAATCGACCTTTCCCTCCTTGACAAGGCGGCGTGTCCAAAGGTCATGGCGCCGCCAGGTGGGACAGGCGAGCCTTGGCTCACCTGTCCCACCTGATGCGCTAGGCCTTGAGCCAGCTCATCATCGGACGGAGCTTCGCGCCCGTCTTCTCGATCGCGTCCTCGGACAGCTCCTCGCGGTAGCGCTTGAACTCCTTCTGGCCGCTCTCGAACTCCTCGACGAGCTGCCGCGCGAAGGTGCCGTCCTGGACCTCGCCCAGGATCCGGCGCATCTCCTGCCGCGTCTCCTCGGTGATGACGCGCGGGCCGCGGGTGTAGCCGCCGTACTCCGCGGTGTCGGAGACCGACCAGTACATCTTGGAGATGCCGCCCTCGTACATCAGGTCGACGATCAGCTTCATCTCGTGCAGGCACTCGAAGTACGCGACCTCGGGCTGGTAGCCGGCCTCGATCAGCGTGTCGAAGCCCGCCTTGATGAGCTCGGAGACGCCGCCGCACAGCACGGCCTGCTCGCCGAACAGGTCCGTCTCCGTCTCCTCCTTGAAGGTCGTGCGGAGCGCGCCGGCGCGGGTGCCGCCGATGCCCTTCGCGTACGACAGCGCCAGGTCCAGCGCCTTGCCCGAGGCGTCCTTCTCGACGGCCACGAGAACGGGCACGCCGCGCCCGGCCTCGAACTGGCGGCGGACGAGGTGGCCGGGGCCCTTGGGGGCGACCATGCAGACGTCCACGCCCTCCGGGGCCTCGATGAGGCCGTAGCGGATGTTGAGGCCGTGGCCGAAGAAGAGCGCGTCGCCCTCGACGAGGTTGGGGGCGACGTGCTGGGTGTACAGGTCGCGCTGGATGTGGTCCGGCGCGAGGATCATGGTGAGGTTGGCCTCTTCGACCGCCTCCGCCGGGGTGACGACCCGCAGTCCGTCGTTCTCCGCCTTCTCGCGGCTCTTGGAACCCTCCGGCAGGCCGACGCGGACGTCCACGCCGGAGTCACGCAGGGAGAGCGCGTGGGCGTGGCCCTGGCTGCCGTACCCCAGCACGGCCACGTGGCGTCCCTGGATGATCGACAGGTCGGCCTGGTCGTCGTAGTAAATCTCGGTCACTTGCTCAAAACCTTTCAGGCGGTACGGTCCAATGCCCTGAGGGACCGGTCGGTGATGGAACGGGCGCCGCGGCCGATGGCCACCATGCCCGACTGGACGAGTTCTTTGATCCCGAACGGCTCGAGGACCTTGACGAACGCCTCGAGCTTGTCGGGAGTGCCGGTGACCTCGATGGTCACGGCATCGGCGGCCACGTCGACGCAGCGGGCGCGGAAGAGGTTGACGAGCTCCAGCACGTGCGAACGGTTGTCGGCGTCGGCCTTGACCTTGATCAGCATCAGCTCGCGCTGGACCGACTGCGAGGTGTCGAGCTCGACGATCTTCAGGACGTTCACCAGTTTGTTGAGCTGCTTGGTGACCTGCTCGAGCGGCAGCTCCTCGACGCTGACCACGATGGTCATGCGCGAGATGTCGTCGTGTTCGGTCGGCCCCACTGCCAGCGAGTCTATGTTGAAGCCCCGCCTGCTGAACAACGCGGACACGCGCGCCAGCACGCCCGGCTTGTTCTCGACGAGCACCGACAGCGTGTGTCTACTCATCCTCGTTCTCCCACTTCGGCGCCATGTCCCGGGCGATCTTGATGTCGTCGTTGCTGGTGCCTGCCGCGACCATGGGCCAGACCATGGCGTCCTGGTGGACGACGAAGTCGACCACGACGGGCACGTCGTTGATCTCCATAGCCTTCTTGATCACGGCGTCCACGTCCTCGGGACGCTCGCACCGCAGGCCCACACAACCATAGGCCTCGGCCAGCTTCACGAAGTCCGGGATGCGGCGCGTCGTCTGCAGGTTGGTGTTGGAGTAACGCTGGTCGTAGAAGAGCGTCTGCCACTGGCGGACCATGCCGAGATTACCGTTGTTGATGACGGCGATCTTGACCGGCACCCCCTCCAGGGCGCACGTGGCCAGCTCCTGGTTGGTCATCTGGAAGCAGCCGTCGCCGTCGATGGCCCACACCGTGGCGTCGGGGCGGCCCATCTTGGCGCCCATCGCGGCCGGGACGGCGAAGCCCATCGTGCCGAGGCCGCCGGAGTTGATGAACGTGCCGGGCTTCTCGTAGTCGATGAACTGCGAGGCCCACATCTGGTGCTGCCCGACCCCGGCCACGTAGTACGTGTCGGGCCCGGCGATGGCGCTCAGCCGCTCCATCACGTACTGCGGCGCCAGCGAGCCGTCCTCGAACGTCTCGTAGCCCAGTGGGTACGTCTTCTTGTAGCCGTTGAGGATCGTCCACCAGGCGCTGTAGTCGCCCTTCTGCCCCGATGCCTCGATGGCGGCGACGAGGTCGCCGATGACCTCCTTGCAGTCGCCCACGATCGGCACGTCGGCGTGGCGGTTCTTGGAGATCTCCGCCGGGTCGATGTCGGCGTGCACGACCTTCGCGTTCGGCGCGAACGACTTCAGGTCACCGGTCACCCGGTCGTCGAAGCGCACGCCCAGACCGATGAGCAGGTCGGACTGCTGGAGCGCGGCCACGGCCGAGACGCTGCCGTGCATCCCAGGCATGCCCATGTGCTGGGGGTGGCTGTCGGGGAACGTGCCCCTGGCCATCAGGGTCGTGACGACCGGGATGTCGGTCAGCTCGGCCAGCTGGAGCAGCTCCTGCGACGCGCCCGCCTTGTGGACGCCGCCGCCGACGTACAGCACCGGCCGCCTGGACTCGGCGATCAGCTTGGCGGCCTCGCGGATCTGCTTGGAGTGCGGCCTGGTGACCGGGCGGTAGCCCGGGAGCTGCATGGTCGGCGGCCAACTGAAGACGGTCTCCGACTGCAGCGCGTCCTTCGAGATGTCCACGAGCACCGGGCCGGGACGGCCGGTGGAGGCGATGTGGAAGGCCTCCATGATCGTACGGGCGATGTCTCCAGGGTCCGTGACCAGGAAGTTGTGCTTCGTGATCGGCATGGTGATGCCGGAGATGTCGGCTTCCTGGAACGCGTCCGTGCCGATGGCGGCGCTGGCCACCTGGCCGGTGATCGCCACGATCGGCACCGAGTCCATGTACGCGTCGGCGATCGGCGTCACCAGGTTCGTGGCGCCGGGGCCGCTGGTCGCCATGCACACCCCGACCCTGCCGGTGGCCTGCGCGTAGCCCTCGGCCGCGTGACCCGCACCCTGCTCGTGGCGTACGAGCACGTGCCGGACCTTGGTCGAGTCGTAGAGAGGATCGTAGGCCGGCAGAATGGCACCGCCCGGGATCCCGAACACTGTGTCGACTCCAACGTGCTCCAGCGCCCTGACCAGGGCCTGTGCACCTGTCATCCGTTCGGTCATCGGCTCGTTCCTTGCGTGGCTACTCGCTTAAGGACATAAAAAATGCCCCTGCCCACCGAGGGGGTGGGTCTGGGGCGGCGCGCAGGTCGTCGTGCTTCGCTATCGGCCTGCGCGCCGGCGAAGTACTACGAGAATCTCACTGCGAAGCATGGCAAACACCATAGCCGCTCGGAACGCCCCGGTGCCAACTTCGTGGACACTTGTCTCAAACGGTGAGACTCGTACGCATCAGAGAGTCCACGCCGCGCGCTGCCATCGGCCGTGCCACCAGGAACCCCTGCCCCTTCGTGCATCCCATCCTCTTGAGCAGCTCGAGCTGCTCGGGACGCTCGATGCCCTCCGCCACCACGACAAGCCCGAGGTCGTGGCCGAGCCGGACGATCGTCCGGGTGAGCAGGGTCAGCGTGTCGTCCGTGCCGAGCCCCGACACGAACGACGGATCTATCTTGATCATGTCGACGGGGAGCTGCCGCAGGAACGCCAGCGACGCGTAGCCCGTACCGAAGTCGTCGATGGCCAGCCGCACCCCGAGTGCGCGCAGCTCGGACAGGCGCTTGATCGTCTCCTCGGCGTCCTCGACCAGCATCTCCTCGATCACCTCGAGGGTCAGCGCGGAGGCGGGCAGCCCGCTCTCGGTCAGGGCCTCCTCGACCGTCTCCACGAAGCGCGGCGCGGTGATCTGGCGGGCGGACAGGTTCAGCGACAGCCCGATGTCCCAGGACGAGGCCCGCCAGGCGGCCACCTCGCGGCAGGCCTCGCGCAGGATCCACTCGCCCAGCGGCACGATCAGCCCGGTGTCCTCGGCCGGGCCGAGGAACTGCTCCGGCGGCACGAACACCGACCCGCGCCACCACCGCACCAGCGCCTCGACCGCGGTGACCCGTGACGTGGCCAGGTCGACCACCGGCTGGTACTCGATCGCGAACTGCTGCTCGATCAGCGCCCGCTGCAGGTCGGCCGCCAGCTCCAGCCGGCGCACCACGTCGGCGTGCATCTGCGCGGCGAACACCTCGACCCGGCGCCCGCCCAGCTCTTTGGCGCGTGCCATGGCGACGTCCGCGTTGCGGATCAGGTCGCCGGCAGGCATGTCGTCCTCGGTGAAGGCCACGCCCACGCTGGCGGTCAGCGCCACGTCGCGGTCGGCGACGCGGAACGGCTCCTGCGAGACCGCGCGTACGAGCCGCTCGGCCAGGTCGACCGCGATCTGCGCCTCGCCGCCCGTCTCCACGAGCACCGCGAACTCGTCGCCGCCCCAGCGGGCCAGCGTGTCGTCGCTGCGTACGGAGCCACGCAGCCTGCGCGCCGCCTGGCCGAGAAGGTAGTCGCCGCTCGCGTGGCCCACCGAGTCGTTGACCGAGGTGAACCCGTCCAGATCGAGGAAGATGACCGCGACGTTCGCCGTACCGGAGCCCGACGTGCGCCCGGCGAGCACCTCGCGGGTGCGCTCCTCGAAGTAGGCGCGGTTGGGCAGCCCGGTCACGCCGTCGTGGAAGGTCAGGTGGGCGACCTGGTTGCGCAGCGCCTCCTCGTCGCTGATGTCTCTGGTGGTCACCAGCATCAGGTCGTCGCCGCCGACGTGGCGGGTGGCGACGGACTCCGTGGGCCGCCAGGTGCCGTCGGCCGCGCGCACCCGGCAGGCGATCAGGCAGGCGCCCGGCGCGCTGCTGTCCTCGTCGAGGTGCATGGCGCGCAGTGCGACCTGGATGCCGGGGACGTCCTCCGGATGGATGTAGTCGAAGATCGACCCGCCGACCACGTCGTCGGGGCAGTAGCCGTACGTGGCCTCGACCCCTGGGCCGATCTGTCGCACCACGCCCTCGTAGTCGCAGGTGAACACCACGTCGCCGGTGCTCTCGGCCAGATCCCTGAGCTGCCGCTCGCCCAGCTTGACCCGGACGCGCAGGCGCATGTTGGCCACCGAGACCACGAACAGGCGCACCAGCAGGAGCAGCACCACGGAGACCGCGACCACGACGACGCCGGTCACGGGCCGTTCGGGGCGCTCGCCGGCCAGGTGGGCCAGCCACGTGACGGCGGCCACGGCGACCAGCGCCAGCGGCACGAGCGCGACCACGTTCCCGACGGCGGACCGGTCCAGCTCGCGCGCGGGCGGCCCCCAGGGCACGGTGGCGAGCAGCAGGAACGCGACGGGCGCCAGCATGACGCTCCAGACCTGCGGGTCGCCTCCGTCGAGCCTGGCCACCGCCGCCGCCAGCCCCGCCACGGTCATGGTGGCGAGCACGCCGACGCCGGCCAGGGCCAGCAGCCAGGAGGAGGCCCGGCTGGTCAGCACCGACGGGATCACCGCACACGTCACCAGCAGCGCGATCATCGGCGGCAGCATCACCAGCGTGAACGCCGCCGGATCGGCCGCGTCGTCGTAGACGTGGCGCAGTGCCACGACCCAGCCGATCAGGAAGAGCGAGGCGGCGCACAGGTAGGAGTCGGTCACATGCCGTAAAACAATCCTGGCCGGGAACCTACGGTCGGCGGCGATCAGCGCCCCACCGGCCGTGACCACGGTGCCGAGCAGCACGAACAGGTCCGCGAAGCTGACCAGGAAGCTCTCGGCGAACGGGCGCAGCGCCACCCCGGCGGCCCAGATGACGGCTCCGCCGCCCATCCAGCGGGCGCCGAGCGCCATAGGGCGGTCCGCCGCCGACCTCACCGAGGCCACCAGCAGGGATCCGGCGGCGATCAGCGCAGCCAGCACGCCGGCGACCGCACCGGTGACCAAGGCGTGACCGCCTATGCCGAGCGCAGCGGCGAACGCCACCGCGCCTGCCGCCGCGGCGGCGGTAAGCGGCACCCGTGGATCACGCCAGCGGATCACAGTCGTTGCCCATCCCGTCTCGAACTCTGCACCGGTGACCGCCGAAGTCCGGCCGATCACTTCGCCAGTGTGTGCGGTCGTGGGTGCGCGGGTGGTGACAACGCCGATGTCGTCACCGATCTGATAACCACACAGACCAATTACCGCCAAGAGCCCCTTGACAGCGAGTCAGGAACTCCCTGCAAGTGCCACGGTACGCACCGAAGGTCACGGACCAGCCACGGTCCGGGATCCTCTCAGTACGCGTCCGTTATGACGTTGACCAGCGGCTCGCCTGCGAGGTGACGCAGGATCTGGGCACGGATGAGCCGTAGCGCGCGCCGCCCCGACGCCGGGGTGCTGCCGGCGATGTGCGGGGTGATCAGTACGCCCTGAGCGCTCCAAAGGGGGTGGCCCTCGGGCAGCGGCTCGGGCGCCGTCACATCCGGCGCGGCGCGTAGCCTACCGGTTTTCAGCTCCGCGATCAGTGCGTCCGTGTCGACGATCCCGCCCCTGGTGGCGTTGACGAGCACGGCGCCGTCCTTCATCCGGGCGAGGAACGCCGCGTCGACCATGCCCGCGGTGTCGGCGGTGGCGGGCACGAGCAGCACCACGACGTCCGCCTGCGGCAGCAGCGCGGGCAGCTCCTCCATGGCGTGCACGCCGTCGCGGGCGCTCCTGCCACGCGCATGACCTCCACCTCGAAGCCCTCGAGCCGCCTCTCGAGCGCGGCGCCGATGGAGCCGTGGCCGACGATGAGCACGGTGGAGTCGGCCAGCACCTCGATGTGGTGATACGTCCACGCGCCCCTGCGCTGCGCGTCCTCCTCGATCCCGTCCGGCATCGGGGACGTGCCATCGTAAACAGCACATTCAACCCCAGGCAGCTCAGAGAGGACATAAGCCACAGAATCGGACGGAACCCAGGTCTTCATGCCGAGAACCTTACGACCCGTCGGGAAGTATCAAACACATGAGGAAGCTCTGGACGATCATGCTCATGGCCGTGCTGACAGCCTGTTCCAGCGGCCTGGCCAGCGACGGCGACGTGCCCCCTGCCGCCTCGGGCGGCCCCGGGCAGCCGAAGGACGTGGCGACGGGGCTGGCCGTGCCGTGGGCGATCGCATTTCTCCCCGGAGGGGACGCGCTGGTCACCGAGCGGGACTCGGCACGCCTGCTGCGGGTCCGTCCCGACGGGAAGGCGACGTCGCTGGGGACGATCCCCGGGGTACGGCCCGAGGGCGAGGGCGGGCTGATGGGGGTGGCCGTCAAAGGCGAGCAGGTCTTCCTCTACTACAGCGCGGACCAGGACAACCGGATCGTCCGCTACCGGCTCTCCGGCGACCGCCTCAGCGACGAGCGGGTCCTGGTGCGCGGCATCCCTAGGGGCGGGATCCACAACGGGGGGCGGCTGGCGTTCGGGCCCGACGGCTACCTGTACGCCTCCACCGGGGAGACGGGGAACGACCGGCTCGCCCAGCAGCGTGACTCGCTCGGGGGCAAGATCCTGCGCATGACCGCGGACGGCGCTCCGGCCCCCGGGAACCCGTTCGGCACGCTCGTCTACAGCTACGGGCACCGCAACGTCCAGGGGCTGGCCTGGGACCCGTCCGGGCGGCTGTACGCCACCGAGTTCGGCCAGAACACCTACGACGAGGTGAACCTCATCAAGGCTGGAGGCAACTACGGGTGGCCGGAGGTCGAGGGGAAGGGCGACGATCCCCGCTTCGTGAACCCCATTGTCACGTGGTCCACCGGCGAGGCGTCCCCCTCGGGCATGGCGTACGCGAAGGGCTCGCTGTGGGTGGCGGCGCTGCGGGGCGAGCGCCTGTGGCAGGTGCCGCTGAAGGCGGACGGGTCGGCCGGCAAGCCCGTCGCCCACTTCACCGACCGCTACGGCCGCCTCCGCGCCGTCACGTCCGCCCCTGACGGCACGCTGTGGGTGGGGACCAGCAACAAGGACGGCCGCGGCTCCCCGCGCCCCGGCGACGACCGCATCCTCTCGATCACGCCCTCATGACGCGGCGGGAGGCCAGACCGCCCGCCCCGTCAGTTGGTCCCCGTGCAGGTCGTCTGAGGCTGGGCGCGGTACTTGGTGGTCACCTTCTTGTCCTTCTTGACCACCTTGCCGTCCTGGTGGAACACGCGCGTGACGTCGATCGTGAACCCCTGCTGCCCCGTGGTGGACACGCAGCCGGGCGCCGAGCTGGTCTCGCTCCGGAACGGCACGAAGTCCCGCTTGTCGGACTCCACCGCCTCCACCTCGTCGTACCGCTTGGTGCTCCACAGCGTGACCGTCACCGACGTGTCCGTGAAGGCCGTCTTGATCAGCACCCCGTGCTCGGAGTCGTTGCGCCACTTCAGGTCCGTGTCCGGATACAGCAGCGTGACGTCACGCCCGGCCGGGTAGCGAGTCGAGAAGTAGTCCATCGGCTTGTGCTCGACGAGATCGAACCCGCCGAAGAACGCCGCGTTGTACATGGCCGTGGCGAACTGCGACACGCCGCCGCCCACGATGTTCACCATCCGGCCGCCGACGATCTGCCCCGCCTCGACGTACCCGTCCTCGAGGGTGCGCTCCCCCACGGCCTCGTTGATCGAGAACGTCTCCCCCGGCTTGACGAGGCGTCCGTCGAGCTCCTGCGCCATCCGCTGGATGTTCTTCACCCGCGGCTGGCAGCAGTCGAACGTCGTGTTGAACGAGCCCACGACCTCCTTGATGCCGAGGCCGCGTACCTGAGAGGTCGTGACAGCGGGGGCGACGGCGCCAAGCCGCACGGGGACGGTACGGTTCCCGCCCTCGTCGAACACCTTCTCGGCGTCCCGGGCCAGCAGCTTGTCGTTCACGCCCCGGCCCGTGCGCGCGGGCACCAGCACCGGCTTGTCGTTGACGATCTGGTACGTGGCGTCGCGCGGCTGCTGGGCGGCGTCCACGAGGCTGCCCTCCACGGCGGCCAGCACCGCCTTGGCGTTGAACGAGGGCGCCAGCCCGCCGGAGCCGTCGGAGGTGTAGGTCAGGTTGGCGGCGATCATCACCGGGGAGACCTGCGCCTGCTTGCCGTCGAGGGTCAGCGTGAGGGGCGCGGAGACGGCCTGCTTCGCCTTGGCCAGGGCGTCCTCGACGGCCTGCGGAGTGGTGACGGGCTTGGCCGGCCGCAGCGTCAGCGGGACGTTGCCGCCCCCGTTCAGGAAGGCGTCACCGATCCTGCGTACGGCGTCGTCCCGGTCGAGCAGCACGCCGTCCTCAGGCTGGCGGGCCTTCGGCTGCAGCCCGGCGAAGAACACCCGGCCCTCGTGCGCCTTCTTGTCGGCGCCCTCCGCCAGGCCCTCGACGGTCCTGGCGAGCTGGGAGGAGTCGAGGTTCACCTTCGGCTGGAGCTCGGTCCTGCCGGTCAGCCCCCGCCACACCTCCTGCGGGCTGGGGAAGCCGCTGGGCGCCTGCCCGATCGTGCTCACCACGTCGAGCTCGAGCCCGGCCTCGTCGGGCTGGATGGTCTCCTTCTTGCCGCCGATGTCGACCACGACCGGGGCGCTCAGCCTGGTGGCCAGTTGGGTGCGGAGCTTGTCGGCCGCCTGGGTGACGGTCAGCCCGCCGATGTCGACGCCCGCGACGTGGGTGCCGCGCAGCACGGAGCCCGACATGAGCACGGCGGGCACGACGTACGCCAGTCCCGCCAGGACCACCACGAACGCCAGCAGGCCCGGCAGAAGGCGGCGCCGCCTGGGCGGCTCGGGCTCGTAGGCGGGCGGGCGCTCCGCGGGCCCGGCCGTGCCGAACACGGGGGCGGGCGAGCTCGACGGGTGCTTGTCGTTCATCGGCCAGGGCTGCGCCGGCGGCGCCACAGGGGGCAGCGCGCCGCCCGAGGGACCGCCCGGAGCGCTCGGTCCTTGGGCCGGCCGGGGCTCCTGCCTGTCCGGCGGACCGAAGATGTCCCGGGAGACGCCCGGGGGAAGGCCTTCGATCCGCGGCTTCTTGGAGACGCCCGACGTGGGCAACGGCACCGAGGCGAACGGGTCGGTCGGTGATTCGATCGGTCCGGCGTTACGCACGCCTCAATCTCCTCCCGGGTCCGCGGCCAAGTCTCAGGCAACAGTAAGGCACGCGGATCCGCATATGTCACGGGAAATGGCTACGGAAGTGTGTCAACCTAGCCACCGGTAGCGATGCTCCGGCCGGCCGGCGGTTCCGTAACGAGGTCGGAGCTCGGCCTGACCGGCCGCGCACAGGTATTCGAGATAGCGGCGGACGCTCACCCGCGACAGGCCCGTGAGCTGGGCCGTCTCGGTCGCCGACAGGTCGCGGCCCGCTTCCCGCAGGGTATCCGCGACCAGCGCGCACGTGGCCGCGGACAACCCTTTCGGCATGGGTGCGGTGGTTTTGGGGCTGCCGAAGAGCCGGTCCACGTCGTCCTGCCGTGCTTCAGGTCCGATGGCGGTCAGGCGCCTGCGGGTGTCGGCGTACTGCTGGAGTCGCTCGGTCAGGGCGGCGGCGGTGAACGGCTTGATGAGGTAGTTGACGGCGCCGCCGCGCATGGCCTCCTTGACCGTGGACACGTCGCGGGCGGCACTGATCACGAGGACGTCCACGTCGTGGAGCTGCTTGAGCACCTCCAGCCCCGACATGTCGGGCAGGTAGATGTCGAGCAGCACGAGATCGGGCCGCTGCTCGGCCACCGCGGCCAGCGCGTCCGCCCCGTTGTGTGCCACGGCGACGACCTGGAAGCCCGGCATCCGGGACACGTATCCGCTGTGGATGCGGGCCACCATGAAGTCGTCGTCCACGACCAGCACCCGGATCATGAGGGAGCCTTCGCCGGGAGCAGGGCGGTGAAGACGGCGCCGCCGGAGTTGCGTACGCGTACCCAGCCTCCCCTGCGCAGGCACGCCTGCCGGGTCAGCGCCAGCCCGAGCCCGCGCTGGCCCGCGCGGGCGGCCTTGGTGGTGAACCCCTCCCTGAACACCTCGTCCACCAGGTCGGGCGCGATGCCGGGCCCCGAGTCGCCCACCCGCACGCGCAGCCCGTCGGCGTCGGCCTGCACCGACACCTCGATCGTGCCCTCGGCGCCGTCGAGGGCGTCGATGGCGTTCGCGACCAGGTTGCCGACCACGAGGACCGCGTCCTGCGGGTCGCCCAGCGTCCCCTCGGGCACGCAGGAGTCGTCCGACAGCACGATCCGGGCGCCGCGCTCGGCCGCCTCGGCGGACTTGGCCAGCAGCAGGGCGGCCAGGGTGGGCTCCTGGACGCGCTCGCGCAGGCCGGTGGCGTACGTGCCGCGGGTGGTCCGCGTGATGAAGCCGATGGCCGCCTCGTGCTCGCCCAGCTCCAGCAGTCCGACGACGGTGTGCATCCGGTTGGCGAACTCGTGCGCCTGGGCCCGCAGCGCCTCGGTCGCGCTGCTGGTGTCGTGGAGCTCGCGGGCCAGGCGGGTCAGCTCGGTGCGGTCGCGCAGGGTGACCACCCAGCCGCGCTGCCGGCCGCGTACCCAGACCGGGGTGCGGTTGAGCACCAGCACGCGCTCGCCGTGCAGCACGACGCGGTCCTCGCCCGGGTCGGCGCCGCCGAGCACGTCGCGCATGCGCTCGGAGACGGGCATCTGGGTCAGGTCCTCGCCGACGTCGCCGATCAGCTCGCGGGCGGCGTCGTTGACCAGCGTGACGCGCCCGTTGAGGTCGAGCGCGAGCACGCCCTCCTTGACGCCGTGCAGCACGCCCTCGCGCTGCTCCAGCAGCGCGGCGATCTCGCGGGGCTCCAGCCCGAACGTCTGCCTGCGCACCCGCGCCGTGATCACCGCGGCCAGCGTCAGCCCGGCGAGCAGCACGGCCAGCGCCGTCCAGATGAGCGGCGGGAGCGCGGCGCCGAGCTGGCCGACGACCGTGGTCTCCAGCACGCCGACCGAGACCAGGCCGATCACGTCGCCGTACTCGTCGCGGATCGGGGCCTTGCCCCTGACCGTGGTGCCGATCGTGCCGGTCTCAGTGCCGACCCAGCTCCTGCCCGTCCTGAGGACGCCGGCGCCGTCGGTGGACAGCTGCTTGCCGATCAGCGCGGCGTTGGGGTGTGCGTAGCGCTTCTGCTGGTCGTTGGCGATCACGACGTAGTCGGCGCCGGTCTCGTGCTGCACGCTCATGGCCAGCGGCTGCAGCACCGTCTCCGGATTCCTCAGTTTGAACGCCTCTCGCACCGCCGGGAGCCCTGCCACGGACTGCGCGATGGCCAGCGCGCGCTGCTGGTGCAGGGAGTCGAGCTGGTCGCGCGTGTGCTCGGCCCACACTCCCGCCGTGCCCCCGACGGCGAGGATCACGATCACCATCTGGAGCACGAACAGCTGGGTCCCAAGGGAGGCGTCCCGCACCCGTCTCACGACGAATATGGAAACAAACGCAGGTCACGGGCAGGTCGCGACCAATACGACCACTATGACGGCAAGCGTGCAAAGCCTCGACGCGGGTGGGCGAGGGGTTCACCATCCCAGTTTTACAACCGTGAAATCCCCCCAGGAGTTGATCATGCGCTTGCGCGTATTCGCCGCCTTCGCGGCACTCTCCCTCGCCGCGCTGACCGGCTGCGGCGCATCCGGCACCGGCGCCTCCGCCGACGGCCCGTTGCGGATCATGGCTCCTGCCGCGCCCGGCGGCGGCTGGGACCAGACCTCCCGCATCGCGGAGCAGGCGATCAAGACCGCCGACTCCAAGCGCAAGGTCGAGGTGTACAACGTGCCCGGCGCCGGCGGCACCATCGGCCTGGCACAGCTGGCCGGTGAGAAGGGCAACGGCAACCTGCTGATGACCATGGGCCTGGTCATGGTGGGCGCCATCGAGCAGAACAAGTCCAAGGTCACGCTCTCCGAGACCACGCCCATCGCCAAGCTGACCGAGGAGTACGAGATCGTCGTGGTCCCGGCCGAGTCCCCGTACAAGACGCTGGCGGACCTGACCGCGGCCTGGAAGGCCGACCCCAAGAAGGTGTCGATCTCGGGCGGCTCCGCGGGCGGCACCGACCACATCGTGGCCGGCCTGATGGCCAAGGCCGCGGGCGTGGACCCCAAGCAGGTCAACTACATCGCCCACTCGGGCGGCGGCGAGGCGCTCAACGAGCTGCTCGGCAACAAGGTCAGCGCGGGCATCTCGGGCGTGGGCGAGTTCGCCGAGCACGTCAAGTCCGGCAAGCTGCGCGCCCTCGGCGTGACCTCCGGCCAGCGGATCTCCGGCCTGGACGCCCCCACGCTGAAGGAGGGCGGCCTGGACGTCGAGCTGTCCAACTGGCGCGGCTTCGTCGCCCCCGGCGGGCTCTCCGACGCCGACAAGAAGGCGCTGACCGACCTGGTCACCAAGATGCACGACTCGCAGCCGTGGAAGGACGCGGTGGCCAAGAACGGCTGGATCGACTCGTTCCAGACCGGTCAGCAGTTCGCCGACTTCCTGAACGCCGAGCAGACCCGGGTCAAGGGCATCATCGCCGAGATGGGGCTCGTCTCCTGATGGCGCGCTGGTGGCGGCCCGAGCTCGGGCTGGCGGTCGTGGTGCTGGCGCTGGGCGTGTTCGTCGTGATCGGCACGCTCGACGTCTCCGCGGCGGCCTCACAGCTCGGCATCGGGCCGCGTTTCTTCCCCATGCTGGTCGGCGGCGCCATGGTCCTCATCGGCCTGTTCTACGTGGTGGACGTCATCCGCGGCGGCCACGGCGATCCCGAGGAGAGCGAGGACGTGGACGTGGACGCGCCCGCGGACTGGCGAAGCGTCGGGCTGGTCAGCGGCATCTTCCTGGCGTTCGCGGCGCTCCTGAACGTGGTCGGCTGGATCATCGGCGCGAGCCTGCTGTTCTTCGGCCTGTCCGTGGTGCTGGGCGCCGAGCACAAGCTCCGGGCGGCCGTGGTCTCGGTGGTCATGGGGCTCGCCACGTACCTGCTGTTCGTCAAGGGCCTCGGCGTGTCGCTCCCGGGCGGCCCGCTGGCGGGGGTGATCTAGGTGGAGTCGCTGCAGCTTCTGATCGACGGCTTCGGCGCCGCGCTCACCCCCGTCAACCTCCTGTACGCGCTCGTCGGCGTCACGCTCGGCACCCTGGTCGGCGTGCTGCCCGGCATCGGGCCCGCGATGACCGTGGCGCTGCTGCTGCCGATCACGTTCACGGTGCCGCCGGCCAGCGCGTTCATCATGTTCGCGGGCATCTACTACGGCGGCATGTACGGCGGTTCGACCACCTCCATCCTGCTCAACACGCCCGGCGAGTCCTCCTCGATGATCACGGCGCTGGAGGGCAACAAGATGGCCCGGCGCGGGCGGGCGGCGCAGGCGCTGGCCACGGCGGCCATCGGGTCGTTCGTGGCCGGCACGATCGCCACGGCGCTGCTGGTCGTGGCCGCGCCGGCGGTGGTGAGCTTCGCGATCGCGTTCGGCCCCGAGGACTACTTCGCGCTGGCGATCCTGGCCTTCACCGCCGTGTCGTCCGTGCTGTCCCGCTCGGTCGTGCGCGGCCTGGCCTCCCTGGGGCTCGGGCTGGTGGTCGGGCTCATCGGGATCGACCAGCAGACCGGGCAGGCCCGGCTCACGCTGGGCATCCCGCAGCTGCTCGACGGCATCGACGTGGTGATCGTCGCGGTCGGCCTCTTCGCTCTCGGCGAGGCCCTGTACGTGGCCTCGCGGCTGCGTCACGGGACGCCCGAGGTGGTGCCGGTCGGCCGCGCCTGGATGGGCCGGTCCGACTGGCGGCGCTCGTGGCTGCCCTGGCTGCGCGGCACCGCGCTGGGCTTCCCGTTCGGCGCGCTGCCCGGAGGCGGGGCGGAGATCCCCACGTTCCTGTCGTACGCGGCCGAGCAACGGCTGGCGCGCGGGGTCGCCAAGGAGGAGTTCGGCAAGGGGGCCATCGAGGGCGTCGCGGGGCCCGAGGCGGCCAACAACGCCTCGGCGGCGGGCACCCTGGTCCCGCTGCTCACGCTGGGCCTGCCCACGTCGGCGACGGCCGCGATCATGCTGGCCGCCTTCCAGCAGTACGGGCTTCAGCCTGGCCCGCAGCTGTTCGACCACAACCCGGCGCTGGTGTGGGGCATGATCGCGTCGCTGTTCATCGGCAACGCGATGCTGCTGGTGCTCAACCTGCCCCTGGCGCCCCTGTGGGCCCGCGTCCTGCGCATTGAGCGCCCGTACCTGTATGCCGGGATCGTCCTGTTCGCCGCCCTGGGCGTCTACGCCCTGAACGGCACGGTGGTCGACCTCGTCGTCCTGTACATCCTGGGCCTTCTGGGCTACGCCATGCGCCGCTTCGGCCTTCCCGTGGCCCCGGCGGTGATCGGCATGATCCTGGGGCCGATGGCGGAGATCCAGCTCCGCAGGGCGCTGGCCATCGGGGCGGGCGACGTGACGGTGCTGGTGAAGAGCCCCGTGGCTGTCGGGCTGCTGGTCCTGGCGGTCCTGGCCCTGCTCGCGCCGGTGTTCAGGAAGCTGTCGGCCCGCCGGCGCGCGGTCACGCCGGTCGAGTGAGCTCGGTCCGGCGACGCGCGATCACGCCGGTCACGCGAGCGACGTCGGAGACGGTTCCGCCGCGCCGGCGGAACCGCTCTCCACAGCGGGACCGCTCCCCGTGGCGGGACCGCTCTTCGCCGATCGTGGCGCGATCGCCAGCCCGGCGAGCGCCATGACGAGCGCGGCGGCGAACACCGCCCAGTAGCCCGACCCGGCGGCCGCGAACAGCGCGCCGGTGACGGCCACCGCCACCACCGAGAACACCGACTCGCCCACCTGCAGCGCCGAGCTGTTCCTGCCCTGCTCCCCGGGCGCCGACAGCTCCAGTGTGAGGACCGACAGCGTCGGATACACCAGCCCGATCCCGAACCCGGTGACGACCCACGCCGGGTACGCCAGCGCCACCGGCACCGCGGTGAACGTCACCGCGCCCATCAGCAGGATGCCGAGCGCGATCGCGGCCGAGCCGAGCCGCAGGTTCGTCATCTGGCTGAAGATCTCGCGTCCCTGCAGCCACGACGCGAACGACCACGTCAGGGAGCCGCCCATGAGGGCGAACCCGGCGGCCAGCGCGGACAGCCCGCGCTCCTCGATCAGCATGAGCGGCACCATCACCTCGGCCGCGAAGAACGCCCCGGCGGCCAGGCCGCGCAGCCCCACCACGGCGGGCAGCCCGCGGACGGCACGCAGCGTGCCGGCGGGCAGCAGCCTGGGCAGCGCCACGGCCAGCACGGCCAGGCCCGCGATCAGGAGAGGCAGTCGCCCGTCGCTGCCGTACTGCATGAGCCCCGCCCCGACGGCGGTCACGGCCGCCCAGGCGACCTTGCCGGGCAGGCCGGGCGCAGGCTCGGCCTGCCCGCCGCTCAGCGGCTGCCCGGCCAGCCCCCGCAGCAGCACCAGGCCGCCGGCCACGGTCAGGATCGGCACCATCAGGAACACCCAGCGCCAGCCGAGCGTGTCGGTGACCACGCCCACGATGGCCGGCCCCACCATCGAGGGCACCACCCACGCCGTCGCGAACAGCGAGAAGATCTTGGGGTGCAGGCTCTCGGGATAGACCCGGGCCACCACCACGTACAACGCCACGCCGATCAGCGCACCGCCGAACCCCTGTAGGAACCGTCCGGCGATCAGCACCTCCATGCTCGGCGCCAGCCCCGCCACCGTCAGCCCGCCGACGAACCCGGCCACGCCGGTCCACAGGGGCGCCAGAGGGCCGCGCACGTCGGCCCACCGGCCGCCGAGCACGGTCCCGATCACACTCGCGGCCATCGCGCCGCTGAACGCCAGCCCGTACAGCTCCAGCCCGCCGAGGTCCTTGGCCACGACCGGCATGGCGATGGCGACCGCCATGTACTCGAAGGCCACCAGCGACACCACCGCCACCAGGCCCGCCGTCAACGCACTCCTCGTCATGCGGCGAACCTACGGCCATCGGCCCCTGCCCACATCCAGCGGGGGTCCTACTTCGCCACCGGCAATTGGACCTAGGACCCCCATGGAGGTGCGTCCGCCGTACGACACAGCACGAAGGCCCCGCCACCCATGGCGGCGGGGCCTCCTTGCGACAGCAGCGACTACTCGGAGACGCCCAGCTTCTCCAGGATCAGCTGGCGGGCGCGGGCCGCGTCGGCCTTGCCCCTGCTGGCCTTCATGACGCCGCCCACCAGGGCGCCCGCCGCGGCGATCTTGCCGGACCTGACCTTCTCGGCCGCGTCGGCGTTGTCGGCCAGAACCTGGTCGATGATCGCCAGCAGCTCGCCCTCGTCGCTGACGATCTGCAGCCCGCGCTTCTCGACCACCTCGTCGGGCGTGCCCTCACCGGCCAGCACGCCTTCGAGCACCTCGCGCGCCAGCTTGTCGTTGAGCGCGCCCGAGGCCACCAGCTCGGTCACCCTGGCGATCTGGGCCGGGGTGATGGGCAGGTCGGCCAGCGGGGTGCCGGTCTCGTTGGAGCGCCTGGCGAGCTCGCCCATCCACCACTTGCGCGCGTCCGCCGCCGGGGCGCCCGCCGCGACCGTGGCCTCGACCAGCTCGATGGCGTCAGCGTTGTGCATGGCCTGCATGTCGAGGTCGGACAGCCCCCACTCGGCCTGCAGCCGCTTGCGCTTGACCGACGGCAGCTCGGGCAGCGCCGCCTTCAGCTCGGCCACCCAGGCGGGGTCGGGCTCGATCGGCACCAGGTCGGGCTCGGGGAAGTAGCGGTAGTCCTGCGCCTCCTCCTTGGACCGGCCGGACGTGGTGGTGCCGGTGTCCTCGTGGAAGTGCCGGGTCTCCTGGATGATCTTCCCGCCGTCGGCCAGGACGGCCGCCTGCCGCTCGATCTCGCTCCGCACGGCCCGCTCGACGCTGCGCAGCGAGTTGACGTTCTTGGTCTCCGTACGGGTGCCCCACTCGGACGAGCCGCGCGGCATGAGCGACACGTTGACGTCGCAGCGCAGCGAGCCCTCCTCCATGCGCACGTCGGAGACGCCGAGCGAGCGCATGATCTCGCGCAGCTCGGTGACGTACGCCTTGGCCACCTCGGGCGCGAGCCGGTCGGTGCCGGGGATGGGCTTGGTCACGATCTCGACCAGCGGGATGCCCGCGCGGTTGTAGTCGACGATCGAGTAGTCGGCCCCGTGGATGCGCCCGGTCGCGCCGCCCACGTGGGTGGACTTGCCGGTGTCCTCCTCCAGGTGGACCCGCTCGATGCCGATCCGCACGATCGTGCCCTCGACCTCGACGTCGAGGTAGCCGTCGAAGCAGAGCGGCTCGTCGTACTGCGAGATCTGGTAGTTCTTCGGCATGTCCGGATAGAAGTAGTTCTTCCGGGCGAAGCGGCACCACTCGGCGATCGAGCAGTTCAGCGCCAGGCCGATGCGGATGGTGGACTCGATGGCCATGGCGTTGGCCACCGGCAGCGATCCGGGCAGCGCCAGGCAGGTCGGGCAGACCTGCGTGTTGGGCGGCGCGCCGAAGGCGGTCCTGCACCCGCAGAACATCTTCGACGCGGTGCCCAGCTCGACGTGCGTCTCCAGGCCGAGCACCGGCTCGAACCGGTCGAGCGCTTCGTCATAGACCATGGTCATAGCGACGGGGCCTCCTTCAGCAGCGGGCCGCCCCAGCGGCTCTCCAGGGCCTTCTCGACGGCGGCGCCGACGCGGTAGCAGCGGTCGTCGGCGAGGACCGGTGCCATGATCTGCAGGCCGACCGGCAGGTTGTCCTCGTCGGCCAGGCCGACCGGCACCGACATGGCCGCGTTGCCCGCCAGGTTGGACGGGATGGTGCACAGGTCGGCGAGGTACATCGCGATCGGGTCGTCGGTGCGCTCGCCGATCGAGAACGCCGTGGTCGGCGTGGTCGGCGACACCAGGACGTCCACCTGCTGGTAGGCGGCCTCGAACTCCCGGGAGATGACCGTGCGGACCTTCTGCGCCTGGCCGTAGTAGGCGTCGTAGTAGCCGCTCGACAGCGCGTACGTGCCGAGCATGATGCGCCGCTTGACCTCGGCGCCGAACCCGGCGGCCCTGGTCAGCGCCATGACCTCCTCGGCGCTGCGGGTGCCGTCGTCGCCGACGCGCAGGCCGTAGCGCATGGCGTCGAAGCGCGCCAGATTGGACGAGCACTCCGACGGCGCGATCAGGTAGTACGCGGGCAGCGCGGTCGTGAACGACGGGCAGGAGAGCTCGACGACCTTGGCCCCGAGCGACTCGAGGAGCTGGACGGCCTCGTGGTAGCGGGCCAGCACGCCGGCCTGGTAGCCCTCGCCGGCGAGCTCCTTGACGACGCCGATCCGCATGCCGGCGATGTCGGGGTTCTTGGCGGCCTCGACCACGCTCGGCACGGGCGCGTCGACCGAGGTGGAGTCCATCGGGTCGTGCCCGGAGAACGCCTCGTGCAGCAGCGCCGCGTCGAGCACGTTACGGGCGAACGGGCCCGGCGTGTCGAGCGAGCTGGCGAACGCGATGAGCCCGTAACGGGACGAGCCACCGTACGTCGGCTTCATGCCCACGATCCCGGTCACCGAGGCGGGCTGCCGGATGGAGCCGCCCGTGTCGGTGCCCGTGGACAGCGGCGCCTCGTACGCGGCCACGGCGGCGCTCGAGCCGCCCGACGAGCCGCCCGGCACCTTGGACAGGTCCCACGGGTTGCGGGTGACCTGGTAGGCGGAGTTTTCCGTGGAGGAGCCCATGGCGAACTCGTCCAGGTTCGTCTTGCCGAGGAAGACCAGCCCGGCCTCGCGCAGCCGCGCGGTGACGGTCGCGTCGTACGGCGGGCGCCAGCCCTCGAGGATCTTGGACGCGGCCGTCGTGGGCATGTCGCGCGTGGCGAAGATGTCCTTGTGCGCGATCGGCACGCCGGCCAGCGGCCCGAGCTTCTCGCCCGCCCGCAGCCTGGCGTCGACGGCCCGCGCCTGCTCCAGCGTCGTCTCGCGATCGACGTGGAGGAACGCCTGGATCTTGGGCTCCACCTCGGCCATGCGGTCGAGGTGCGCCTCGGCCACCTCGACGGCCGACACCTCGCCACCGGCGATCAACGATCCCAGCTCGGCGGCGGTCTTACGGATCAGGCTCATGAGCCCTCCTTCGTCGGGCGCATGAGCCTGACAAGGCTGTGCTTGATTGTTCGCTCGCTGCGCTCGCTCATGCCTCCTCCCCGAGGATGCGCGGCACCCGGAAGCGGTCGTCCTCGACGGCGGGCGCGCCGGAGAGCGCCTGGTCGGGCGTCAGGGACTGTCGCACCTCGTCGGCACGGAAGACATTGGTCAGCGGAAGCGCGTGCGACGAAGGCGGCACATCCTCGGCGGCGACCTCAGCCACCTTCGCGACCGCCTCGATGATGGCATCGAGTTGGGTGGCGTAGTGGTCGAGCTCGTCGTCGGTGAGCGCCAGCCTGGACAACCGGGCCAGGTGTGCGACCTCGTCGCGGGTTATGGCGGACATGAGTCGTTGAACCCGTTTCGTGGATGGAGTCTTTGGACAATGCCATCCTAGGGGGCTTGACCCAGCGCGCCCGAACCCATTAACCGCGTCAACCACGGCAGGCTCGCCGTGCAGCCGGATGCCCGTGCTGTCCGGGCCTCAGGCCGAGCGGCCGGCCTCGGGCCGGTGGCGCCGTCCCCGGTCTCAGGCCGAGCGGCTGACCTCGGGCCGGTAGCTGTACTCGATGCCGGGTCCCGCGCCCGCGTGCTCCCTGAGCCAGACCGTGGCGTCGGCGGCGGCCATGGGTCGCCCGAACAGCCACCCCTGCCCCATGTCGCACCCCATTTCCGCCAGCCTCATCGCCACCTCGTCCGACTCCACGCCCTCCGCGACCGAGCGCAGGCCGAGCGAGCGGACCAGGTCGACGATCGAGCGGACGATCCGGTCGTCGTCCTCCGACTCGGCGATCCGGCGTACGAACGAGGCGTCGATCTTGACTTCGGACACCGCCAGGCGCTGGAGCCTGATGAGCGAGGAGTAGCCGGTGCCGAAGTCGTCGAGCGCCAGCGGCACGCCCAGCGTGGCCAGGGCCTTGATCGTCTCCTGGGTGTACGCCTGGTCGCCCGTCAGGATGCGCTCGGTCACCTCGAGCTGGATGGCCCCGGGCGGCAGCCCGTAGTCGGCCAGGCCCTCTTCCAGCCGCTCCGGCAGGGCCGAGTCGAGCAGGTCACGGGCCGAGATGTTGACGGAGATCGGCACCCGCATCCCCTGGTGCCACCAGCGGGCGCCCTGCTCGAGCGCCGCCTCGATGACGTACGCCGTGAGCGGCCGCATCAGGTACGACTGCTCGGCCAGCGGCACGAACTCCGACGGCGCGATCGGCCCGCGCACCGGGTGGTGCCAGCGCAGCAGGGCCTCGACCCCCTGCACGGCGCCCGTCTCCAGGCTGACCTTGGGCTGGAAGTGCAGGCGGAGCTCGCGGCTGTCGATCGCGCGGCGCAGGTCGCCGAGCAGGTTGAGGCGCTCAGGCGAGTTGCGGTCCTTGTCCGGCTGGTAGAGCTCCACACCGCTGCGCCCCTCCTTCGCCAGGTACATGGCCACGTCGGCCCGCTGCAGGAGCAGCTCGAAATCGGGTGCGTGGTCCGGATAGAGGGCGATCCCCACGGATCCGTCCACGTCGAAGGTCATGCCCTCCAGCCGGACCGGCTCGGTCAGCGCCGCACGCAGCCGCGCCGCGACCTCCCTGGCCGCGTGCGCGTCCCTGATCGAGGGCAGCAGCACCGCGAACTCGTCGCCGCCCAGCCGTGCCACGACGTCGCCCGGCCGTACGGAATGGGTGAGCCGGTGCGCGACCATCTGCAGCAACCGGTCGCCCACCGGATGCCCCATCGTGTCGTTGACCTCCTTGAACCGGTCGAGGTCGAGCAGGAACAGGCCGACCCGGTCCTCCTGCCTGGCCTCGGCCAGCGCCTCCTCCGTGCTGACGATGAGCATCTTGCGGTTGGGCAGGCCGGTCAGCTCGTCGTGCAGGGCCTGGTGGTCACGGCGCATGGAGAGCGTGGCGGTGAAGTAGACGGCGGTGAGCGGGGCGACGAACAGGGGCACCAGGCCGGGCGAGTGCTCCATGACCACGACGACCAGGGGCGCCAGGCCGAGCAGCCCGGCGTACACGAGGGCCTGCGGGCCCACCGTGGCCTTGAGCACCCGCGCGATCGAACGCCGCTCGTGCAGCGCGACCGCGCCGCACACGAGGGTGGCCCTGGTGGCGAAGTACGCGACCCCGGCCAGCGCGATGGCCGGCAGGTCGCCGCCGCCCGGCACCCAGGGCACGGCCGGGCTCGGCACGATGCCGAACAGCCCCAGCACCACGGCCGCCGCGGTGAGCGCGAGCGTCGACTGCGCGATGTTGAACATGATCCGATGCCACGACTTGCGCGTCACCACCCCGTTCATGGCGACGGCGACGGCCTGCATCAGCACCGCGACGGGCAGCCCGTAGTGCAGCAGCACGGCGAAGGTGAACATCGTGGACGGGTACGTGCCGCCCACCGCGGTGGCCGAGGACACCATCACGGGCCTCAGCTCGCCCAGGATCGTCAGCACCGACAGCATCCAGAACAGCGACGTGCGGGCAAGCCCCAGCAGCCCGGCTGCGTCCAGCCTGAGCATGGCCACCACGAGCGCGGTGAAGCCGATCACGGTTATGCCCGCGAGGAACGCCCACAGCGGCGTGCCGACGCGTGGTCCGGTATCGCGGGTGTCGGTTGGGCCAGTCATCGGTAACAGAACCCCCATTAGGTCACTATGGGAGGGTACGACCTTCACCCCACTTCGCGAAACCAAGCGCGTACGTTCCGTCACTTCTCCTTTCCGACATATACCCAAAAACCACCCTCAGTAGCAAACCGCACACGCTGCCGTCACGGTGCGGCCCCTCGAACGGCACACCTCAGCCACACCTCGCCACGGCACCGCGCGGTGCGCCGACCCCCGCTGCCGGCGCCGCACGTCATGCACCGGCAGAGCACCGCACACCAGCGCCGGGAAAGGGAATCTCGGCCGCCGGCACCGGCGGCCGAGCGTCAGGCCTCCGGGGTGATCGCGGCCGCGGCCGCCGCCTCCGGGCCGTCCTTCAGGAGGAGCTCGAACCCGGCCCCGTCCAGGATCGGCACCGCAAGGCTCACCGCCTTGTCGTACTTGGACCCCGCGTTCTCCCCTGCCACCAGGAACGACGTCTTCTTGGACACCGACCCCGACACCTTCCCGCCCCGGCTGGTGAGCGCGTCGGAGGCCGAGTCGCGGGTGTAGCCCTCGAGCGTCCCCGTCACCACGAACGTCAGCCCCGCGAGGGTCTGCGGCCCCTTCTCCGGCGCGGGCTCATCCTCCATGCGCACCCCGGCGGCCCGCCACCGTTCGATGATCTCGCGGTGCCAGTCGACGGAGAACCACTCCCGGACCGTGGCCGCGACCCGGGGCCCGATGCCCTCGACGGCGGCCAGCTCCTCCTCCGAGGCGTTCATGATGCGGTCGATCGACCGCATCTCGTCGGCCAGCGCACGCGCGGTGGGCGGGCCGATGTGGCGGATGGAGAGGGCGACCAGCAACTGCGCGAGCGGCACCTGCTTGGCCCGCTCCAGCTCCTCCATGAGCTGCAGCGCGTTCTGGCTGGGCTTGCCGTCGATGTTGGAGAAGAAGGTGACGACCTTCTCCTCCCCCGTCTTGGGGTCGATCTTGGGCAGGCCGGTGTCCTGGTCGCGCACCACCGACTTGATCGGCAGCAACTGCTCCAGCGTCAGGTCGAACAGGTCAGCCTCGGTGCGGACCACGGGCTCCTGGGGCGGCAGCGGCTGGGTGAGCGCGGTGGCCGCGACGTAGCCGAGCCCGTCGATGTCGAGCGCGCGCCGCCCGGCCGCGAAGAAGATGCGCTCGCGGATCTGGGCGGGACAGCCGCGCGCGTTGGGGCAGCGCAGGTCGGCGTCGCCCTCCTTCTCGTACGCCAGCAAGGTGCCGCACTCCGGGCAGTGGGTCGGCATGACGAACTCGCGCTCCGACCCGTCGCGCAGCGGCGCGACCGGCCCGACGATCTCGGGGATGACGTCGCCCGCCTTGCGCAGCACCACGGTGTCGCCGATGAGCACGCCCTTCTTGACCACGATGGCGGCGTTGTGGAGGGTGGCCCGCTCGACGGTCGAGCCCGCCACGACCACGGGCTCCATCACCGCGTACGGCGTCACGCGCCCCGTGCGGCCGACGCCCACCTGGATGTCGAGCAGCTTGGTGTTGACCTCTTCCGGCGGGTACTTGTACGCGATCGCCCACCGCGGCGCCCGCGACGTGGAGCCCAGCTCCCGCTGCGTGCGGAAGTCGTCGACCTTCACCACCACGCCGTCGATCTCGTACGCGGGATCGTGCCGGTGCACCCGGTAGTGCTCGATGAACTCGTTGATCTCCGTCAGCCCCGGCAGCACCTTGAACAGGTCGCTGACCGGCAGCCCGAACTCCCGCAGCCGGTCGTAGACCTCGGACTGCGCCTTCGGCACGGGCGAGCCCTCCCAGATGCCGATGCCGTGCACCAGCATCCGCAGCGGGCGCTGGGCCGTGATGCGCGGGTCCTTCTGCCGCAGCGTGCCCGCCGCGGAGTTGCGCGGGTTGGCGAACGGCGGCTTGCCCTGCTCGACGAGCTGCTCGTTGAGCTTCTTGAAGTCCTCGACCGGGATGTAGACCTCACCGCGCACCTCGACCAGGCTGGGAATGTCGTCACCCTTGAGCCGGTGGGGGACGCCCTTGATCGTGCGGACGTTGGCCGTCACGTCGTCGCCCGTGCGCCCGTCGCCACGGGTCGCGCCCCGCTCCAGCTTGCCGTCGCGGTAGACCAGCGCGATCGCCAGCCCGTCGATCTTCAGCTCGCAGAGGTACGGCCCCGGGTCGCCCTCGGCCAGCCGCTCGGCCCGCTGCATCCAGGCGGCCATGTCGGCCTCGTTGAAGGCGTTGTCGAGGCTCTCCATCCGGTTGAGGTGCTGCACCTTGGCGAAATCGCCCGAGACCGGCGCGCCCACCTTCTGTGTGGGCGAGTCGGGCGTCTGGAGCGTGGGATGCGCCTCCTCCAGCGCCAGCAGCTCCTTGAACCACCCGTCGAACTGGGCGTCGCTGACCGTGGGCTGGTCGAGCACGTAGTAGCGCCAGCGAGCGTCCTCGACCAGCTCGCTCAGCTCGGCATGCCGCTTGAGCGCGGCCACCGGCACTCCCGCCACCTCGGCGCCAGGCTCACTCACCGGGGTCTCCTCTCATCCGACGCCCCTGAGCAAACGCTACCGCCGGGCACTGACAAGCTCAGCCTCCCTGAGCCCAGACTCCTTCCCAGGTCGAGCACTTGCCGGTGGCCTTCGTGGACGTGCCACGGCACACCTTGCCCTCGATGGAGAGCATGTTGCCGGTCGGGAAGGAGAACGCCAGCGGCTTCGTTCCCGAGCAGTTGTGGTACGTCTTGTACCCCTTGCCGCCCTCCTCCTTGACCCACCGGAACGTCAGCCAGGAGCACCCCTTACTGCCCGGGAAGTCGTACAGCTTCCCGTTCACCACGAACCCCGGCCGGTCGTGCACCACCTTCCCCTTGGCCTTGCCCGCCCGGTCGGCCGAGTAGATGGACCCCCAGTTCCACACCTCCGGGTTCGCCAGGGCAGGCGACGCGGAAGCCATCAGTACGGCGGCAGCCACCGCCACAGAGCGAAGAATCATGAACCGGACGATACTCAGCCGCCTTGCAGCCCGCTTTCAGGATCGTCCTTGAGCACCTGGGCCGCCTTCCGGCAGGCCGCCAGCGCCGCACGGGCGTACCGCGGCGACGCCCCGGCCAGCCCGCACGAGGGAGTCAGCACGACCTGCTCGGCCAGCCGATCGGGCGCGAACCCGAGCCGCCGCCACAGCTCCAGCGCCGGCTTGGCGACCACCCCGACGTCCGGGAGCCGGGTGTCCCTGCCGGGCACGACCCCCAGCAGGAAGGTCAGGCCCGCCTCGACACACTCCCCCAAGGAGTCCTCGTCCCTGCGCCGCAGCAGCGAGACGTCCACCGACACCCCGCGCACCCCGGCCCTGCGCAGCAGGGCGAACGGCACGGACGGCGCGCAGCAGTGCACGATCGGGCTGTCGAAGGACCGCAGCGACTCCTCCACCCGCCACTCCTCGACGGCGGCGAGCCGCCCGAACCCCGACGCGGTCGGCACCGTCCCCGCCAGCACCCCGGGCAGGCCGGGCTCGTCGAGCTGCAGCACGATCTCCGTCACCCCGGGCAGCCGCCGCCGCACCTCGGCGCAGTGGTCGGCGACCCCCTGCGCCAGCGAGGCGGTCAGATCGCGTACGGCCCCCGCGTCGGCGAGCATCTTGTCCCCGTGCTTCAGCTCGATCGCCCCGGCCAGCGTCCACGGCCCGCAGACCTGCAGCTTGAGCGGCCCCGCGTAGTCGTGCCCGATCTCCTCGAGCCCGTCG
Source organism: Nonomuraea helvata (assembly GCF_039535785.1). Lineage (NCBI taxonomy): Bacteria > Bacillati > Actinomycetota > Actinomycetes > Streptosporangiales > Streptosporangiaceae > Nonomuraea > Nonomuraea helvata. The sequence continues at coordinate 1,190,624 of NZ_BAAAXV010000005.1, forward strand.
AGATCCCGTCGCAGATGATCGACGGCCCGCTGGTGATCGCGCCCCGGCCGGTCGGTCAGCCGCCACCCGGAGGGCTGCACCTCGACGGGCAGCTCGACGAGCATCCCGGCCGTCCTGCCGATCATGTCGGCGCCGACGCCTCTGGCCGGCAGCTCCGGCAGGTACGGCAGCCCGGGCACCTCACCGAACACCACTTTGATCGCCTCGAGATGATCCTCGCCCGGATGCGACCCGACCCCGGTTGCTTCCCACGTAGACATGGGCACAAGCGTAGGCTCTGTCCAATGGAGCTGACGAAGTACGACCACGCCTGCGTACGCGTGGAGAAGAACGGCAAGGTCCTGGTCATCGACCCGGGGACGTTCACGAAGGGTCCGGTGCTCGACGGCGCCGACGCGGTGTTGATCACCCACGAGCACTTCGACCACGTGGACGTCGACAAGCTGAAGGCCGCGTCGCCCGACCTGGAGATCTACACCTGTGAGGGTGTCGCCGCCGATCTGACGGACGTTCTGGCGAAGGTCCAGGTGGTACGGCACGGCGACAGCTGGGAGGCGGCCGGTTTCCGCGTGCGGGCCTTCGGCGAGTGGCACGCCAAGAACCATCCCGACGTGCCCGTCGTCCAGAACATCGGTTTCCTCGTCGACGACGAGATCTTCTACCCGGGCGACGCGTTGACCGTCCCGGAGGCGGAGGTGGCGACCCTGCTGGTCCCGACCGGCGGGCCGTGGCTGAAGCTCGGCGACATGGTGACGTATCTCCGCACGATCCGCCCCGCCAGGGCGTTCTCCACCCATGACGGCCTCTACAACGAGATCGGCCTCGGCCTGGTGGACAACTGGCTGAGTGGGGAGGCCGAAGAGCTGAAGGCCGACGTCCGCCGCCTGGCGGTCGGCGAGTCGGTGACGATCAGCTAGCGGAGACGATCGTGGCCGACCCGATCACGGTGTCGCCGGAGTAGAGCACCGCCGCCTGGCCCGCCGCCACCCCGGTGGCCGGGCGGTCGAGCTCGACGCGGAGGCCCCCACCGATCTCCTCGAAGCGGCACCCGTACACCTCTCCGTGTGCCCGCAGCTGCACGGTCAGGTCGTCGAACGTGGACGGCCCGTTCCAGACCGGGCTGCCGCACGTGATCGAGGTGACCTCGAGCGCGGAGCGCGGGCCGACCGTGACCGTGTTGGAGACCGGCTCGATCGACAGCACGTAGCGGGGCCTGCCGTCGGGCGCGGGGCGGTCGATGTGCAGGCCCTTGCGCTGCCCGATCGTGAAGCCGTGGGCGCCCTGGTGGCTGCCGACGACCTCGCCGCCCTGGTCGACGATGGGCCCCTCGGCCGAGCCGAGCCGCTTGGCCAGGAAGCCGCGGGTGTCGCCGTCGGCGATGAAGCAGATGTCGTGGCTGTCGGGCTTGTCGGCGACGGTCAGGCCGCGCCTGGCGGCCTCCTCGCGCACCTCGGCCTTGGTCGAGCCGCCCAGCGGGAAGATCGCGTGGCTGAGCTGCTCGCGGGTGAGCACGCCCAGCACGTACGACTGGTCCTTGCCCTGGTCGACGCTCCTGGACAGCACCCCGTCGACCAGGTTGGCGTGGTGGCCGGTGGCGACCGCGTCGAAGCCCAGGGCCAGCGCCCGGTCGAGCACCGCCGAGAACTTGATCTTCTCGTTGCACCGCAGGCACGGGTTGGGCGTGCGGCCCGCGGCGTATTCGGCCACGAAGTCCTCGACGACGTCACGCTGGAAGCGCTCGGCCATGTCCCAGATGTAGAACGGGATGCCGATCACGTCGGCGGCGCGGCGCGCGTCGCGTGAATCCTCGATCGTGCAGCAGCCTCGCGCCCCCGTGCGATGGGATTGGGGGTTGGCCGACAGCGCAAGATGGACACCAGTGACGTCGTGACCGGCCTCGGCGATCCGAGCGGCGGCCACGGCGGAGTCGACGCCGCCCGACATGGCGGCAAGCACACGCAGTCCCATGACCATTCCAGCGTACTGTCCTGCCGGGAGTGCGCGACCATGGTGTGCATCTGCGAGGATTCAGCCCATGCGACTGTTCGGGCGCAAGGACGCGGACGACGAAGAGACCGGCGACGGGATCGCCGAGTTCTGGGATTGGTGGCAGGAGGCCAGGCCGGGGCTCGACTCCCTGGTCGCGGAGACCGATGCCGACGGGCTGGAGGAGCGGCTCGCCCCGGCGGTCGCCGCGATCCATCCGGGCCTGGTCTGGGAGGTGGCCCCGGGCAAGGGCGCCGCGCACGCCCTGGTGGTCACCGCCGCGGGCGATCCCGAGCTGCGCTCGCTCGCGCACCGCTGGGCCAAGGCGGCGCCGCCGTCGGACCTGCTGTGGGAGTTCCATCCGTCGCGGCAGGCCAATCCGCAGGCGATGGAGCTGACCCTCGACGTGGGCGGCTACGAGTTCGCGCTCGACAAGCTGGTGCTGGGCCTGCGGGTGCCGAGGGACCAGCCGCGCGTCGACGTGACCGCGTACCACCCGATCTTCGGCGAGCTCGACGACGACACCAGGATGGAGGCCACGCTGCTGGCCCTCGACTGGCTGCTCGGCGAGGACGACGTGGCCAGGTGGGTCGGGGAGATCACGCCCGCCACGTTCCAGCCGATCGACTCGGTGGCCGCCGCCCACCTGCCCGCCGTGGTCGCCGACCTGGCCTCGGGCTACACCGAGGAGGAGTGGGTGCTGCTGGAGGGGCAGACGGCGAGCGGCGCGCCGCTGGTCGCCACGGCCCGCCATCCGCTGCGGCCGGTGGACTATCCCCTGTTCGACCAGCACATCGCGATCACGCTGCCGTACGCGCACCGCGACGAGAACGGCCTGCCGGTCGGCGACTCACTGGCGGCGCTGCGCGACTTCGAGGAGCGCCTGGCCGCGCGGCTGCTCAAGCTCCGCGACGACGCGGTGCTCGCAGCGCACATGAGCGCCGAGGGACACCGGATCATCCACGTGTACGCCGACCCGACCGGCGACGCCGCGATCCACGCCAAGGAGCTGATCGTGAGCTGGGAGGAGGGCGAGCCCCGGGTGGACGTGGCCTCCGACCCCGCCTGGACCGCCGTGGTGGCCTTCCTCACCTGAGCCTTGGGCCGGCCTCAGCTGAGGCCGGCTCGCCTGGCACGCTCGACGGCGGCGGGCAGCACCTCGATCAGGCGGTCGACGTCGTCGCGGGTCGAGGTGTGCCCCAGCGTGAACCTGAGCGAGCCCCGCGCCGCCGCCGCGTCGGCCCCCATGGCCAGCAGCACGTGGGACGGCTGGGCCACGCCCGCCGAGCAGGCCGAGCCCGTCGAGCACTCCACGCCCTTGGCGTCGAGCAGCATGAGCAGCGCGTCGCCCTCGCAGCCGGGGAACGAGAAGTGGGCGTTGCCGGGCAGCCGGTCGTCGGGGTCGCCGTTGAGCACCACGTCGGGGACGGCCTCGCGGACGCGCTGGATGAGCTCGTCACGCAGCGACGCCAGGCGGCGGCTCACGGCCTCCTGCTCCTTGACGGCCGTGGCGACGGCAGCGGCCAGCCCGGCGATGGACGGCGCGTCGAGCGTGCCCGAGCGCACGTCGCGCTCCTGCCCTCCGCCGTGCTGGACGGAGACCGGCGTCAGCCCTCTGGCGAGCAGCAGCGCGCCGACCCCCATCGGCCCACCGATCTTGTGCCCGGTCATCGTGAGCACGTCGACCCCCGAGGCGGAGAACGACACCGGCAGCTGCCCCACCGCCTGGACCGCGTCGGTGTGGAACGGGATGCCGTGGTCGTGGGCGATCGCGGCCAGCACGCGAACGGGCTGGACCGTGCCGACCTCGTTGTTGGCCCACATGACGCTGACCAGAGCCACGCTGCCGGGATCGCGCTCGATGGCCTCGCGTAGACTGTCGGGCTGGACCCGGCCGTACGCGTCCACGTCGAGCAGCTCCACCTCCGCGCCCTGGCTGTCGGCCAGCCACCGGGCGGGGTCGAGCGCGGCGTGGTGCTCCACGGAGCTGATCAGGATGCGCCGCCGCGGACGGCGCGACCAGTAGAGGCCCTTGATCGCGAGGTTGTCGGCCTCGGTGCCGCCCGAGGTGAACACGACCTCGCTGGGGCGCGCGCCGAGCGCTTCGGCGATCGTCTCGCGTGACTCCTCGACCACTCTGCGCGTACGGCGGCCTGCGGCGTGCAGCGACGAGGCGTTGCCGACGCGTTGGAGCTGCTCCGTCATGGCCTCGATCGCCTCGGGCAGCATGGGCGTCGTCGCCGCATGATCAAGATAGGCCGACGGTCTGGTCACCCGATCAGCGTATCTCGTTTGCAACTGTACCGTCCGGACGGTACAGTCATGGGTATGCGAAGGGACGAGCTTTTGGACGCGGCGGAGGACCTCCTCTGCGACCAGGGCTCCGCCGCGCTCACCCTGGCCGCCGTGGCGGACCGGGCGGGCGTCAGCAAGGGCGGTCTCCTCTATCACTACGGCTCCAAAGAGGCCCTGATCAAGGGCATGGTGGAGCGCCTGATCGAGGACTTCGACCAGCTCGTGGCCACACAGCCCGGCGAGACCTACACCGAGCGCTACGTGGGCGCCACCCTGGCCGCCGTCCGCTCCGGGCGGCTGCGACGATGGGCCGTGGTCACCGGGGCCTCCGGCAACCTCTTCCTGCTCGCGCCGCTGCGTGACGCGATGGCCCGCTGGCATCGCGAGGGGCTGGCCGAGGAGCCGGATCCGCGGGCGTCGCAGATCGTCCGGCTGGCGTGTGAGGGGCTCTGGGACGTGGCCAGCCACGACCCGGAGCTGAACTCGGAAGAGGACCTCCAGGCTCTCGAGGCCCGGCTGAAAACGCTGCTCAAACCCCCCTCCTGACCGGCCCGCCGCCGGCTCCTGCGTCCGGCGACCTGCCCCCCACCGGCCCGCCCCCGACCTGTCCGGCCGGGCTTCGGGCCGCCCTGACCCGGTCCCCCTGACCCGGTTTCCCCTGATCCGACACGTCCCGGCCGCGCCATGGCGCGGCCTGTCGCGGTCAGGCCCAGCTTCTCGCCCACCGTGCCTGCGGATTCCCCCGACCGTGAGGTGCGGCTAAAAATTATGACTTTGTGTGAGGTGTGATGATGTCCCCCGCCCTGAGGAGTGCTCGTTACGGGGCGATCCTGACCTTCGTGCTCGGCGGCCTGATGGTGGGCACCATGACGGTGCGCATCCCCGCGATGACCGACAAACTAGGCCTTTCCGAGTCGGCAGTCGGCACGATCCTGCTCGTCTGGGGCCTGGGCGCGCTGGTGACCATGCAGTCCATGCGCAAGGTGATGGCCCGCGCGGGCAGCAGGGCCGTGCTGCGGATCGGTGGGCCGCTCACCGCGCTGGGCCTCGTGGCCGTGGCGTTCGCGCCGAACCTCCCGCTGCTCCTGGTGGCCGTCGCGCTCTTCGGCATGGCGTTCGGCACCGTGGACGTGGCCATGAACGCCCAGGGCTCGACGGTCGAGCAGGCGTACGGGCGGCCGCTGATGAACGGCATGCACGCCGGCTGGTGCGTCGGCGCCATCGCCGCGGGCGCGCTGGGCAGCCTGGCGATCGCCGTGGGCCTGCCGTTCACCGCCAACGTGGCGCTGATCGGGCTGGTCTCGCTGCCCGTCATGGTCGTGCTCGGCCGCACGTACCTGCCCGAGCCCCCGGCGACCGGGGCCGTGACGGCGGCCCGCCGGCGTCTGCCCCCGATCGTCTACCTGCTCGGTGCGATCATGTTCTTCGCGTTCATGGTGGAGGGCACCGTCGCCGACTGGAACGGCCTCTACATGCGGAACGAGCTGGGCGCCCCCGAGGCGCTGGCGGCCCTCGGCTACCCCGTCTTCGAGGTCGGCATGCTGGTCGCCAGGCTCACCGGTGACCGGTTGCGTACGAGGTTCGGCGTCCGGGGCATGCTGACCGTGTCGGGGGTGGCGACGGCGGGGTTCTTCGCGGTGGTGCTGCTCGCGCCGGCGGCGGTGGTGGCGGTGTTCGCGATGTTCTTCGTCGGGCTCGGCGTGGCGACGATCTCGCCGCTGACGCTGTCGCTGGCCGGGACCGCGACCGACACACCGGGTCCGGCGATCGCCCAGGCGGGCGCCATGGGGTACGCCGGCCTGCTGCTCGGCCCCGTGGTGATCGGCTTCCTGTCGGACGTCACCTCGCTGCGTACCGCGCTCGGCATCGGGGTCGTCCTCGGCGCGCTGATCGCTTTCGCCTCCCGGCTCCTCCCGCGCAGGGAGGCCACCGCGGTCGTCCTGACCCCGGCCCCGGCCCCGGCCGTCGAGCGCGAGCACGCGGAGCTCGCGGTCTGACATTTGTCACCGTTCAGCCTCGTACGTCCGGCACTGCCCCAGCAGAGCGGGCTGTGCGAGGCTGAACCCGTGTTCAAGCCCTATGTCACCGTGGCGACCTTCGCGATCACGGCGATCCCCAGCCTCCTCCAGTTCGTGATCCCCGGCTTGGAGCCGGCCCTGATGCGGGATCCGGCCGCGATCCGCGGCGGCGAGTGGTGGCGGCTGGTGACGGCCCTGGTCGTGCAGGACGGCGGCCTCGGGGGCACCCTGTTCAACCTGGCGTCACTCGCCGTGCTCGGCTACTGCGCGGAGCGCTCGCTCGGTCCCATCCGCTGGCTCGCCCTCTACGCGGCCGGCGCGCTGGCCGGGGAGATCTCCGGATATCTCACGAACGACCCCGGCGCGGGCAACTCGATCGCCGTCTGCGGCCTGGCCGCCGGCCTCGCGCTGGCCGCCGCGGAGCGGCTGGACCGCTCGCTGGGCGCGTTCTACGCGGTCGTGCTGGCCGCCTCGCTCCTGTCCGACCTGGGCACGTGGGGCATCATCGCGATGATCGCCCTGATGGCGGCCGGCGCGCAGCTCGTCGGGCAGCGCGAGCGCGTCCCACTCTGGCTCCTCGTCGCCGTCCCCGTCGCCGCGGCCGCCGTCCTGATCGCCCGGCTGGACCTCCACGGGTTCGCGCTGCTGGGCGGCATCCTCGTGGGATGGATCTTGCAAGGAACGTACTCGTCGGCCTCCAGGCGTACGGAGCCGCTCGTCTGAGAGTTCTCTGTGGATCCGGGCGGAACGGCGCAGCGCGGCCCCACGTGGCGGCCCCGCCGCTCACAGAGACCTCACAGACTCCCCCAGAACTCCTCCAACCCGCCGCCCCACGCTGGACCACATGATCCAGCTCAACGGACTGACCAAACGCCACGGCGACGTGCTCGCCGTGGACGATCTCACCTTCACGGTGCGGCCAGGTCTCGTCACCGGCTTCCTGGGCCCGAACGGCGCCGGCAAGACCACGACGATGCGCATGATCCTCGGGCTCGACCTGCCCACCTCCGGCACCGCCACCGTCAACGGCCGGGCCCACCGCGAGCTCAGGCATCCGCTGCGCGAGGTCGGCTCGATGCTCGAGGCGCAGGCCGTGCACCCCGGGCGGAGCGCGTACAAGCACCTGCGCTATCTCGCCCAGACCAACGCCATTCCCGACACCCGGGTCGCCGACGTGCTCGACCTGGTCGGCCTCACGGCGGTGGCGGGCAGGAAGGCGGGCGGGTTCTCGCTGGGCATGAGCCAGCGACTGGGCCTCGCCGCGGCGCTGCTGGGCGATCCGCCGGTGGTGCTGCTCGACGAGCCGGTCAACGGCCTGGATCCCGAGGGCGTCCTGTGGATCCGCACGCTCATCCGCGGCCTGGCCGCCGAGGGGCGCACGGTGCTGGTCTCCAGCCATCTGATGAGCGAGATGGCGCTCACCGCCGACCGCCTGGTCGTGATCGGCAAGGGCCGGCTCATCGCCGAGGGTGACATCGGGCACTTCACCGAAGGCGCGGCGGCGGTGTTCGTACGCACCCCCGACGCAGCCTCCTTCGCGCGCCGCCTGGAGCTGTCCGGCGCCCACGTGCAGCGCGGCGGCGTCGACGAACTGCTGGTCACCGGCATGACCGCGCCCGACGTCGGGCGGCTCGCGGCAGCCGAGAGCGTGCCGTTGTCCGAGCTGACCCCGCGGCGCCCGACCCTGGAGGAGGCGTTCATGGAGCTCACCCGTGACAGCGTCGAGTACGGGGCGGCGCGATGATCGACACGGGGGTGCTGAGGGCGGAGTGGACCAAGTTCAGCAGCATCAGGGCCACCATGGTGCTGTCTCTGGCGACCGTGGCGGTCGCGGGGCTACTGGGGTGGCTGTTCAGCGCCGCGGCCACCTCATCGGCAACGCCGTCGCCCACACGCCCGCGGGCACGCCGGTGCGGATCGGCGTCGGCACGGAGGGCGGGGAGGCGGTGCTGACGATCGCGGACGAGGGGCCGGGGCTCAGCGCCGAGGAGGCGGCCAGGGTGTTCGACCGGTTCTACCGGGCGGACGGCTCTCGCACCCGCACGACCGGAGGCGCGGGGCTCGGGCTGGCCATCGTCCGCTCCATCGTGGCCGCCCACGGCGGCCGGGTGAAGGTCGGCTCGGCGCCCGGCGAGGGAGCGGCGTTCCAGGTCCGCCTCCCGGCCACCGACCCGCGCTGAAACCTTGTCTCTGCCAGGGCCCGAGCCCGGCGAGCACACCCATCAGCCGCGCCAGGCTCCGGCAGTGGCCGCGTCCTTCACAAATCGGGCAAAGTCGCGAGGTGGGCGGCCGAGCGCGCGCTGCACTCCGTCGGACAGGTGCTCGTCCATGCCATGCCGGATCGGGGCGATCGCGTCGGCATAGGCCACGGCATCGGCCTTCGGCCAGCCCTCGCCTTCCAGATGGGCGATGAACTCCTCGACGGTCAACCGCACGTAGCGCACCGTGCGGCCGACGGCCTCCGAGATCAACTCGACGGCCTCGGCGATGGTCAGTGCACGGGGGCCGGACAGCTCGTACGTCTGTCCCTCATGCCCGTCCTCGGTCAGCGCCGCGACCGCCACCGCCGCGATGTCCTCGGCGTCGACGAAACTCACCGCACCGTCACCGGCCGGCAGGCGCACCTCACCGGCGAGCACCGCGTCACGGAAGAAGCCTTCGCTGAAATTCTGCGCGAACCAACCAGGCCGCAGAATCGTCCATGCCAGGCCGCAGGAGCGCACCGCGTCCTCGCCATCGATATGGGTCCTGCCTGCCGCGTTGTCGTCGCCCGCATAGCCGGGCACGTCCACCCCGCGCCCCGAAAGCAGCACGACGCGCTCGACGCCGAGGTCTCTCGCCTGCTGGACGAACGGTCGTGTCAGCAGTTCGCCGTCGTGCGGCACGATGAAGACGGTCTTCGATCCGGCCAGAGCGCGCTTCCAGGTGTCCTGGTCGGTCCAGTCGAAGCGAGGGACGCCGGAGCGAGAACCCACGCGGACGGCCACGTTCCTGCGCCGAAGTAGGGACACGATCCGCGTGCCGACCTTGCCGGTACCGCCGGTGATCAGAATCGGTTGTTGCGTCATGAGTCCACTCAACCGTGATGCGGTGAGCGGGGCGATGGCCACAACGCTCACTTCGATGTTCGAGCGTCTAACCTTGGGCTCGTGGACACGCTGACGGACCTGCTGGACGGGGTGCACGCACAAGCGGCCCTCATCCATCGGTCGATCATGACCTCGCCGTGGTCCCTGCGTTTCGCCGGCGGCGGCCCGCTGACCCTCCTGACCATGCTGGACGGACAGGGCTGGATCATCCCGGCCGACGGTGAGGCGTTGGCGATCGGCCCCGGTGACATCGCGGTCGTCCGCGGCCCTGCCTCGTACACCGTTGCCGAAGACCCCGCCACTCCGCCCCAGCACGTGATCACCCGCGACCAGTACTGCGCAGCCACCGCGCGGACGGTCGAGAAGGGCGGAGCGGTACCGGATCCACGTACCTGCGGCGTGGCAGCAGGCGGCTCCGCCGTCCTGCTCAGCGGCGCCTACCAGGGCCGGGCCGGGATCAGTGACCGCCTGCTCGACGCCTTGCCGGACATCCTCGTCATCACCGACGACGACGGTTGTTCTCCGCTGCTCACGTTGATGGCGGCAGAAGTGGTACAGGACAGGCCGGGGCAGCAGGCGGTGCTGAACCGGCTGCTGGACCTGATGCTCGTCGCCACGTTGCGCGCCTGGTTCGACCGCACGCAGCGGCACGCCCCGGTCTGGTACCGCGTCAAGGACGACTCCGTCGTGGGCACGGCCCTCCGCCTCATGCACGGCGACCCGGCTCACCCATGGACAGTGGAGAGCCTCGCCGCCCAGGTCGGCGTCTCCCGGGCCGCCCTGGCCCGCCGGTTCACCGCCGAGGTGGGCGAGCCACCCATCACCTATCTGTCCCATTGGCGCATCGCCCTGGCGGCCGACCTCCTCCGCAGCACCGACGCAACCGTCGGCTCCATCGCACACAAGGTCGGCTACTCCGGCACCTTCGCGCTCAGCGTCGCGTTCAAGCGCCGGCTTGGCACCACCCCGAGCCAGTACCGGGCCGCCGTCCTGTCGCCCTGATTAACGAGTGGGCGTTCCGGAACCAGCCTGGAACCATGACGGCCATGAAACGAGTCGTGCTCCTCGGGCGGGGCGGTTCAGGAAAGTCGACCCTCGCAGCCCGTCTGGGGGCGCTCACCGGACTCCCCGTCATCGAGCTGGACAAGCACTTCTGGCGACCGGGTCTTGAAGCGACGCCTCCCGATCAGTGGGCCGCCGTCCAAGGCGAACTCGCCCGGGGCGAGGGGTGGATCATGGATGGCGACCTCGGTCCCTATGACGTCCTCGAGGTCCGGCTCCAAGCGGCGGACACCGTCATCCTGCTGGACTTCTCGTTCTGGCGCTGCGCGTGGCGAACGATCCGACGCTCTCGGGAACGCGCCGACTTCTGGATCTGGGTCTGGACCTACCGGCGCCGGAGCCGGCCGCTGCTCCTCTCGGCGATCGCGACGCACGCCGGGGATGCGACGCTGCACGTGATCCGGAATCCGCGCGCGCTGAGACGCTTCATGGCGCAGGTCACGGCCGGCCAGTCCCTGGACTGAGGCCATATCCCGGGAATCCAGGCGAGATATCGATCATGATCGATAATGTGCCGGGATGAGTGAAGCGTTTCCCCGGCATGTGCTGTGCGTGCTCGGCTCCGGGCTGGGCCTTTCGGAGATGGAACGGATCGCCACCGGCTTCGGTGGATTCGTACTCGACCGCGAGTACTCCGAGGCCGAACCCGACCCTCGGATGCCGGAGGCGTTCAGGAACAGCATGGCGGCCTCGTTCGACGAGGCGGACCGGGCCGCGGTGGAGTCCCACGACACCGTCGGCTACCTGCTGTCCGCCCCGATGATGCGAGACTTCGCGTTCGACACCTCCCGGCGACTGCTGGCGGCGGCAGCCGCCCTGTTGCGGTCCGGCGCTGTGGCGGTGAAGAACGAGAGCAGCGGGATCGCGCACGGCCGGGACCGCTGGCTCGCGCTTGCCGACCAGGCAGCCGACGCCACGGACGAGGCCCTGGCAGCCGCGCTCGTCGCCGCCTGGGTGAAGCGGCCGATCTACGACGGTCAGGTGCTCTACAGCTGCGGCATGCATCTGCTCGGCGCGCCCGAGGTGGAGATCGAGGTCGGTGAGGAGCCTCCGGCTCAGGACCGACTGCTTGAGCTGGTCGAGCACCTGGACACACTGGCGATCTACCTCCTGACCGATCCACGCGCGGAGGAGATCGAGGACGGTGCAGGGTTCCGGATGACCGAGGACGCGCCCCGCTGGGTGCTGCGCACCGGCGCATGCGACCGCTACGACGAGGACGATCTGTTCTTCAACCCGTACGGATACGTCCGGTTGACTCATGCCGGGCGACGGACGCCTACCCCTGAAAAGTGAGGCGGTTTGCTGCCGGTCCGGCGCACCGGTGTCAAACCGCGCATCGCCCGCCGTGGAAGCCCACACGGCTCCAACCTGAGGTCATTGATCGGATCCGGCCCCCGAGAGATCCCCCACCGCGTCGTCCAGGTCGCCGCCAGATCGAGAACGTGGTCGATCATCGACGTCACGACCAGCGCCGGGTCTCGAGTATCAGTGGTCGGGATCTCGTCGGACATTCTCGGCCTCCAGCCCAGTGCGCCACACGACCCCGGCAGGGCACACTCATCCACCCCAACCCGGCGGAGGCCGGCAACGGCTCCGGGACGGAATCAAGGCTCCAGACATCTCGGCGGAGATCGAAGCATGGATGCACGGCCGATCAACCGGAGCCGTCAAGGTCGCCTCCAGGCTCATGAGCCAAGTCGATCGAATCTGTGACCGAATGGTGTCACACTGTGACGGTGACCAAAGTCAGGTACTTCAACACCACCGGACCGTGCGACCCCCGGCTTCACTACGTGTTGCCATCGCAGCCCCGGCTGCCGGAGGCGCGCCAGTTGATCGACATGGATCGCTTCTTCGTGGTCCACGCTCCGCGCCAGTCGGGCAAGACGACCATGCTGCATTCCCTGGAGCATGAGCTCACCAAGGACGGCGCCGCCGTGACGGTGATGATCTCCTGCGAGGAGGCCTCCGTGACGGGCGACGACTACGAGGCCGCGGAGCTGATCCTGCTGGACGAGCTCCGGTGGAGCAACAACTCGCCGCCCGGCCCCTGGCCTGAGGCCGCTCCGGGCAAACGGCTGGGCGCCGCTCTCCAGGCGTGGGCAGCCCAGTGCGAGCTCCCACTCGTGTTGCTCATCGACGAGATCGACGCGCTGAGCGGGGAGAGCCTGAAAGCGGTCCTGCGGCAACTACGCACCGGCCACAACAATCGCCCCAGAGGCGCTCCGTTTCCCAACTCCGTGGTGTTGTGCGGGCTGAGGGACGTGCGGGAGTACAAGATCGCTTCAGGCGGCGACCCCAACCGACTCGGGGCGATCAGCCCCTTCAACATATCGGTCAGGTCGCTTTGCCTGGGCAACTTCACCCCGGAAGACGTCAGGGAGCTGTACGGCCAGCACACCGCCGAAACTGGGCAGGAATTCACCAAGGAAGCCCTCGCCGCGGCCTTTGACTTCACCCGCGGACAACCCTGGCTGGTCAACGCTCTGGCTTGGGAGATCACCTTTTGGATGAAGGTCCCGCCAGAGGAACCGATCACCGCCGGGCACATGGAGCAGGCCAAGGAGCGGCTCATCCGCGACCGCGCCACCCACCTGGATTCTCTTGTCGCCAAGCTGCACGAACCCCGGGTCAAGCGAGTGCTCGAACCGGTGCTCGCAGGCACGACAGTCAACGTCGACGAGACCTTCACGGACGACTTCTCCTACGTGCGTGATCTCGGCCTTGCTGCCATGGGCTCCTCCGTCGAAATCGCCAACCCCATCTACCGCGAGGTCATCCTCCGCGTGCTGGGCGCCGGTGTGGAAGCCAACGTCCAGGGCAATTCGCGGTCTTTCGTCCTCCCCGACGGCCGCCTGGACCTGCTCAAGCTGCTACGTGAGTTCACCGCCTTCTGGAAGCAGCACGGCGAGACGATGGTCCGTGGCACCGCCTACCATGAGGCAGCATGCCAGATCATCCTCATGGCCTACCTGCACCGGATCGTCAACGGCGGCGGCTTCCTCGACAGGGAGTACGCGGCGGGCACCGGGCGGCTGGATGTCTACCTGCGCTGGCCGTACGGCGAGGGGCAGGTGCAGCGGGAGGCCATGGAGCTCAAGGTGTGGCGGCCTGGTCAGCGGGATCCGGTGGACGAGGGACTTGCGCAGCTCGACTGCTATCTGGACCGGCTGGATCTCGACGCCGGCTACCTGGTGATCTTCGATCGCCGTCCTGAGGCGTCTCCGATGGAGGAGCGCATCCACTTCGACCAGGATCAGACCCCGGCGGGGCGGCAGGTCACCGTTCTGCGGGCGTGAAGGTGCCGCTCCTCGGCCAGGGCGGATTCGTCGACCAAGGCGAACCGCTCATGGAATCGGAAGAGACGGGCGAGGACGACGCCGGCCGCCTGGGCTGCCGCACCACTACAGGAACATGCGGGTAGGCCCCGTCGTATCGGCGAGCGTCTCCCGCAGTTCGTCGGCCAGGCCAGTGGTATCGGCGCCGAGACGAGTCAGCTCGATGCCGATTTCGACTGCGGAAATCCATCGGCGACGACGAGAAAGCGGGATGATCTTTGCGACCGGTCGATTGTCCCTGAGAACTTCGATCTCCTCGCCGGATTCAACGCGCCGCAGCACCTCGGCGGTGTTGTTGCGTAGCTCTCGGGCAGGAATGGCGGTCATGTCACAACTGTAGGTCGCGGGCTACAAGCGTAGCCATACGACGCCGTAACCGGCCGACGAATCGGCGAAGCGGCTTTTAGGCGGGGGTTTGGGGGGCCGTGCCCCCCATGTCACAGCCTGAGCTCCCTTTGCGCGAAGCGCTGTTGAGCGAAGACCATGCTTTCCCCCGAGATCCCGCGCTTACTTGCGCTTGTTGACCTCTTCGGTGAGCTGCGGCACCACCTGGTTCAGGTCACCCACCACGCCATAGTCGGCCAGCTCGAAGATCGGCGCCTCCGGGTCCTTGTTGATCGCCACGATCGTCTTGGCGGTCTGCATCCCGGCCCGGTGCTGGATGGCCCCCGAGATGCCGGCCGCGATGTACAGCTGCGGCGACACGGTCTTGCCCGTCTGGCCCACCTGGAACTGGTGCGGATACCAGCCGGCGTCCGTGGCGGCGCGTGAGGCGCCGACGGCGGCGCCGAGCGAGTCGGCCAGCTGCTCGATGATCGAGAAGTTCTCGGCCGAGCCCACGCCGCGGCCGCCGGAGACCACGATCGCGGCCTCCGTCAGCTCGGGGCGGGCGCCCTTCTCCTGCTTGACGCGCTCCACGATGCGGGCCGCCTTGGCGGCGTCGGACAGCGTGACCGACACCTCCTCCTCGGCCCCGGCGCCGGCCGAGGGCTCGGGGGCGGTCGAGTTGGGGCGTACGGCCACGATCGGCGTGCCCTTGCTCACCTTGGACTGCACGTTGATGCCGCCGCCGAAGATGGACTGGTCGGCCACGAAGCCCTCGCCCAGGCCCACGGCGTCGGTGATGACCCCGGAGTCGGTCTTGATGGCCAGGCGCCCGGCGATCTCCTTGCCCTCGGGCGTGGCGGCCACGAGCACGGCGGCCGGCGACTTGTCGGCCACGAGCTGGGCGAGCAGCTCGGCCTTGGGCGCGACCACGTACTCCACGATGTCGCTCGACGGAGCGACGTAGATCTTGTCAGCGCCGTACTCGGCCAGCCTGGCCTTGGCCTCCGACGTGATGCCGGGGCCGGCCCAGACGGCGGCGGGGGTGCCGAGCGAGCGGGCGAGGGTCAGCAGCTCGAGCGTGACCTTCTTGACCTCGCCTTCGACCTGCTCGACGAGAACGAGAATCTCCGACATTTCAGTAACTCTCCCGCTCTCAGATGAACTTCTTCGACGCGAGGAATTCGGCGGCCTTCGCGCCACCGTCGCCCTCGTCCTTGACGATCGTGCCGGCCGCGCGCGGCGGGGCCGCGGCGAAGTCGACCACGGAGGACCAGGCGGCGGTCAGGCCCACCTGGGCGGCGTCGATGGACGCGTCGCCGATGGCCAGCGTCTCGACCGGCTTCTTCTTGGCCGCCATGATGCCCTTGAACGACGGGTAACGCGGCTCGTTGATCTTCTCGACCACGGAGACGACGGCCGGGAGCGTGGCCTCGACCTTGTCGAAGCCGTAGTCGGTGATGCGCTGGACGGTGATCGAGGTGCCGTCGACGTCGACCTTGTTGGCCAGCGTGAGCTGCGGCGTGCCGAGGCGCTCGGCCAGCATCGCGGCCAGCACGCCGGTGCGCGCGTCGGTGGACTCGGAGCCCAGGATGACCAGGTCGAACCCGATCTTCTTGAGCACCTGCGCCATCGCGTACGAGGTGGACAGCGCGTCGGACCCGTGCAGCGCGTCGTCGCTGAGGTGGACGGCCTTGTCGGCCCCCATGGCCAGCGCCTTGCGGATGGTCTCGGTGGCCTTGCCGGGACCCATGGTGAGCACGGTCACCTCACCCTCGTGGGCCTCCTTGAGCCGCAGCGCTTCTTCGACCGCGTACTCGTCAAGCTCGTTCACCACGCCGTCGGCGGCGTCTCGGTCGAGCGTCTTGTCATCGGACCGCAGCTTGCGCTCGGTCGCAGTGTCGGGGACCTGCTTCACGCAGACGACGATGTTCATGGCCGGCGGCCGACCTCCCGTGTTCGCGTGCGCCACCGCCTCGCTGCGATGGACGCCGAATGCAATGCTGTCCAGACTGCCAGGTGCCCTATGGGCCCCCGACAGAGGGTGTGTTCAGTTTTCCGCGAGTCATGTTACCCGTGGGTAGCTTAACCGCAAACCTACAGCTACCCACTATACAGAACTTTGTTCGGTCTAGGCGGACAGCAGGAAGACGATCCCCACCACCAGCGCCGTACCCGCGAACAGGGCCAGCGTGAACGTGCTGAACAGCGCCGCCAGCCCGAAACAGAGCCCCACGGCCCCCGCCACGCCGACCAGGTCCGCGATCATCCGGCTGCGCCGGTACGGGCCGCGCGAGAACAGCGCCACCCCGGCGTCGGCCACCACGGCCAGCGCGTACGCCGCCAGCAGGAACAGCGCCACCTCGGGCAGCGGCTCCCGCGCGGCGGCGGCCAGCAGCGACACGAACAGCCCCGAGCCGATCAGCCAGCGCCTGCGCACCTTCTCCCGGTGCCTGGCCCTCGACTCCTCGACCGACCTGCGAGGCCGCTCCTTGCCCGGCCGCCACTCCCTGGTGGCCAGGTGGTCGGCGGCGCGCGCCCGGACATGCGGGACGGAGGCGGCACCGAGCCTGGCACAGAGCTGCGCGGCCGTCGGCCGCGCGGACGGGTCGGCGGCCAGGCACTCACGTAACAGCGCCGCCAGCCACTCGGGAACGTCCTCCAGATCGGGCTGGTGATGCACCACCCGGTACGCGACCGCGGAGGCGGGCCCCTGCCCGTACGGCTGCCGCCCCGTCGCCGCGTAGGCCAGCGTCGCCCCGAAGGAGAACACGTCGGCCTCGGGCCCCGCGCTCTTGCCCTCCAGCACCTCGGGAGCCAGGTAGCCGGGCGTGCCCACCACCGCGCCTGAGGCCGTGACCGACAGGGAGTCGAACGCGCTGGCGATGCCGAAGTCGATGACGACGGGCTCGCCCTCCGCGATCATCACGTTGGCCGGTTTGAGATCGCGGTGCACCACCCCGGCCTCGTGCATGGCGAGCAGCGCGTCGGCCAGGCCGGAGGCGAGCGTGCGCAGGTCCGCGACGGGCACGGGCACGGCGCTGAGCGGGCGGCCCTGGACGTAGCGGGTCACAAGGTACGGACGGGTGCCCTCCAGCGAGGCGTCGAGCACCTCCGCCACGTGCGGCCCGCCGACCCTGCGCATGGTCTCCACCTCGCGTGCCAGCCGGGCCAGCGCCCCGCCGTCGGCGGCGACGTGGGGGTGGAGCACCTTGACCGCGACCGTACGGCCATCGGGGTCGAGCGCGAGGTGCACCTCGCCGAACCCGCCCGCCCCGAGCCGGGAAAGGAGCTCATATGGGCCGAGGCGCTCACTCATACCCTCATCTCTCCCCCCGAGAGCGCGTGGGGACACTCAGGACCAGGGAGTCAGGAACCCCAGCCCGAGGTCGCTGAGCAGGCTGTCGATCATCCCGGTGATCAGCCCGATGGTGCTCTGCTTGGCGTTGCTCGCCAGGTCGTCGATCACCGACTCCGGCGCCCGCCACGGGTACCACACCGCGTCCTGCCCCAGCGCGAACATCACCGCGAACAGCGCCGCTGTGCCCACCAGCACGACCGCGACCAGCGCGGCGCCGGGGCTGCGCAGCACGCCGGTGAGCGTGCGGGTGACGGCCTTGCGCGGCGCGCCGCCGCCCGGCAGCACGAACAGGCCCGCCGCGAAGGCGCCCGCCGCGAACGAGGCCGCCTCGTTGACGCTCATCTTGCCCGCCCAGTGGAGCGCGCCCCAGACGCACATCCCGAACAGCAGTGCCAGCGGCACGTGCACGGCCGTCACGAGCGCGGACTTCACCAGCGCCCAGGGAGTGCCGACCACCGCCAGCAGCGGATCGGCCGAGCTGCTCCCGCGCATCTGGCGCCGCTTGACCAGGTCGCCGAAGAGGTACTCGCCCAGGCGCAGCACCAGGGCGAGCGCGACGGCGACCACGCCGACCATGACCGGCATCATGACGGTCAGCGCCACCAGCGTGACCATCAGGAGCAGGCCGACGACCTGGCTGCCGAACAGGTACTTCTTCCGCTCGGCCGGCGGCTGGTACTGAGGCGGCGGCGTATAGGGGTCAGGCTTCGCCGACCCCTGCGGTGGTCCGCTGGAACGCGGCCCACCGTAGGGCCTGGCCTGCGACGGCGACGTGGGCTGGGGCGCCGGGTAGCCGGCGACCCGCTGGTCGGTGCGCGGCACCGGCGGCCTGGCCGCGACCGGCGCGGGCACGTAGGGCGGCGGCCTCTCCTCCCGGTAGGGCGGCGGCCTGTCCTCCTTGTAGGGCCTGTCCTCCTTGTGCGGGGGCGGCGCGGCCCTGCCGTACTCGACCGGCGGCAGCAGGTCGGAGAAGGTGTCCATGGTCCGCGTGCGGTCGGCCATGCGCTTGGTACCCGTCGGCCCGTCGAAGGAGGCCTCGTGGAACGTGGTCACCGACGGATCGAGCGCCCTGGCCATCCGCAGCAGCTCCTGCGCGCTGGGCCGGCCCGCCGGGTCCACCTGCAGCGCCCTGCTCAGCCAGCCGCGCAGCCACGCGGGCGACTTGTCGAGCTGGGCCCGCCCTTCCATGATGTTGAAGCAGACCGCCTCGAACGTCCCCGTGCCGAACGGCGGCGCCCCCGTCGCGGCGAAGAACACCGTCGAGGCCAGCGCGTGCACGTCGGCCGCCTGGGTGATGTCGGAGTCACGGATGATCTCGGGCGCCAGATAGCCGGGTGTGCCCACGAACATGCCGGTCTGCGTCAGCCTGGTGGCGTTCACCAGATGGGCGATGCCGAAGTCGATGACCAGCGGCTCGCCGTTGACCAGCATGACGTTGGACGGCTTGAAGTCGCGGTGGATCACGTCGGCCGCGTGGATGGCCACCAACGCCTGGCAGAGCCCCTGGGCGAGCCTGATGAGCTCGCGTGCCTCCAGGGGACCCTCCGACAGGACGGTGTCCTCCAGCGTGCGTCCCGGCGCGAAGCGGGTCACGACGTACGGCTGGCCGCCCACGAGCTCGGCGTCGATGACCTCGGCGACGTGCGGGCTGCGTACCCGGCGCATGGTCTCGACCTCGCGGGTCAGCCGGTCGCGCGCCTTGAGGTCGGCGGCCACGTGCGGGTGGAGGACCTTGATGGCGACCTCGCGGCCCTCGCCGTCGAGGCCGAGGTGGACGACCCCCATGCCACCCTCGCCGATCTTCCTGACCAGCCGGTACGGGCCGAGGCGTTCTGATGCCTGGGTGTTCATCGCCACCTTCCCCGCGTCATCCCCCGGAGTTCCCCCTCAGGCCTTCTAGCTGCTTCACCACTGTTTTGACGTTCACCGGAGTCCATTCGGCCCCCTTTGATGGCTCTTCCCCGAACGTGCCGGCAGCGAGGATCAGCGAGAGCGCGGCACCCGCCGCGAGGACTCCTGCTGTCACCATCGCCGCTGTTCTCGAGGGTACGAGCGATGAGAGCGTCCTGCGCATCTGTTTGCCAGGACCCTCCACTCCCGGACCCGCGCACACGGTCCACAGCGCGACCGCGGCGCCCCAGGCCAGGGCATTGGACGGGTCCATTCTGGCCACCACGGTGAGCAGCAGGGTCACCGGCAGGCCGAGGATGAGCGCGTAGAGCACCAGCGCCAGCGTGATGCCCACCGACTTGGCCAGCGCCTGCGGGTAGGCGAACACCTTGATCAGGTCGGCGGCCGCCGACCCCGTGCCCCTGCGGGCGGCGAGCTGGGGCTGGGCCAGATCGGCCGCGCGCAGCAGGATCGCGACCGGGATCGCCAGGACCGCGACGAGCACGGGCGCGAACACCGCGGCCACGATCATCAGGACGAGCAGCATCGCGCTCGCCACGCCGTACGACCTGGAACGCTGCACCCCGTTGCCCGGGTGGACCGCGGGGACGTACGGCTCGTGCTGCGGGTACTGCGGCGGGATGTACGGCGGCGGCTGGAGCGGACTCGGCGAGGGCCTCAGCTCGGGGCCCTGGACGTTCGGCACCGGCCCGTTCGGCACCGGCGTGTGGATCCGGCCGTAGTCGGGCGAGTCGGGGCGCACCCGCCTGGTGGGCACGTCGCCCTCGCCGGGCGGGGCCGCGACGCCGTGGTTGCTGACCGGCTGCTGCCAGGGCGGGGTCATCCCGTTCTCGCGCTGGATCCGCCGCAGCTCCTCGGGCGTCACCCTGCGGGTCGGCCACGGGTCGGGCTGGTTGGGCAGGAGCGAGACGAACTCCTGCTCCTGCGGCGACGCGGCGGGCCGCTCCTGCGACTCGAGCAGGCTCTTCGGCGTCACCGGCGGCGTGGAGATGTCGTACGACGGCTTCTCCTGCACCGGCGCGAGGTCGGGCACGACCTCCTTGGGGCGCGGGACGGTCAGGATGTCGTCGGGCGAGAACGCCTTGGGCTCGGGCCGGATCCTGGCGGTCTTCTCGGTCAGCTCGGCGGCGCTGGGGCGCTTGTTCGGATTGCGCTGGAACGCCGCCTTGAGCAGCGGCTGCAACGGCGCGGGGACGGCGCTGATGTCGGCCTTGCCCGCGGTGATGTTGTAGAAGATCATCTCCAGCGTGCCCTTGCCGAAGGGCGGCGAACCGGTGGCCGCGAACAGCAGCGTGCCCGCCCACGCGTGGATGTCGACCTCGGGCCCCGCCTCCTGACCCTCGATGATCTCGGGGGCGAGGTAGCCGGGCGTGCCGATGAACATGCCGGTCTGCGTCAGCCGCGTCGCGTCCACCGCCTGGGCGATGCCGAAGTCGATCAGGACGGGCTGGCCGTCGAGGATCAGCACGTTACCCGGCTTGAGGTCGCGGTGGATCACGCCCACCGAGTGCACGGAGGCCAGCGCGGACGCCACCCCGTGCGCGACCTTGACCAGCGCGGGCAGGTCGAGGGGCCCGTCGTCCTTGACGATCTCGTCGAGGGGACGGCCGGGCACGTAGCGCGTGACGATGTACGGGCGATGACCGGTGACGTCGGCGTCGAGCACCTCGGCGATGTATTCGCTCCGCACCCGCCGCATCGTCTCGACCTCGCGCGAAAGCCGCCGCCTGGCGACCTCGTCGCCGGCGACCTCT
The DNA here is from genome assembly GCF_039535785.1 of Nonomuraea helvata. Lineage (NCBI taxonomy): Bacteria > Bacillati > Actinomycetota > Actinomycetes > Streptosporangiales > Streptosporangiaceae > Nonomuraea > Nonomuraea helvata. The sequence goes on from NZ_BAAAXV010000005.1 coordinate 1,211,765, forward strand.
CCACGCAGGACCTTGACCGCCACCTGCCGCCCCTGGGGGTCGACAGCGAGGTGGACAACGCCCATCCCGCCTTCACCTAGCCGCCTGAGCAGCCGGTAAGGGCCTAGTCGGTCATCGTTCATGGCATGAAGCACCATACCGGCTTAATCCCCGCCCACGAGATGAACCATGAGGCCACATTCCCACTCGTACAACGTCCAGAAAGGCCCCATCGGTTTCCCATCCAACGGTCTCGAATCGGCTTCAGTTTGCTCTCAGCCGGCCAGCGACAGGACCTCGGCGGTCTTCAGCCCGGCCAGCGCGGCACCGGAGACGGCCAGCTTCGACCTGCGCAGGCCGCTCCCGATCACCACCCTCGCGTGCTCGGCGACATGGGTGTCGACGAGGATCGGCCAGTCGGCCGGCAGTCCGAGCGGGGTGATGCCGCCGTACTCCATCCCGGTCAGCTCGACCGCGTCGGCCATCGGCGCGAAGCTCGCCTTGCGGGCCTCGAGGTGTCTGCGCACCACGCCGTTGACGTCCACCCGCATCGTCGCGAGCACCATGCAGGCCACGTAGCGCGTCTCGCCGCCCCGTTTGGCGGCCACGACCACGCAGTTGGCCGACTCGTCGAGTGTCACGCCGTACCGCTCGCAGAACGCCGCCGTGTCGGCCAGTTCGGGGTCGATCTCGGCCACCTCGGCACCCTCTATGTCCGGCACGGCCTGCGCCACCGGATCGGCCAGCAGGTCGGTCCGTTCGGTCGCGGGCACCCAGTGCAGCTCCATCTCATCTCCTCGATCGCTTTCTCCCAGGACCCTAACTCGGGTCTCGGGAGCAGCGTGCGGCCTCACACGGACTGCAGCACTCGCTGGTGCAGCTGGGTGACGACGCCGCGGGCCGACTCCATGGCCCCCGCCTGCCATGCGATCAGATGGGTGAGCCAGTCGCCCGCGAAGTAAACCCTTCCGGCGGGGCGTTGCAGAAAAGTGAAGGACGAATCAAAGTCCGGCCAGCGCACCCAGCCGCCCTCGATGTGCTGCTGGCGGTGCCAGGCGACGGAGACGCTCGCGAGGAGGTTCTGGCGGTATTTGTCGCCGTGGATCTTCTTGCCCTGGGTGAGCGCTCTGCGCCTTCTGTCCTCCGGGGTGAGGGCTCCGTACAGCTCGGCGTCCTGCTCGGTGTTGTAGTAACCGACGAGGAGGCCGCGTTCGGAGTGGTAGCCGTAGGACGGGTACCAGATGTGGGTGATGTCCAGGTCGGTCTCGGTCACGCCGCCGTAGATGCGGTCCTCCAGCTCCCACCAGCGCCTGCCGTACTCCAGGCCGATCTTGCCGGCGGCCACCGGGATCGGGGTCCTGAGCGCGGTGGTGACCTGCGCGCCGAGGTTGTGCGGGATCCTGGCGAGGAGGTGGGGCGGGAGCGCGGCGATGCAGTAGTCGGCCTTGACGCTGCCGCCCTCGTAGCGGACCTCCACGCCGTCCTGAAGGTCGGTGATCCTGGTGACTCTGGCCCCGGTCCTGATCCTGTCCCGGCCCACGGCCTCCGTCAGCTTGGTGACGATGGCGTCCATGCCGCCTACGGGCTGGAACATCGGGGTGGCCTGCTCGTAGCCGAAGTCGTTGGTGATGGCCCGGCCGGTGCCCGCCGCGAGGACCTGGTGGAGGGAGCCGGGGGCGTCCAGCGGAGCGCCGACCTCTATTGCCGGAAATTTCGTGAAACCGCGTCGCGTGGAGCCTTCATACTCGAGTTTGGGGCCCAGGTCGCCGAACCTTCTCAGGAACTCGAGCAGTCTTTCCTGGTCGTCTTTGGTGAGGGCCTTATTGAGCTTGCCAACATTTGTCGCTTTTGCGAGTAATTCCGCGATATAGCCATACATATCGGCTCGGGCGGTGCGTGCCCGCATCGTCTGCCCGTTGGTGTGCACGTACGCGGCGGCGTTGTTGTTGATGAAGGTCTCGATGGGGATGCCCAGCTCGCGGCAGTAGTCCAGGGTCACCATCCAGGGGGCGATCCGGCCGGGGCCGGCGTTGAAGTAGACGCCCTCACCGAACCTCACGTCCTGGGCGGGGCCGTTGAGCTCGGCCAGCCGGTCGCCGCCGCGTAAGGTGAGGTTCCGCCCGCCCGCCCGCTCCCCGGCCTCGAGCAGCGTGCAGTCGTAGCCGGCCTTGCCCAGCTCGTACGCGGCCGTCAGCCCCGCCACCCCGGCGCCGACGATCACCACCTTGGCCGCCCCTTGGCCGCGCAGGCGGAAATCTCCCGGCCTGGGAGCGACGAACTGCTTGTCCTGCTCGGACGGCGCCAGGCCGAGCGCGCCCATGGCGGCGTACATGGCTCCCGCGCCACCCACCGCCCCGATCCCGACGAGCAACCCCCGCCGGGTCAGCGCCGCCCCTTCCACGTCACCCGCTCCCTACCCGTACGGGCCGCTGCCGCAGGCGATTTGGCCGCCGATGGTGGCGAAGATGCCGAACAGCGCCATGATCTGGGTGAAGTCGTCCGTCGTGAACTCCGTGTGACGCGACCCCACGGTCTTCACGCCCGGGACGAGCGCCACGGCGGCGGCGATGGCGGTGGAGTTCCACTCCACCCCCAATGTGTACGGCGCCGGCACCACGTACGGCGTGAAGTCGGTCAACCGGCCGAGTGCCCGCGCCGTGGCCTCACGGATTCTGGCCTGGGCGACACTGGGCGGCAGCAACTCGGCCGAGAACTTGTCGATCCCCTTCTTGACCGCCACCGTCTCGACGTCGCCCAGCAGCTCGCGCGCCTCCTCGCCGACGGCCTGGTCCCCGGTCACCAGCACGACCGGCACCCCGTGGAACCCGGCGCACGCGGCGACGAGCCGCGTCTCGCCACACAGGTCGCCGTTGAGGTAGACGTTCTGGATCTCCTTGCCCATCCAGGTGTGGTTCAGGACGCCGTCCGGGACGCCCGCGCGGGCGTGGTAGCCCACGAAGCACGCGGCATCAAACGACCCGTCGAGCCCCTGAGCCATCCGCTGCGCCTTCCCCGGGCCGCGGATGAGGCTCGCCCTGGGGTCGAGCAGGTCGATCCTGAGGTTCTTCGTGGACCCGTGGGCGTCGTTGACCAGCACACTGGCCGCCCCGGCGTCGAACGTCCCCTCGACGGCGGCGTTGGCGTCGGCGGTCATCAGCTCGCAACCGCGCTCGTAACCGCGCTTGCCGGCGTGCATCTCCTCGGGGTCGGTCAACCCCGTCACGCCCTCCATGTCCACCGACAGATAAACCTTCACGCGTCCTTACTCCTCTTTCCGGGGCTGGGGATGGGTCAGGAGCCCCATGTCTCCACCTGGCGGACCTGGTCCTGCGTCATCAGCCCCACGTGCTCGTCGACGAACGCCGTCGCCTCGTCGCGCCACTGCGCGGGGATCTCCTCGAGGGCCCGCGGGTAACAGCGGTCCAGCCAGCTCGTGGACTCCTCCGTGACGTCGAAGTGGTCGAGCGTCCCCGCGAAGAGCGTGTTCTCGATGCCGGGCACGCGCGCCAGCCCGTACTGGATCATCTCCATCCCCCCGTACGGCGGCTTCCTGAGCCACTTCCGGGCGACCGGGCGGTCGGCGGTGATGGGCGTGACGAGCGGGCGGCGCTCGACGGCGGCCTGGATCAGCTCCTTGTAGAGGCACTTCCCGCAGGTACGACAGGGGCCGTCGGTGCCGCGCAGGCACCAGCGCACGTAGTCCTTGAGGCCGGAGTCCAGGGCCAGGCGCATCGTGGTCGCCTCGCTCACCCCGCCCACGGGCAGCACGATGTGCACGCCGGCGGCGGCGAACAGCCTGCCCCACCTGCCGTGCGGCGACCACATGGGGTTGTCGGGCGTGTAGCGCCACAGGTAGCGGCCGCCGCCGAGCCAGCGCGAGCCGAGCTCGTAGCCGAAGCCCAGGCCGCCGAGGTCCAGCTGGTCGGCCAGCAGCAGCGCGCCCGCCGCGACCGCGTGGTGCTCCGGGTAGCCGGGGCGGGGTTCGGCGAGGGTGAACTCGAGGTCGGAGGTGACCGTGCTCAGCTCGCGACCCGTCTTCGCGGCGAGCTTGGCCAGGACGTCCGACCGGTAGTGGGACCAGCGGTTGGGGACGCGCGGATGGGGCACCCGCCGGAAATGGACGAAGGGCGCCTCGGGGTAGATCGTGGCCGCCGCCACGGAGTCCGCGCCGCCGCTGTACGAGATCGCGAGCCTGCCGCCGGCCTGCCGCGGCTCCGCCCCCACCGGGCCGGCCTCGATGCCCCAACCGGCGTGCAGCGCCTCCGCCACCTGGGGCGAGACGGCGCGGTCGAAGGAGATCCGCTTCCTGGTCCACGGCGCCACGACCGTCCAGGCGGCGACGGCGAAGAGGTCGGGGTGGGCGTCGTCGGGAACGCCGCCGACGGAGCAGGAGTTGGTGGCGAGCTTGATGGGATGCTCGTCGGAGGCCTTGCCCGTGATCTCGTCCTCCGCGTCGAGGCGGAAGGTGAGACCCGTGCCGGCCCAGGTCACGCGCACGGCCGCTCCCCTGGTTTCTCAGCGGTACGACCGGCGCGGAGGTCGTCGATGGCCTGCCAGACGAGGACCTCGTTCTGGAGCACGCCGTCCAGCGCCTTCGCCGTCTCCTGGGCGAGCCGGTGAGCGTCGTCGATCTTCGCCTTGTCGCCCTTGCTGATCACGGGGTCGATCACCTGCGGGCGGGCGTTCCTGAGGCGCTCGACCTCGCTCTGAAGCGTGGCCATCTCCCGCCGGAGCGTCTGGACCTCCCAGAGCGCGTCCCTGATGTCCTGACGGTGATCGGAAATGGAGATGTAGCGTGAGTCGAACCACGTACGCACGGCCTTCCGGAGCCGCACGGGGACCAGGACGCGCATCATGAAACGTCACCATACTGGCAAACCCGCGCCCGAAAGGACGAGCTAACTGAATGGGTCGAATTTCGCGCTAACGACCTGTGAATTTGGGCTTCGCCTTCTCCGCGAACGCCCGCATGCCGATCTTGGCGTCGTCCGTGGCGAAGAGACCCGAGAACTGCAGGCGCTCGACCTCGAGGCCGGTGTCGAGATCGACTTCCAGGCCCCGGTCGATGGCCTGCTTGGCGGCGCGGAGCGCGACCGTGGGGCCGCCGACGAACGTGGCGGCCCACTCCAGGGCGGCCGTGTAGACCTGCTCGTCGGGCACCACCCGGTCCACCAGGCCCATCGCGAGCGCCTCCGGGGCGGCCACGTGGCGGCCCGTGAAGATCAGGTCCTTGGCCCGCGCCGGGCCGATCAGGCGCGGCAGGCGCTGGGTGCCCCCGGCGCCGGGGATGATGCCGAGCAGGATCTCCGGCTGGCCCAGCTTGGCCGACTCCCCCGCGACCCGGAAGTCGGCGCAGAGGGCGAGCTCGCAGCCGCCGCCCAGGGCGTATCCGGTGATGGCGGCGATGACCGGCTTGCCGATCTGGGCGACCGCCGTGAAGCAGGCCTGGAGCGTGCGGGAGTGGGTGGCCATGTCGGCGTAGGACATGTCGGCCATCTCTTTGATGTCGGCGCCCGCGGCGAAGACCCGCTCGCCGCCGTACACGATGACCGCCTGCACCTGCGGGTCGGCGTCCACCTCGCGGGCCGCCTCGGCGATCTCCCGCTGAACCTGGCTGTTGAGGGCGTTCATCTTCGGACGGTCAAGACGGATCGTGGCGATCTGGTCGGCCACCTCGACGCTCACAAACTCACCCATGACCCGAACCTAACAGAGCCCCCGCCGGGATCCCTTTACCTCGGGCCGGACGTCAGTGGGCGGCGGCCATCACCTCGTCCACCGTCTTCTTGCTGCGGGACACCCGTACGAGGGCCGCCGACAGCCGTGCCAGCTCGTCGTTCGAGTGGGCGAGCCGGGCCAGCGGGCGCTCCTGGCGCGGCAGCCCGAGCTTCTCCGCCCCGTCCAGCACCCGCTTGTCCAGGTGCGGCGCCACCTGGGGCCACACGGCCTGGACCTCGCGCAGGAAGATGTCGGCCCCCGTCGGACCGATGCCGGGGAACTCCATCAGCAGCTCCGTGATCCTGCGCGCATCGCCGCCGGCCTCGTCGCGCAGGCGGCGCAGGTCGCCCTTCCAGCGGTCCAGGAGCAGCTCGGCGGCCTTGCTCAGCATGGTCGACGTGCGCTCGTCGTAGCGGCGGTAGTGGCCGCGGCCCAGCGCGTCCACGCGGTCCTGCCAGCTCGCCTCCCGCATGGCCCTGGGCGTGCTGTACCCCGCCTTGAACAGCTCTTTGGCGGCCGCGACCGCGACCTCGGCCGAGATGCGGGCGCTGAGCAGGAGGGCCAGGACGAGCAGCTGGTACAGCGGCTTGGGCTGGTCGGCGAGCTTGATACCGGCCTCTTTGGCGAACGTCCGGCCGTAGCGGTCGAGCAGGACGTCGAGGACGGCCTTGTCGGTCTTACCCATGTCTGCCCCGCTACCCGTGACCTGCGGTGACATGCCGGGTTTGGGACGAGGGTCGTGGGGGAGGCGAAGGGTTCGTCGATGGCGAAGGAGTTCGCTGTGCTGACATTGACTGAGAACGCCGTCGTGGCGATCCGTGATCTGATGGTCGGAGAGGACGTGCCCGCCGACGCGGGCCTGCGCATCTCCCCGAAGCCCGATGAGGCGGGGACGCTCGAGCTGTCCCTGGCGAGCACGCCGCACGCGGGCGACCAGGTGGTCGAGAAGGAGGACGTACGCGTCTTCGTCGCGGAGGACGTGGTGCAGGTCCTCGACGACAAGTCGCTCGATGCTCAGCCGGGCGTGCCGGGGCAGCCCAACTTCCGCCTCAACCGGCGGTAGTCAGCCCAGGTCGGACTCGCTTTCGGGTGAGCGCACGTCGCCCAGCCCGAACAGGCCCACCAGCCTTCCGTCCGTCTGGGTGACGACGACGTGGTCCAGCCTGGCCCGGTCCATGCGCTGGATCAGCGGTCCGAGCTGCTCGCTCGGCCGCACCGTGGTCACACCGACGCGCATGACGCGCTCGGCGGTGGCGTTCAGGTCGGCGCCCTTGAGTTCGCCCGACCCGACGACACCCTGGACCACGTCATCCTCGTCCACCACGACGGCGAGCCCGGCCGGGTCGGCGATGATGCGCTCGGTGAGCTCGTCGAGCGCATCATCGAGGCCGGCCGTCACGGGGTCGCGGCGCACGTTCCGCGACACCAGCTCGGCGCTGCCCTCGTACGGCAGGTCCGCCGCGAGCCAGTCCATCTTGCCCGGCCGGTAGTCGTGCACCTCGCGGAAGCCGAGGCGGTCGAGGCGGTGGGCGGCGCGCGGGCTCAGGTCGCAGAGCCAGTCGTGGCAGTAGACGATGACGGCTTGCTCGGGGTCCAGCCCGCCGGCCGCCGTGTCCAGCGCGGCCAACGGCAGGTTCACGGCCCCGGGCAGGTGCGCCCACGCGTACTCGGCCTCCGGCAGCACCTCGACGAGCTGGGCCCGTCCGTCGGCGACCAGCTGCCGTACGGCGTCGCGATCGATGATGTTCACCATGGCGTCCCCGTACCCCCAGAGGGCGATTCGTGTCACGATGCTCCAGGGGTGTCAGATGTGTGACGATCCGCTGCTTCCCGCACCTGTGGCCCGTGCGCTGGCCGAATACCGCGAGCTGCGTGACGCGCATGGCCCCTGCTGGGGCGAGCCGCCCATCCCGTACGTCGTCCAGGCCTGGGCCACCGTCTTCCTCGACCGCCGCTACGACTACTGGAAGGCGGCGCTGCGGCAGCTCGGCGAGCGCCATCCCCCGGAGCAGGTCGAGCAGTACCTCGACGAGGTGGACGTGGAGCGGGCGGTGCGCGACGCGCTCGCGGGCGACGTGCTCGACAACCTGGCGGCGCTGCGCCTGACGCCCGAGGGGTTCGCGCTGGAGGCCGACACGCAGGTGGTGCTGGACGACCGGCCCTTCCGTACGTCGCTGCTGCTCGACTCCAGCATGGACGAGCCCGTCACGGTGGTCGTGGACGGCACGCCGTACGAGGTGGCGGCCCATGGGGCCAAGGTGGTGCCGCTGGAGCGGGACGTCAGCGTCGGCGGGCAGCCCGTCGATCTGGCGCCGCTGCGCCGGCGGGCGGAGGCGGCCGCGATCAGGGTGCGGGCGGGGTTCCCGTGCCGGTGGAGCGTGACGGGCGCGAACGGGCAGGGCTGGTATCCGGACGGCGCCCCGCCCAAGGTGGACTCCCAGCGCAGGCCGTACTTCCACGGCGACGACCTCGTGGTCGCGGTGCCCGCCGAGCCGATCACGGTGACGGTGGCCAGGGGTATGGAGTACACCACGTCCGAGCTGGTAGTCACGCCCGAGTCGGGCGCGGAGACGCTGGTGGAGCTGGCGCCCGAGCGGCTGTACGACGCGGCGGCCCGCGGCTGGTACGGCGGCGACCTGCACGTGCACATCAACTGGATGGGCGAGGAGCCCGCCGCGCCCGCGCTGGCCGCGGCGGCGCAGCACGGCGAGGACCTGCACGTGCTCAACCTGGTGGCGGGCAACGTCTCGAGCGAGCGCGTCTACGACGTCGAGGCCCTGGCGCACTGGGCGGGCGAGGACCTGCCGTGGTCCGACGACCGGCACGTGGCCAGGATGGGCGTGGAGTACCGCAACGACCTGGTCGGGCACGTGACGGCGTTCGGGGTGCGGAAGCCGCCGCGGCGCTACCACACGGGGTTCGAGGGCACGGTCGACTGGCCGCCCAACGCGGTGGCGCTGGAGGAGCTCCGGGCGCTCGGCGCGGTGACGGGGTACGGGCATCCGTTCCACACGGTGTTCGCCGACGACGACCCGCCCGACGTGGTGCTCGACAGCGGGCGCGACTGCTCGGCCAGGGAGATCGTGGCCGACGCCGCGCTCGGCCTGATCGACACCCTCGACGTGCTCAACCACTCCTCGCTCGCCGGCACCGCCGGCGTCTACCGCCGCCTGATCGGGGCGGGCAACCGGCTCGCGGTCACCGCGGACACCGACGCCGTGCTCTCCTTCTGCCGCCGCGGCACCGCCTCCAGCCCGCCGGGATGGGGACGGGTGTACGCGAACGTCGCGGGCCCGCTCACCGCCGAGTCCTACACCGAGGCGATCCTGCTCGGCCGCACCTTCGCCACCACCGGGCCGTGGCTGGAGCTCACCGTGAACGGCCACTGCCCCGGCGACACGCTGGAGCTGGCCCCGGGGCAGCACGTGGAGATCGTGGTCTCCTCCATCGGGCCGGAGGTCGAGTCGCTGGAGATCCGCACCGCCGAGGGCGTGCTCGCGCAGGGCCCGCCCGGGCGGCTGGTCGCCATGACGACGGTGAACGAGCCGACGTACGTGGTCGCGGTGGCCTCGGGCGGCCCGCATCCCCGTGCCACGCACCGGTCAGGCGCGTACGCGCACACCAGCCCGGTGTACGTTGACGTCGCGGGCGGCCACGTGGCCAGGGAGGCGGACGTGCGCTGGTGCCTGGCCTGGCTGGACCGGCTGGAGGTGCTGCTGCGGGAGCACGGCACGTTCGGGAGCGCCGCGCAGCTCGACGACCACCTGGACCTCTATGAGCGTGCCCGGGCCGTCTACCGCAAGCGGCTCCCCTAGACCCGTCTCAAAGCCGTCCACCGCAAGCGGCTCCCCTGGACCTGCCTCAAGTGGCCCTTGAGGACCTCCTTGTCGCCCGGATCAGGCCTGCCTGATCGCCCGGATCTGCGCGGTCGCGATCGCCACGGCCACCGGCTCGCCGTCGGGCCCGAGCAGCTCGCCGGACATGAAGCACACCTGGCTGCGGCCAGGAACCCGCCCTGGATCACGCCCACGGGGTTGACGAAGCGCTCGCCACTTGTCGCCTACGGCAGGGCTACGCGCCGATGGTGTCGAGCTCCGCGACCGCGTCCGCGGGCAGGACGAGGCCGGCCACGGCGACGTTCTCGCGCAGGTGGGCCACGGAGGAGGTCCCCGGGATGAGGACGATGGTGGCCGAGCGCCGCAGCAACCAGGCCAGGGCGACCTGCTGCGGCGAGGCGCCCAGGCGGGCGGCCACGGCGGAGAGCGTCTCCGACTGGAGCGGGGTGAACCCGCCGAGCGGGAAGAACGGGGCGAAGGCGATGTTCTCGGCCGCGCACCGGTCGACGAGGGCGTCGTCCTGCCGGTTGGCCAGGTTGTAGAGGTTCTGCACGGTGACGACAGGGGCGATGGCCTGCGCCTCGGTGAGCTGGGCCGCGGAGGCGTTGCTGAGGCCGAGGTGGCGGATCAGGCCTTCCTTGCGCAGCTCGGCCAGCGTGCCGAACTGCTCGGCGATGGAGCCATCGGTGGTCTCCAGGCGCAGGTTCACGACGTCGAGGACGTCCGTGTCGAGGTGCTGGAGGTTCTCGCGTACCTGGGCCCTGAGGTCGTCGGGGTCCAGCGAGTGGATCCAGCTCCCGTCAGGCCCGCGGCGCGCGCCGACCTTGGTGACGATGTGCAGGCCCTCCGGGTACGGGTGAAGGGCCTCCCTGATGATTTCGTTGACCACGGTGGGCCCGTAGAAGTCGGCGGTGTCGATGTGGTTGACACCCAGCTCGACGGCTTCGCGGAGCACGGCCACGGCCTGGTCGCGGTCTTCGGGCGGTCCGAAGACGCCGGGGCCGGCCAGTTGCATGGCGCCGTACCCCATGCGGTTGAGGGTGAGCCCTTCGGCGAGCGGGAGAGCTCCGCCGGGGACGGTGTTCGATGTCATGCGGACAGTGTCCGGCGTACCCGCCCCAAGTGGCAGTGCCCCGCTGTTCCTGGGGGTGTCAGGGCCAGTCACCTGCGGGAGGATGGCGGCTACCGTGGATGGGGTGGATGGCACGAACCCGCTCGGTGAGTTCCTGCGCGCCCGGCGGGAGCTGGTGCGGCCCGAGGACGTCGGGATCAGGGGCGTGGGCCTGCGGCGGGTGCCCGGCCTGCGCCGGGAGGAGGTCGCGACGCTCGCCGGCATCAGCTCGGACTACTACCTCCGCCTGGAGCAGGGCCGTGACCGCAACCCTTCGGTCCAGGTCCTCGAAGCCCTCGCCGCCGTCCTGCGCCTGGACGCCGACGCGACCGCCCATTTGATCGCTCTGGCGCGGGAGCGGCCCTCCCCGGCGCGGGTGACGCGGAAACGGAAGCCTCCCAAGCCGGAGCAGGTGCCGCCGAGCATCCAGCAGCTCATCGACGGCTGGACGACGAACCCGGCGTACGTGCAGAACAAGCTCGCCACCGTCCTTGCGGCGAACCCGCTGGCGACGGCGTTGTCGCCGAACTGCGTCCCAGGGGTGAACATCCTCAGGGCCGTGTTCCTCGACCCCTCGGAGCGGGAGCTGAGGCGGGACTGGGAGGAGCTGACGGAGGACGGAGTGGCCGGCCTGCGCGCCCGCGTCGGGGCGGACGTCGACGATCCGCGGCTGGTGGAGCTCGTCGGAGAGCTGTCGCTCCGGAGCGATCGGTTCCGGCTGCTGTGGGCCCGCCATGACGTGCACCTCCAGACGTCCCGCGTCAGCCGGCTGCGGCATCCCCTGGTGGGCGACCTCGAGCTTCAGTCGAACAAGCTCGCCGTCAGCGGCACCGACGGTCTCCTCCTGGTCGTCTTCCACGCCGAGCCCGGCAGCCGGAGCGCTGAGCTGCTGGGACTGCTGGGCAGCCTCACCGCCGGCGATTAGGGCACACGCCTTTTGCGCGGTTTGACATCAAGCAAGGTTGAGGTTGCAGGCTCGGAGCACGAGCTGACCTCTGTCTTCGGGAGAGCACCATGCACGCCGTCGTCCTGCACGCCTTCGGCCCCGCCGAGAACCTCCGCTACGAGACCGTCCCCGATCCCGTGCCCGGCCCCGGCCAGGTGCGCATCGCCGTGAAAGCGGCCGGGGTGCACCTGGTCGAGACGATACTGCGGTCGGGTCGGGCCGGTGAGTCGCTGCCACCGCAGCCCGAGCTTCCGACGATCTTCGGCGGCGAGGTGGCGGGACGCGTGGACGAGGTGGGTCCGGGGGTCGATCCGTCGTGGATCGGACGGGACGTGGTGACCGCGTACGGCAAGCCCGGCGGCTACGCGGAACTGGCGGTGGCGGACGTGACGTCCGTTCACCCGATCACCATCGGCTACGAGACGGCCGTGGCCATGGTCGTCACCGGGGTGACGGCGCTGCAGTTCCTGGACGTGGCCGACCTGATCCCCTCCGACGTCGTGCTGGTGACCTCGGCGGCCGGCGGGATCGGGCGCCTGCTCATCCAGTACGCGCGCGGTCTGGGCGCCAAGGTGGTCGGCGCGGCCGGCGGTCCCGCCAAGGTCGCGGCCGTACGGGAGCTCGGCGCGGACATCGCGGTCGACTACGACCAGCCCTCCTGGGCGGAGAGCGTCGCCGAGGAACTGGGTGGCCGTACGGTCACGGCCCTGCTCGACGGGGTCGGAGGCGACAAGGCGCGGACCGCGTTCGAGCTGCTGGCCGACGGCGGCCGGTACGTGACCATCGGCAACGCCTCGCAGCAGGACTTCCTGCCCGACCCCCAGACGGTCAAGGAGCGGGACCTCACCGTGACCAACGCCCTGATGCTGCTGCTCAGCGAGCCGAACACGCGGCCGCAGTACGAGGTCCGCGCGCTGGCGGCGGCCGCCGAGGGCACGCTGACGCCCGCCGTGCAGACGTTCCCGCTCGCGCGGGCGGCGGCCGCCCACGCCGCGCTCGAAACCAGGGCGACGACCGGCAAGGTCGTGCTCGTCCCCTAACCCGCGGTCGCTGCGATCGCGTACCGCTGGGCCCGGCTGCCGGCGGAGGTGCCACCGATCACGCCGGGATGGTTCACGATCTCGTCGGGGAAGATCCAGTGGTAGTCGGCGGACAGGTCGCGATAGTGGTCGGCCACGGGGCGAGCGTCGCACGAGCACCGCGTACGGTCCACCCCGAACCGGAGACCGGCAGCGGCCGACGCCTCAGGCGCCTTCGGTCCAATATCTCTGCAGCCTGGCAACGGCGTCCTCTTTGCTCATCGCCGCGACCTCGGCCTCGGGCAGACCTACTCTGGAGATCAGCAGGTGAACCAGGTCGGCGGGCAAGGCGTGCGATGGCGGCTCGGGCGTTCCGCGATCAGGTAGGGTGCCGTCCTTGACGCAGGCCCAGAACGTCGTCTCGTCCACCTGTAGCTGATCACGAAGAATGTGGCCCCACATACTCCGGCCATAGGTGCTTCGATCGGGAGGATGGGAGATCCGAGTCCTCAAGATCCGGCCATCGGGAAGATCCAGTTCGTAGGTGACATGGTGGTTTCCCGTTCCTCCACGGGCGTTCCGTACAGAACGCCAGCCTTCGATCTGGCAGAACCGTTCGTGGTCCTCACGTGTGGGTTGGGGCCAGGTCACCGGGGCTTCCCAACCAGCCATTCACGCAACTGATCGTCGTCGCTGAGGCTGATCAACTGCACCAATCCCCAGTTCTCACGGTGGTTCGGCGCATCGAGCAAGTGGTCCTGCCAGTCTTCGGCGTACTCACGCAGCGCACCTACCATCTCCGTGACGGCCTCATTGAAGGTCCGGCCGTCCGCAGCGATCGGCAGCCCGGGGATGAAGACGGACCAACCGCCGTCCTCCGCAACCGTCTGTGCACCAGACGGAGTGACGGCTGCGAGGTAGTGGCGCAGTCTCTCGACGTCCACGATGGCAGTCCTGGCAGAATCACGACGCACCGTGGCCACACGGCCTCGTTCAGCCGCGTCCAAGAGCGCTTTCAGATGCGCGCGCGCCTCTGTATAGCTGTCGAAATGAACGGCAGACATGGCGGCACCTCCATTGGAGCGTATCTATAGGATGCCAACCCTTGATAGGTACGTCAAGTACGTGACGTACTGATAGTTGAGCGATAGAGCCGTTCGCGCGGTCGCAGCAGCAGGGCAGCGTCAGCCAATAACGCTTTCCCGTCTTGGAGGCTGAACCTCTACCGTGTACGCCGTGACCACTCAGGTGATCGTGCTCAATGGCGGATCCAGCGCGGGCAAGTCCTCGATCGTCCGGCACCTGCAGGCCGTCCTGCCGCAGCCATGGCTGGCCTTCGGGGTCGACTCGCTCATCGAGGCGATGCCGGCATCCATGCAGGCATCGGATGAGGGCATCGAGTTCGCCTCCGATGGCGGAGTCGCCGTCGGGCCGGAGTTCGTAGCGCTGCAAGCCGCGTGGATGGAGGGGATCGCCGCGATGGTCCGTGCCGGGGCTCGGGTCGTCATCGACGATGTCTTCCTCGGCGGAGGGGCGTCCCAGCAGCGGTGGCAGAGGGTTTTCGGCGGACTGGACGTCCTGTGGGTCGGCGTCAAGTGTGACAGCGCGGTCGCCGCCGAGCGCGAGAGCGCTCGGGGGGACCGGATCACGGGAATGGCCGCGCTCCAGGCGGAGGTGGTCCACGAAGGGGTGGTCTATGACGTGGTGGTGGATACCACGGAGACCGAGTCCCTGGTGTGCGCGAAGATCATCGCCGATCATGTGCGGCAGTCCGGCGAACGGTTCAGGTCGTCGCACTGAGCGAGCGGGACTTTCGGGCGACGGGATGTGGTGTTTGTCCTGGTCTGGCTGCCACTGTGTTAAGGGGTGAAGAATACCTTCGCAAAGATCTCGCGCGAGAAGGAAAATGTTGAGACGCTGATCCCACTTACGTGGCCCCCCAGTCCAAGGAGTGGTTCATGCGCCGCCTATTGGCGATCTCCGTGGTCGCCCTCCTGCCCTTAACCGCCGCCCCAGCGGCCAACGCCGAAGAGCCGGCTGACCGTCAGGAGGCCTTCGCGGCCGCCGCCCAAGAGTTCAAGGTGCCTGAGAGCGTCCTTCTCGGTGTGTCGTACCTCGAGTCGCGGTGGGACGCCCATGCCGGGCAGCCGTCCAACAGCGCCGGGTTCGGCCCCATGCATCTGACCGACGCCGCCGCCTTCGCCACGTCCAACCACCATGGCGACGGCGCCGAGGACGCGCGAGGGGACGAGAGCCGGCCTCTGCCCGCTCCCGAGCCCTCCTCCGCCCAGGCCGACATTCCCGCCTCACTCCGCACCATGGAGCGGGCCGCGGAGCTGACCGGGGAGAGCAACGAGCGGCTGCGTACCGACGATGCCGCCAACATCCGGGGCGGCGCGGCGCTGCTCGCCGACTACCAGAAGGCGCTCGGCGCGCCGCTGAGCGAGGACCCGGGCGAGTGGTACGGCGCCGTCGCCAAGTACTCCGGGGCCGAGGAGTCCGGGGCGGCCAAGTTCTTCGCCGACGAGGTGTACGCGACGATCAAGGAAGGCGCCGCGCGGACCACCGACGACGGGGAGAAGGTCACGCTGCCCGCCGTGCCGGGTCTCGAGAAGATCGAGAAGTGGCTCGAGAAGCTCGGCCTGCGCCACGAGCGGACCGACGGCGTCGAGTGCCCGGCCTCCGTCTCCTGCGAGTGGATTCCCTCCGCGTACCAGCAGCTGCCGCCCCCCAAGGACTACGGTCACTACGACCTGGCGAACAGGCCGTTCGGCCAGAAGATCGAGTACATCGTCATTCATGACATGGAGGGATATTTCGCCCCCTCCATCCGCATGAACCAGGACCCCACTTACGGCGCCAGCTGGCAGTACTCGGTGCGCTCCACCGACGGCCACATCGCCCAGCACATCAAGGGCAAGGACGTCGCCTGGCAGGCCGGCAACTGGTACGTCAACGCCAAGTCCATCGGCATCGAGCACGAGGGCTTCCTGGCCGAGGGCAGCACCTGGTACACCGAGGCGATGTACCGGTCGAGCGCCCGCCTGGTCCGCTACCTGGCGCTCAGGTACGGCATCCCGCTCGACCGCGCCCACATCCTGGGCCACGACAACGTCCCCGGCACCCTGCCCACGACCGTGAAGCAGATGCACGAGGACCCGGGCCCGTTCTGGGACTGGACGCACTACTTCCAGCTGATCGGCGCCCCCCTGCACCAGTTCGGCGGCCCCAGGTCCGGATCGATCATGATAAAGCCGGACTTCGCGACGAATAAGCCGTACTTCTACGGGTGCGACCGCAAGAACCCGAACGCCGACTGCCCGCCGCTCCCCGCGAGCACCGTCTGGCTCCGCACCGAGCCGAGGCAGGACGCGCCGCTGGTCAAGGACATCGGCAAGCACCCGACCGGCGGCTCCCTCTACAGCGTGTACGACCACAGCGCCCGCGCCACCACCGGCCAGCGCTTCGCCGTGGCCGAGCGCCAGGGCGACTGGACGGCCATCTGGTACCTCGGCCAGAAGGCCTGGTTCTACAACCCGGCGAGCGCGCCGACCGCCGTCCCGTCCATGGGGCTCGTGGTCACGCCGAAGCCGGGCAAGGCCACGGTCCCGGTGTACGGCAGGGCCTACCCCGAGCAGGAGGCGTACCCCGCCGACATCCCGTACCAGGCGGTGACCCCGCTGCAGTACACGTTCTCGGCAGGCGAAAAGTACACGCTGGCCGGATCGGCGCCCGCCGAGTACTACCGGGCGGTCACGTTCACCATGGACCAGGACCACAAGGTGGTCCGGGGCAAGACGAAGTACCTGCAGATCCAGTTCGGCCACCGCGTGATGTTCGTCAAGGCTGACGACGTGCAGGTGACGTTCTCCGGGTGAACTCCTTGACGGCGCGCCTGGTGCTCGCGAGCGCCTCCTGAGAGGAGTCGTACGTGCGCTGGGCGACGCCGACGAACACGCAGTCGACGACGAGGAGCTGGCTGATCCTGCTGGCCAGGGCGCCGGGACGGAACTCCGTCTCGCGCCCGGCGGAGATCAGCACGTGTTCGGCCAGCTCCGCGATGGACGAACGCGGGTTGTTCGTGATCGCGACCGTGGTGGCCCCGGCCTCCTTGGCCCGGGTCAGCGGCTCGATCACGTCGGGCGTCTCCCCCGACGTGCTGATGCCGATCGCCACGTCGCCTTCCCTGAGCAGCACCGCGCTGGTCAGCGCCAGGTGCGCGTCCTGGAAGGCGTGGCTGGACAGCCCGATGCGCAGCAGCTTCTGGGCGACGTCCTCGGCCACCAGCCCGGAGGCGCCCACCCCGTACGCGTCGATCCGCCGCGCCCCCACGATGGCGTCCACGACGAGCCCCAGCCGCTCGGAGGTCAGCTGGGCGACGGTGTCGTTGATCGCCTCGGACTCGGCCCGCGCCACCTTCTGGATGACCTCCGACAGCGGATCGTCGGGTGCCAGGTCCCCGGGCACGAGCCGGTCGGGCTGCGCGGCGGCCGCCGCCAAGGCCAGCCTGAGCTGCGGATAGCCCGCGAACCCGAGCAGCCTGGCGGTGCGCACGATCGTGGCCTCGCTCGTGCCGGAGGCGGCGGAGAGCTCCGTGATGGTGCTCCTGGCCACCGTCGCGGGGTCCTCCAGGATGAGCCGGGCGACGGTCTGCGCGGCCGGCGTCAGGGACGGCAGCACACCGCGGACCGTGGCCACCAGAGTGTCGGCCCGCAGGCCGTTGCCGCTGTCGTCCACGTCCTGATTATGCCGTCCGTTTACCGCAATTTGCCGCCGCCCCTGCCCCGGGTTTAACGCAATGTGCCGTTCGTCATGCCCGCGGGCTCCTCCGGCACGGCGATAAGTCCCAATTCTGCGGGAGTATCCATGAGCGGGTGGTACGGCACGGCCCGCACGGTGTATCCGAACGCTCCCGTACGGTCGAGCGGGACCTCGCCCGTGTAGTGAGCCCGCCCGTCGTCGTCCGTCGCCACGACGGCGAGCTTCGCGTACGTGGGACGCACCAGCTCGTCGTGCGGCCCGACCTTGCCGTAGGCGGCCTCCACCAGCACGTCGCCGGGCTCCAGCTCACCGAGCGCGACCGTGGCGCGCAGCTCGACGGAGGCGCCCACCTCCGGCGTGTCCCCCACGCCCGAGGCTTCGACGTGCTCGACGCGCACCCCCGGCCAGGCCTGGGCGACCCGGACCTTCCAGGCCGCGAACGCCTTCGCGGGCGCGTGCGACTCGGCCGACAGCGCGCGGGCGGAGGCGGCGGCCGGGCTGTAGAGATCGACCACGTAGTCCCGCAGCATCCGGCCGGCCAGCACCTTCGGCCCGAGCGAGGTGAGGGTGTGCTTGACCATCTCCATCCAGCGCCGCGGCTGCCCGTCGAAGGCCCGGTCGTAGAACCGGTCGGACACCTCGTGCTCGATCAGGTCGTACAGGGCGGCGGCCTCCAGCTCGTCCCGCCGGTCCGGGTCCGTCACGCCGTCGGCGGTCGGGATCGCCCAGCCGTTGGTGCCGTCGTACCACTCGTCCCACCAGCCGTCGCGGATCGACAGGTTGAGCCCGCCGTTCAGCGCGGACTTCATCCCCGACGTGCCGGAGGCCTCAAGCGGGCGCAGCGGGTTGTTCAGCCAGACGTCGCAGCCCTGGGTCATGAGCTGACCGAGCGCCATGTCGTAGTCGGGCAGGAAGACGATGCGGTGGCGCACCGTCGGATGATCGGCGAACTTGACGATCTGCTGGATCAGCTTCTTCCCGCCCTCGTCCGCGGGGTGCGCCTTGCCGGCGATCACGATCTGCACGGGCTTGTCGGGGTCGAGCAGCAGCTCGGTCAGCCGCTTGGGATCGCGCAGCATCAGCGTGAGCCGCTTGTACGACGGCACCCGCCGGGCGAAGCCGATGGTCAGCACGTCGGGGTCGAGCGCGTCGTCGATCCAGCCGAGCTCGGCGTCGGACGCGCCCCGCTCGCGCCACGCCTTGCGCAGGCGTACCCGGGCGCCCTCGACCAGCCGCTTGCGCAGCGTGCTCCTGATCTGCCAGATGTCGGCGTCGGAGATCTTCTGGATGCCCTCCCAACCGCGGGCCCGCTCCAGCAGCGAGGGCACCTCCCGCACGGCCAGCTCCATGAGCTCACGGCCGACCCAGGTGGGCGCGTGCACGCCGTTGGTGATCGAGCCGATCGGCACCTCGTCGCGGTCGAAGCCCGGCCAGAGATCCTTGAACATCTCCCGGCTGACCTTGCCGTGCAGCTCGGACACGCCGTTGACGCGCTGCGCCAGCCGCATGCCCATGACCGCCATGTTGAACCGGCCCGGGTCGGCCTCGGCGCCGAGCGCCAGGATCCGCTCGACGGGCACGGTCGGCCAGGCGTTCGAGCCGCCGAAGTGACGCTCGATCATGTCCACGGGGAACCTGTCGATCCCCGCGGGGACGGGCGTGTGCGTGGTGAACACCGTGCCCGCGCGCACGGCCTCCAGCGCCTCGTCGAAGGAGAGCCGCGCCTCGGTCAGCTCGCGTATGCGCTCGAGGCCGAGGAATCCGGCGTGCCCCTCGTTCGTGTGGAACACCTCGGGCTCGGCGTGCCCGGTGATCCTGCAGTACGCCCTGATCGCGCGTACGCCGCCCACGCCCAGCAGCAGTTCCTGCATGAGCCGGTGGTCGGTGCCGCCGCCGTAGAGGCGGTCGGTGACGTCGCGGGCGGCGGTGTCGTTCTCGGCCACGTCGGAGTCGAGCAGCAGCAGCGGCACCCGGCCCACCTGGGCCACCCACACCTGGGCGTGCAGCTCGCGCTCGTCGGGCAGGGCGATGCGGACCTTGACGGGCTCGCCCTCGGGCTCCTTCAGCAGGCTGAGCGGCAGGCCGCCCGCGTCGAGCGACGGATAGTGCTCCAGCTGCCAGCCCTCGGGCGACAGCGACTGCGTGAAGTAGCCGTGGCGGTAGAGCAGGCCGACCGCGAGGATCGGCACGCCCAGGTCGCTGGCCGCTTTGAGATGGTCTCCCGCGAGGATGCCCAGGCCGCCCGAGTACTGCGGCAGCGCGGCGGCGATGCCGTACTCCGGCGAGAAGTACGCGATGGCGCGCGCCGCGTCGGGCAGCGTCTGGTACCAGCGCGGCGATGTCATGTATTCGCGCAGGTCATCGGCTGCGTCGGCGAGGCGTCGCAGGAAGCGGCGGTCGGAGGCGAGCTCGCTCAGCCTGGCGGGACTGACGGCGCCGAGCAGGGCCACGGGATCGTGGCCCACCTGCTCCCAGAGCTCGGCATCTACCTCCGAGAAGAGGTCCGTAGTCTCCGGATGCCAGGACCAGCGGAGGTTGTGCACGAGCTCGCCGAGGGCGGCCAGCTCCGCGGGCAGGACGGTGCGGACGGTAAACCGGCGGATAGCTCTCACGTTTCTGCACCCTACGGGCTAGGAGGGACCTCTGAGTCCTTCACCCTCATCAAGACCGTTCAAACCCCTTCCGGGACAAGGCATGAAGATGGACGTTTGGGGCAACTTTCCTCATTGTTGGCTGTCCCGCGGGCACACTCGGGAGGTCTATCCACTGCTGTCCACAATTTACATGCAAGGATCGTTCCTATGGCGGGACGCGACCAGCGCCCCACCCGAGCTGCATCGACACGGAAAGCCTCCGGCGGCACCGAGCGCGCCGCCGCAAACCCTTGAATGCGATGATCGGACGAATTCCCATCACGGACATCTCCCCCGTCGTCGACTGCGGGCAGTGGCCCGCCAAGGCGGTCGCCGGCGAGACCTTCCAGGTCTCCGCGACCGTGTTCAGAGAGGGCCATGACGCCGTGGCCGCGGGCGTGGTGTTCACCTCGCCCGACGGCCAGCGCGGGCGTCTGAGACGAATGCGCGAGCTCGCCCCCGGCACCGACCGCTGGGGCGTGGACGTGTGCCTGCCCGCCGAGGGTGACTGGCTGTTCCGCGTGGAGGCGTGGAGCGACCCGATCAGCACATGGCTGCACGACGCCGAGATCAAGATCCCGCGTGGCATGGACGTCGACCTCATGTGCGAGGAAGGCGCCCGGCTGTTCGAGCGGGCCGCCAAGGCCGTACGGGCGGCCGACTGCCCGAACGGCCAGCCCAAGAACGGCGCGAACAACCGCGGCGCCACGACACAGAACGGCAACGGCGACAGCGCCTGCGGGCACCGGGCGGCTCTGCTCGCAGTCTCGGCCACCCTGCGTGACGAGGAGCTGGACCCCAGGGCCCGGCTCTCGATCGCGCAGCTGCCGGAGACGGCCGCGCTGCTGGAGTCGCACCCGTTCCGGGAGCTGGTGACCAGATCCAAATCCCACAAGGTCAGGGTGGACCGGCGCAGGGCGCTGTACGGCTCATGGTACGAGTTCTTCCCCAGGTCGGAAGGCTCGGTCGTCAGCGAGCTCGGCATCTCCAAGTCCGGAAATTTCCAGACTGCTGCCAAGCGGCTCCCGGCCATCGCCAAGATGGGCTTCGACGTCGTCTACCTCCCGCCCATCCACCCGATCGGCACGCAGTTCCGCAAGGGCCGCAACAACACGCTCAGCCCCGAGCCCGACGAGCCCGGCTCGCCCTGGGCCATCGGCTCCGAGGACGGCGGCCACGACGCCGTGCATCCTGATCTGGGCACCCTCGAGGACTTCGACGAGTTCGTGGGGCGCGCCAAGGAGCTGGGCATGGAGATCGCGCTCGACTTCGCGCTCCAGTGCTCGCCCGACCACCCGTGGGTCAAGGAGCACCCCGAGTGGTTCACGATCAGGGCGGACGGCACCATCGCGTACGCCGAGAACCCGCCGAAGAAGTACCAGGACATCTACCCGATCAACTTCGACAAGGATCCCGAGGGCATCTACGCCGAGGTCAGGCGGGTGCTGCGGCACTGGATGGACCACGGCGTGCGGATCTTCCGGGTGGACAACCCGCACACGAAGCCGGTCGGGTTCTGGGAGCGGCTGCTGGCCGACATCCACACGACCGACCCGGACGTGATCTTCCTGGCCGAGGCGTTCACCCGGCCGCCGATGCTCCGTTCGCTGGCCAAGGTGGGCTTCCACCAGTCGTACACGTACTTCACCTGGCGGAACACGAAGTCCGAGGTGGAGACGTACCTCACGGAGCTGGCCCAGGAGACCTCCGCCTACCTGCGGCCGAACCTGTTCGTGAACACGCCCGACATCCTGCACGAGTACCTGCAGCACGGCGGCGTGCCCGGGTTCAAGATCAGGGCGGTGCTGGCCGCGCTGGCCTCCCCCACGTGGGGGGTCTACTCGGGGTACGAGCTCATCGAGAACATTCCGGTACGGCCAGGAAGCGAGGAATACCTAGATAGCGAGAAATATCAGTACAAACCTCGTGATTGGGTTACGGCCGAGCGTGAAGGGTGGAGTCTGGCGCCCTTCATCACCCACCTGAATTTGTTCCGAAGAGCTCATCCCGCACTACAGGAATTGCGTAATCTACGGTTCCACAGGGTCGACCAAGGGGACATCGTCTGCTTCTCGAAGCGACTTCCCGGCGCCTATGACCCGGCCACACGCAGGCACGGTCTGGGCGACGTGGTTCTGGCGGTCATCAACCTGGATCCGCACCACACCCATGAGGCGACTGTTGACCTGGACCTACCGGCACTCGGACTCGACTGGAACGCGGAGTTCGTCGTCGACGACGAACTCTCCGGCGAGTCCTATCGCTGGCGGCAGAGCAACTACGTACGCCTCGACCCACACATCCAGCCTGCCCATATTCTCACCGTCCGAGCCGCGCCACGGTAGAACTGAATTCAGCGGGGAGTCTTCAACGTGTGTGAAAGCGCCTCCGTCATGAGCCCCTCGTGGGGTGGCTCATGAGCTCCACCACACCCATTCCCAACACCTTCGACGAGGAAAAGCCGCGCGACCCCTACTGGTACAAACGCGCGGTTTTCTACGAGGTCCTGATCCGGGGCTTCGCCGACTCCAACGGCGACGGCACCGGCGACATCAGAGGGCTCATCAGCAAGCTCGACTACCTGCAGTGGCTGGGTGTCGACTGCCTCTGGCTGTTGCCGCTGTACGAGTCGCCGCTGCGTGACGGCGGTTATGACATCGCGGACTTCACGAAGATCCTGCCCGATTTCGGGGATCTGGGAGACTTCGTGAAGCTCGTCGACGAGGCACACAAACGCGGCATGCGCGTCATAGCCGACCTCGTCATGAACCACACCAGCGACGCCCACCCATGGTTCCAGGCGTCCCGGCACGACCCGGAGGGGCCGTTCGGCGACTTCTACGTGTGGTCCGACACCGATGAGAAATACCAGGACGCCCGGATCATCTTCATCGACACCGAGACGTCCAACTGGACCTACGACCCCGTACGCGGCCAGTACTACTGGCACCGCTTCTTCCACCACCAGCCGGACCTCAACTACGAGAACCCGGACGTGCAGGAGGCCATGCTGGAGGTCCTGCGCTTCTGGCTGGACCTGGGCATCGACGGGTTCCGGCTGGACGCGGTGCCGTACCTCTTCGAGGAGGAGGGCACCAACTGCGAGAACCTGCCGAAGACCCACCAGTACCTCAAGCGGGTCAGGGCCGAGGTGGACCGGATCTACCCCGACCGGGTGCTGCTCGCCGAGGCCAACCAGTGGCCGACGGACGTGGTGGAGTACTTCGGCGATCCAGTGGGCGGCGGGGACGAATGCCACATGGCCTTCCATTTCCCGCTGATGCCCCGCATCTTCATGGCCGTACGCCGGGAGTCGCGCTACCCCATCTCCGAAATCATGGCGCAAACGCCGAAAATTCCGGAGCACTGCCAGTGGGGAATCTTCCTCCGCAACCACGACGAGCTGACGCTCGAGATGGTCACCGACGAGGAACGCGACTACATGTACACCGAGTACGCCAAGGATCCCCGCATGCGGGCGAACGTCGGCATCCGCCGCCGCCTGGCCCCGCTGCTGGAGAACGACCGCAACCAGATCGAGCTGTTCACCGCGCTGCTCCTGTCGCTGCCCGGCTCCCCCGTGCTCTACTACGGCGACGAGATCGGCATGGGCGACAACATCTGGCTCGGCGACCGCGACGGCGTGCGCACGCCCATGCAGTGGGACCCCGACCGCAACGCGGGCTTCTCCGACTGCGACCCCGGCCGGCTCTACCTGCCGGTCATCATGGACCCGATCTACGGCTACCAGGGCCTCAACGTCGAGGCCCAGCAGCGGAACGCCGGCTCGCTGCTGCACTGGACCAAACGCATGATCGAGATCCGCAAGCGCCACCCCGTCTTCGGCGTGGGCGGTTACGCAGAGCTCAACTCCTCCAACCCGAGCGTGCTCGCGTTCGTCAGGGAGCTCGGGGACGACCGGATGCTCTGCGTGAACAATCTGTCACGCTTCCCGCAGCCGGTCGAGCTTGACCTGCGGAGATTCGTCGGGGTTTCGCCTGTGGAGACCATGGGAGGGGTCCCATTCCCGGCAATTGGCGAACTTCCGTATCTTTTGACGCTTCCTGGGCATGGGTTCTATTGGTTCACTCTCCCGCCGGCGATCACCCAGGAGGAGTAGGACGTGCTTGATGAGCTCCTTGCCGCATGGATCGGACGCCAACGTTGGTTCGGCGGCAAGGGGCGCCCGATCGACGACCTGTCGATCGAATCGGACGTCGAGCTGGCGCCCGGGCTGCGACACCTGGTCGTGGCCGTGTGGCAGGAGGGCTCGCGCGACCGCTACCAGATCCTGCTCGGGGAGCGCACCGAGCTCCCCGACCGCCTGAGTCACGCGCTCATCGGCCTGCTGGGCGACGTCTACGTGTACGACGCCGTACACGACCCCGACCGCACGAGCCGGCTCCTCGACGGCATGGCCCGCGACGAGACCGACAACGGCCTGCGCATGCGCCACGTGCCCGACATCACGATCGACACCGACCAGCGCAGCCTGGTGCTGGGGGCCGAGCAGTCCAACACCTCGCTCGTGTACGGGGACCTGTACATCTGCAAGCTCTTCCGCCGCCTCATCCCCGGCGTCAACCCGGAGCTGGAGATCATCACCGCGCTGGCCGCACGGGGCGCGCCGCACATCGCGCAGCCGTACGGGTGGATCGAGACGGACCTCGACGGTACGGACACCACGCTCGCGATCATGCAGGAGTACCTGTGCAACGCGAACGACGGCTGGGACCTCGCCCTGACCAGCGTGCGCGACCTCTACGCGTCGCTGCCCGAGCTGCCGGCGGCCGATGCGGGCGGGGACTTCGCGGCCGAGTCGCAGCGGCTCGGCGTCGCCACCGCCCGGGTGCACCACGAGCTGGCCGAGGCCTTCCCCACGGACGTCATCGAGTCGCACGAGGTCAAGCGGATGGCCGAGACCTTCCGGCGCAAGCTGGGCCGGGCGGTGGCGGAGGTGCCCGAGCTGCGCCCGCATGTGAGCGCTATCGAGGACGCCTACCACCAGGTGGACCTGCTCACCCACGTGATCCCCGTGCAGCGGATCCACGGCGACTACCACCTGGGCCAGGTCATGCGCACGCCGACCGACTGGGTGGTGCTGGACTTCGAGGGCGAGCCGGGGCAGCCGCTGGCCGAGCGCAGGGCCCTGTACTCGCCGCTGCGTGACGTGGCCGGGATGCTGCGCTCGTTCGACTACGCGGCCAGGCACCTGCTCGCCGGCCACTCGGAGGCCGAGCGCCTGGAGCCCCGGGCCGCGGAGTGGGCCGACCGGAACCGCGCCGCGTTCCTCGAGGGATACCTGGAGGGCGGCGGCGTGATCACGCGAGGGGACGCGGCGCTCCTGCGGGCCTTCGAGCTCTCCAAGGCCGTGTACGAGGTCGTGTACGAGGCCCGCAACCGGCCCACCTGGATCTCGATCCCCCTGGCCGCCTTCCGGCCTCGCTAGAGCTCTTCGACCAGCCCCGACAGCCCCTCGTGAGCGAGCCCCCTGGCCACGCGCCGGTCGATGACGGTCTTCATGGGCAGCAGCAGGTCCAGCTTGACGCCCTGCTCCTGGAAGGCGCGGACGAGGTTCTCCATGCCCGCCCGGTTGACCTCCAGGTTGGACACCTCGGTCCTGTGGTCGCCCGCCTCGATGGCCTCGGCCCAGCGGGGCTGTTGGGCCGCCATCGCGTTGAGCCACGGGACCAGCAGCTCCGTGGTGAAGTCCGTCAACGGGTACTTCGCCGACCTGACCAGCGCGGCGGCCTCCAGGTAACCGGCCATCTGGCCGTACATGCCGGTCAGCATGGCCAGGTCGAGCAGCGGGGCCATGCCCGGGTCCGTGCCGACGTACCGGGCCGCGGCCATGGCCGTGAACGCCTGCTCGTAACGGTCGAAAGCCGGCTGCGAGCCGCTGTAGAGGATGAGCGCGCCGGGCGTGGCGATCATCTGGGGGACGGCCATGATGCCGCCGTCCAGGTAGTCGCCGCCGCGCTCGGCCACCCAGGCCGCCGTCTCACGGGCCTCGGCGGGGCGGCTGGTGGTGAGGTTGGCGATGACGCGGCCCTCCAGCGGAGCCTCCTTCAGTACCTCGTGGACGGAGGGGCAGTCGAGCAGGCAGACGATCACCAGGGGGCTCGCCCCGACGGCCTCCGCGGGGGTGGCGGCGCGGGTCGCGCCCCTGGCGACCAGGGGGTCGGCCTTGGCGGGCGAGCGGTTCCACACGGTGACACGGTGGCCGGCCTCGATGAGGCTCGCCGCGAGCGCGGAGCCCATGAGACCGAGGCCCAGCACAGAGATATTCTCGGACATTTCAGTGTTCCTTCTGGTCAGGAGTGATGCGTTCACCCTGCAGGTGCACGGTTATGGTCTGGTTCGGGATCGGTTACGGGGGGTGGGATGCGGTTCGGGGTGCTGGGCCCGCTCGCGGTGTGGAACGCGAACGGGGAGCCGGTCAAGGTGCCGGAGGCCAAGGTCCGGGCGCTCCTCGCCGACCTGCTGATCCACGCCGGCCGTCCCGTCTCCGCGGACCGGCTGATCGAGGACCTCTGGGGCGACCGTCCCCCGGCGAACGCGCCCGCCGCTCTGCGGGTCAAGGTGTCGCAGCTGCGCAGGGCGCTGGGCGGGCTGGTCGCCCACCGGGTGCCCGGGTACGTGCTGCGGGTGGAGCCGTCGTCGGTGGACGCCGGGCTGTTCGAGTCGCTGGTCGGGCGCGCGCAGCGCGCCACCGAGCCGGGGGCGCGGGCCGCGCTGCTGCGCGAGGCGCTCGGGCTGTGGCGCGGGGACGCGTACGCGGAGTTCGCCGGCGAGCAGTTCGCCCTGGCCGCTGTGGCGCGGCTGGAGGAGCAGCGGCTGGTGGCGCTCGAGGAACTGGCCGAGGCGCGGCTGGGGCTGGGCGAGCACGCCCTGCTCGCTGCCGAGCTGTCCGACCTGGTGGCCCGGCATCCCCTGCGGGAACGGCTCCATGCCGTACACCTGCGGGCCCTCTACCGGGCCGGGCGGCAGAGCGAGGCGCTGGCCCGCTACGGGGAGTTGCGGCGGCGGCTCTCCGAGGAGCTGGGCCTCGACCCCGGACCCGAGCTGGTGACCCTGCACCAGGCGATCCTGCGGCAGGACCCGGCCCTGGAGGCGCCCGTGCTCCCCCGCACCAACCTGCCCGCGCCTATGACGAGCCTGGTGGGCCGGGACGAGGCGGTGGCCGAGGTCCGCTCGCTGCTGCGTGCCGGCCGGCTCGTCACGCTCACCGGGCCGGGAGGGGTCGGCAAGACGCGGCTGGCGCTGGCGGCCGCGGCCGGCCTGGAGTCGGCGGAGGGGTTCGACGGCGGGGTGTGGCTGGTCGAGCTGGCCTCGCTCGGCGCCGGGGCACCGGTGGCCGGGGTGGCCGAGCTGATCGCGGACGTGCTCGGCCTGCGTGATGACGTGCCGGAGTCCATGCTGGAGCGGCTGCCCGCCGCGCTGGCGGCCAAGCGGACGCTGCTCGTGCTGGACAACTGCGAGCACGTGGTCGAGCAGGTGGCGGCGCTGGGGAGCAGGCTGCTGCGGGCGGCTCCCGGGCTGCGTGTCCTCGCCACCAGCCAGGAGGCTCTGCGGATCGAGGGCGAGACTCTGGTGCAGGTGCCGCCGCTCGGGCGGGAGCCGGCGGTGGAGCTGTTCACGGCGCGGGCGGGCATCGAACCGGACGCCGACGTGGCGGAGATCTGCGAGCGGCTGGACGGCATCCCCCTGGCCCTCGAGCTGGCCGCCACGAGGATGCGGGTGCTGACCCCGCGCCAGCTCGCCGAGCGCCTCGACGACCGGTTCCAGGTGCTCACCTCAGGAGCGCGCGGCGCCCCGGCCAGGCAGCGGACGTTGCGGGCGATGATCGACTGGAGCTGGGAGCTGCTCTCCGACGCCGAGCGGGTCGTGCTGCGGCGCCTGGCCGCGCCCGCCGACGGCTGCACGCTGGAGGCGGCCGAGGAGGTGTGCGCGGAGCCGGGCGTGGACGTGCTCGACACGCTGGCCAGGCTGGTGGACCGGTCGCTGGTGGTGCGGGCGGCCGGGCCCCGTTTCCGGCTGCTGGAGTCGGTGGCGGCCTACTGCCAGGAACGGCTGCGCGAGGCGGGTGAGGACGACCTGATCGCGCTGCGGCACGTCCGTTACTACACCGCGCTGGCCGAGCGGGCGGAGCCGCGCCTGAGAGGCCATGAACAGCGGCTCACGCTCACGCTGCTGGACGCGGAGGGCGCCAACCTGCGGCTGGCGCTGGAGACGGCGGTGCGGCTGGGCGCGGCCGGCGAGGCGGTGCGGCTGGTCAACGCGATGGCCTGGTACTGGGTGCTGCGCGGCAAGCTGGGCGAGGGCCGGCGGGCGCTGGAGAGCGCCCAGGCCCTCGCCGGGAGCTCAGCGGAGACCGCGGTGTGGCTGGCCGGGCTGCGGATGCTGGCGGGGCGGCCCAGCGTGCCGGACGCCGCCGTGTTCGAGGCCATCGCGGACCCGCTCGCCAGGGCCAGGGCGCGGTGGTTCGCCGGGTTCGCGCTGTTCGGGTACGACGACCTGTCGGCGAGCGTGGACCTGCTGCGGAGCGCGCTGGAGGGCTTCCGCGAGCTGGGCGACGCCTGGGGCACCGCCGCGGCGCTGAGCGTACTGGCCAGGTACGCCGCCATGCGGGGCGACCTGGACGCGCTGCGGCGTGACGGGGAGCGGGGGCTGGCGCTGTTCAAGGAGATCGGCGACCGGTGGGGCGAGATGCGGGCCGCGGAGAACCTCGGCACGCTCGCCGAGATCACCGGAGACTACGGACGGGCCGCCGAGCTGCGCAGGGAGGGCCTGCGCATGGCGGAGGAGCTCGGGTTGTGGAGCTCGGTGTCCGACGCGCTGTCGCGGCTGGGCCGGATCGCCCTGCTGACGGGCGACTACGCGGCGGCCGACGACTACCACGAGCGGGCCAGGCGGCTGGCGGTGGCGCAGTCGAACCGGCCCGCCGAGGAGTTCGCCGAGCTGGGTCTCGCGCTGGTGGCGCGGCGGCGCGGCCGTCTCGACGAGGCCGAGTCGCTGCTGCGCAAGTGGCTGGACTGGGTCATGGACGTGTCCGGTGAGCCCGGCGCCGCGCTGATCCTGGCCGAACTGGGGTTCACCGCCGAGCTGCGGGGCGACGCGGCCGGCGCGCTGGAGCTGCAGCTGCGCGGGTTGGCGATGGCCCGCAACGTCGGCGACCCGCGGGCCATCGCGCTGGCGCTGGAGGGACTGGCGGGCGCGCGGACCCTGACCGGGCGGCATGAGGAGGCAGGACGGCTGCTGGGGCGGGCGGCGGCGCTCCGGGCGTCGGTGGGTGCGCCGCTGCCGAAGGCCGAGCGGGCCGACGTCGACCGGATCACGGCCGCGGTGGAGACCTCCCTGGGCCAGGAGGCGGCCGGAGCGGCCATGTCGCGGGGCGCGACCCTGCCGCTGGACGATCTCCTGGCCGAGTACGGCTAGTACACCGGATACGCCCCGGGAAAGCCAGGTGCGACGACGGCAGCCGAGCGGTGCTCTTCCTGGGCGCCGGTGATGCGCTGGACGACGAGGATCGCGAGCACGGCCGCCACGAGCGTCAGCCCGATGCACACCACGTCGAACCGGGCCGCCGCGGCGACCTGCTCCGGCTCATCGGCTCTGAACAGCAGCCGCGCGCCTACGTTGGAGGCCAGGTTGGCGACCACCCAGGCCGCCCACCAGGCGTTGAAGAGGCCCCTGGAGGGCGACGGAGCACGGCGTGAGGCGTCCCAGATGTCGTCCACGATCTGCTTCGGGACCCAGAACCAGATGATCGGGACCACCCAGCCGAAGATCAGCCAGGGCGTGGCGCGCCGGTGCCCGTGGGGCGCGAGGATCTCGGCGTTCGCCCTGACCCTGAAGAGCCAGATCAGGAACGCCACGATGGCGCCGACGTACACGCCGGTCTCCAGGATGCCGGAGAGCCCGTAGACGAGGTCGCCCGCGTTGATCTCCGACTCCGGCACGGAGTCGACGTCGGCCATGATGCGGTCGATGAGGTCCGCGTACCAGAGATCGATGACCGCGGCGATGACGCCGACGAGCGAGTCGCAGACGAGCATCACCGCCGCGAAGACCGCGAGTCCGCGGACCGGGCGTAACGGCGGGGGCGGTGGCGGCGGGTAGCCGTGAGCGGGGGGTGGCGGATACATGACTGCGGCCTTTCTCCGTCCTGGTTAAACCTAGGATTTCGCACTTTCGGTGATTGTCTCGGTGAAAGCGGGCAGTGCCTGAAGTGGACGGTCATCATAGGGCAGTGTTGGGAGCATGCCGATGAGGACAGAGCTCGACCGCCTCGCGGGAGGGGCGCACCACGATCCGCACTCCGTGCTCGGAGCGCACCCCGGGACCGGCGGGGTGGTTTTCCGCACCTTGCGCCCGCTGGCCGAGCGGGTGCGGGTGGTGCTGGACGACGGTACGACCCATGACATGAAACACCAGGCCCACGGGGTGTTCGAGGTCACGGTCCCGGGGCTGGACAAGGTGCCCGACTACACGCTGAGCGTCAAGTACGCCGACCACGACCCGTACGAGGTGCGCGACCCGTACCGGCACTGGCCCACGCTCGGCGAGGTGGACCTGCACCTCATCGGCGAAGGGCGGCACGAGCGGCTGTGGGAGGCGCTCGGCGCCCGCGTGATGAAGCACGAGGACGTGGAGGGCACGGCGTTCGCCGTCTGGGCGCCCAACGCGCGCGGCATCCGGGTCGTCGGCGACTTCAACCACTGGGACGGCACCGCCTACCCGATGCGCTCGCTGGGCCGCTCGGGGGTGTGGGAGCTGTTCGTCCCCGGGGTCGGGGCGGGCGAGCGGTACAAGTACCAGATCCTGGGCGCCGACGGCGTGTGGCGTGACAAGGCCGACCCGATGGCCAGGCGCACCGAGGTGCCGCCGCTGACGGCGTCCGTGGTCGACAAGTCGGCCTACGCCTGGGGCGACGACGCCTGGCTCGCCGACCGGCTCGAGAAGCGTCCGCTGGACGAGCCGATGAGCGTCTACGAGGTGCACCTCGGGTCGTGGCGGCCCGGGCTGTCGTACGTGGAGCTGGCCGACCAGCTCTCCTCGTACGTGTCCGACATGGGGTTCACGCACGTGGAGCTGCTGCCGGTGGCCGAGCACCCGTTCGGCGGGTCGTGGGGCTACCAGGTGACGTCCTACTACGCGCCGACGGCCCGGTTCGGCACGCCCGACGAGTTCCGCCACTTCGTGGACATGATGCACCAGCGCGGCATCGGCGTGCTGCTGGACTGGGTGCCCGCGCACTTCCCGATGGACGACTGGGCGCTGGCGCGCTTCGACGGCACTCCGCTCTACGAGCACGCCGACCCGGCCAGGGGCGAGCATCCTGACTGGGGCACGTACGTGTTCGACTTCGGCCGCAGGGAGGTGCGCAACTTCCTGGTGGCCAACGCGCTCTTCTGGCTGAAGGAGTTCCACATCGACGGGCTGCGCGTGGACGCGGTGGCGTCGATGCTCTACCTCGACTACTCGCGGCGCGAGGGCGAGTGGACGCCGAACATCTACGGCGGCAGGGAGAACCTCGACGCGGTCGAGTTCCTCAAGGAGATGAACGCCGTCGTCTACCGGGAGGCGCCCGGCATCTCGACCGTCGCCGAGGAGTCGACGGCCTGGCCGGGTGTCTCGCGCCCGGTCCACCTGGGCGGGCTCGGGTTCGGCTTCAAGTGGAACATGGGCTGGATGCACGACACGCTCGAATACCTGCGCCACGAGCCGGTCTTCCGCCAGTACCACCACCATCAGCTGACGTTCTCGCTGCTGTACGCCTACTCCGAGAACTACGTGCTGCCGCTCTCCCACGACGAGGTCGTGCACGGCAAGGGCTCGCTGCTCGGCAAGATGCCGGGCGACGAATGGCAGCGTTTCGCGCAGTTGCGGGCGTTGCTGGCGTTCATGTGGGCGCATCCGGGCAAGCAGCTGCTGTTCATGGGCGGCGAGTTCGGCCAGGGGTCGGAGTGGTCGGAGGAGCGCGGGCTGGACTGGTGGGTCCTGGAGTTCGACGGGCACCAGGGCGTGCAGCGGCTGGTACGCGACCTGAACCGGATCTACCGCGGGACCCCGGCGCTGTGGGAGCAGGACGCCAGGCCCGAGGGGTTCCGGTGGATCGACGCCGACGACGCCTCCGGTAACACGTTCTCATTCCTCCGGTATGCGAACGACGGGTCCGCGGTGGCGTGCGTGATCAACTTCAGCGGCGCGCCGCACGAGAGCTACCGGCTCGGCCTCCCGTACGCGGGCCAGTGGTCGGAGGTCGTCAACACCGACGCCTACGACTACTGGGGCAGCGGCGTGGGCAACCTCGGGACCGTCGAAGCCGACGGCGAGCCCTGGCACGGGCTGCCGCACTCGGCCACGCTCCGGGTGCCGCCACTCGGCGCGGTGTGGCTCACCCACGAAGGAGACACACTGAACGTTTGAGGGAACGATTAGAGCCGACGCACGCTGAAAGTTCGGTGAGAAACCGGCCAGGGGGACTGTGCCTGTCCGATAAATCACCCTAAACTCCGAGATCATCCCCCTCGGAGGACGCGTGCGACTTCGCCCCCTGATCGTGAGCACGATCGTGCTGGCCCTGCTGCCGCTGTCTGGTCCGGCCTACGCCGAGGACCCGACGCCCACCCCCGGCGACTCCTCGAGCCAGACCAAGGTCGAGGAGGGGTTAGGCGTCGACGGCGGAGCAGTGCGAGCCGTCGTCGAGCTGACCGATCCCGCGCAGAACGCGCCCGTGGCGACCCAGGCGGCGACCGAGAGCGTGGAGGTGCTGCTCCAGCCGCCGAGCCAGTCGTTCATGGTCGTGGAGGGCACCGCGGAGGAGCTGGCCAGGCTGGCCGAGGACCCGCGGGTCACCTCCATCCACCGGGACAGGACGTACTCGCCGGTGGACGTCGGCCCCAACCTCAAGCTGATCGGCGCCGACCAGGCGCAGGCCAAGGGCTACACCGGGGCCGGGCAGGCGGTGGCCGTGCTGGACACCGGCATCGACCGGGACCACCCGTGGTTCCAGAACCGGATCGTGGCCGAGGCCTGCTTCTCCGCCGTGGAGGCCGGGGTCGAGTCGCTCTGCCCGAACGGCCAGACCTCGCAGACCGGCGCGGGCGCGGCGGACGCCACGACGGCGAAGTGCCTGGCGGACGGCGTGAACCTGTGCGAGCACGGCAGCCACGTCGCGGGCATCGCGGCCGGCACCGGAGGTGTGGCGCCAGGCGCGAACATCGTGGCGGTGCAGGTGTTCAGCCGGGTCGACGACCAGGACCTCTGCTTCGGCGAGTCCGCGTGTCTGCTGGCCTACGAGTCGTCGCTGCGGCAGGCCATGGACTACGTGACGGCGCTGAACCAGCCGATCGCCGCGGTCAACCTCAGCCTGGGCGGCGAGCTCTCCGAGACCGACTGCGACGCCAGTGAGGAAGGCGCGATCTTCAAGCCGAAGATCGACGCCCTGCTGGCCAAGGGCACCGCGACCGTGGTGGCCGCGGGGAACGAGTACTTCGAAGGGGCCTCGTACCCGGCCTGCATCTCCTCCGCGGTGGCGGTCGGGGCGAACGACAACAACGACGTCATCGCGCCCTTCTCCAACCGCGGGGCCGTCGTGGACCTGTTCGCGCCGGGCGTGAACGTCGAGTCGTCCGTCCCGGACAACCGGACGGCCGTGTACAGCGGCACCTCGATGGCGAGCCCGCACGTGGCCGGCGCGCTGGCGCTGATGAAGGCGGCCGCGCCGGGCACGTCGATGACCGATCTGATCAACAAGCTGAAGTCGACCGGCAGGCCGTACGTGTACGACGTCAACGGCACCCAGGTCACGACGCCGCGGTTGGACCTGGCGGCGGCCCTGACCGGGGCGGCGCCGCAGCCGTCCATCTCGCAGTCGCCGCCGACCATGCCGACCGACGACCCCGACCCCGAGCCGGGCCCGTCGGACAGCAGCGGCCCCACCCCCGAGCCCGAGAACCCGGGCGACCAGACGCAGCCCTCCACCTCCAGCACGCCGGTCCCGCTGCCCACGGTCACCGTGACCGTGACGGTCACGCCGACCCCGAAGACCACCGCGCAGGTCTGCACGCGCGGCACGGCCGCGGCGAAGCTGACGGCCGCCAAGTGGGCCGTGGAGATCCACCGCAGCAGCGGCACGATCCCGGACGCCACGCTCACCTGCTACCTGAAGCTGATCGCCAAGTCGAGCAAGGTGTTCCCCGAGGTGACCAAGGCGTCCTCGCTGGGCAAGGCGTACCGGGCGCTGAAGAACACCAGGACCAGCAAGGGCAAGCTGGACAGCGCGCTGCTCACGGCCTGGCTGAACTGGGCCCACGGCACGAGCGGCACCACGAAGCTGACCGCCGCCGAGAAGGTGCGGCTGAGCGGCAAGTCGTCCGCCACGGCGCTGAGGAAGGCGGCGAAAAACGTCAAGTAGCGGGCCTCCGGGCCCGCACTGAGGCAAAAACGCCTCCAACGTTTCTCTGGCGACATACGCCACCGACATCACTGTTGTCGCAGGTGGGGAAGTATGCGGCTGTGGGGTGAGCCGGAAGCCGGGAGGAACACGTGAGGCCACGATCTCTGCTGGGCGGCGCCCTGGCCCTGGTCGCGACGTCCGCCGTGCTCGGTGCGGCTCCGGCGCTCCTCGCGGCGACCGAGCCGCCGGTGGGACCGACGGTGGGGCCGCCGGTGCCGCGTGCCGCGGGCAACGGGCCGCTCATCAGCCCCGCGCTCGTGGCGGAGGTCCGGACGAGGTCCAGGGTCCGCTCCATCATCCAGCTCAAGCCGGGAGAGAGCGTCGAAGCCGTCGCGAAGGACGTCGAACAGGCCTCCGCGAGCAGCCGGGTCGTGGACGCCACGTCGTCGCCGCACTTCTTCGTCGCCGAGGTGGACCGCATGACCCTCGCGAGGCTGGAGAAGGACGCCCGGATCCAGGCCGTCTACAAGGACGAGCTGCGAACGACCACTCTCGACGACAACAGCACCGCCCTCATCCGCTCGGACCGGGCGAACCAGGCAGGCTGGACCGGCAAGGGCACGACGGTCGCCATTCTGGACACGGGGATCGACCGCGATCATCCCTACCTCGCCGGCCGGATCGTGGACGAGGCGTGCTTCTCCACCTCGGACCCCCGCGACGGCACCGTCTCGCTCTGCCCGAACAACCAGCCCACCCAGACGGGCCCCGGCGCGGCCGACGCCGAGACGGCCCAGTGCATCGTCCGGGGCGCGAACGCCTGCTCCCACGGCACGCACGTGGCGGGCATCGCCGCCGGCCGGATGACCGCGGGCGCGCCCGCCAACGGCGTCGCCCCAGACGCGGGCATCCTGCCGATCCAGGTCTTCAGCCGCGTGGACAACGCGATGACCTGCGAGGTCGGCCGCACTCCCCCGCCGTGCTTCCTCAGCTACCTCTCCGACGAGAAGCTGGCGCTCGAGTACGTCGCGCGGGTGGTCAGTGCCCACAACATCGCCGCGGTGAACATGAGCCTCGGCGGCGGCGGCCCGTACACCGAGGCGTGCGACACGGACGCGGCCGCCTCCGCGGTCAAGCCGGAGTTCGACACGCTGGTGAGCATGGGCGTGGCGCCCGTGGTGGCGGCCGGCAACAACGGCTTCGCGAACGGCATCGTCGCCCCCGCCTGCCTGTCCAGCGCCATCGCGGTGGGCGCCACCGACGGCTTCGACCAACCGGCCCGCTTCACCAACCGGGGGCCGATGCTCGACCTGTTCGCGCCGGGCGTGAGCATC
Source organism: Nonomuraea helvata (assembly GCF_039535785.1). Taxonomy (NCBI): domain Bacteria; kingdom Bacillati; phylum Actinomycetota; class Actinomycetes; order Streptosporangiales; family Streptosporangiaceae; genus Nonomuraea; species Nonomuraea helvata. Next base: position 1,247,506 of record NZ_BAAAXV010000005.1, read on the forward strand.
AGGTCCTCGGTGCCCGACGACACGTACGTCGAGCGCAGCGGCACCTCGATGGCCGCGCCGCACGTGGCGGGGATGTTCGCGCTGATGAAGCAGGCGTACCCGGACTTCACGGTCGCGCAGAGCCTGCAGCGCCTGCAGGGAACGGGCGCGGCGATCCGCTACTCCGCCGCGGGCACCCTCGTGACCACGGCCAGGATCGACGCGCAGCACGCCACGTCGGCCGCGCACGCCTGAGCCCTATGACACCAGTTGTCCAATTAACTACACTTCTGCAACAAACGCCCCCGATCCCCCCGGAGGAACAGTTGAGACTGTCGTCTCTACTGGCCGGCGCCATCGCGTTAGCCGCAACCTCGATGGCCGCTCCGCACGTGACGGGCGCCCTGGCCCTGCTCCGCCAGAAGCGGCCCCGCGCGGGGGTGGACCAGCTGGTCGACCTGCTGCGGCGCTCGGGCAAGCCGATCACGTACACGAGCGCGGGGGCCGAGGTCACGACGCCCCGCATCAACGTGTACGCGGCCCTGCACAGTCGCTGAATCCGCAGGCCGGGGCAACGGGGCTGCCCGTTGCCCCGGGCAGCGCTAGATCAGTTCCCGGAGCACGTCGTCGACCGGAGTGGCGCTCACGCCGAGGACCTTCTCGGTCTCGGAGAAGTCGACGACGAAGGGGTGGCCGGGCTTGATGAGCGCTTCGTGCATCTCCCCCCAGAGCGGGTCGGTGAAGCCGAGCAGGGTCAGGTCGCGTTCGGTCATCTCCTCCATCCGCGGCTCGGGCGCCCCCGCGAGCCGCGCGAGCCGCCCGGCCAGCTCCCGCACCGACAGGGTCGCGGTGGGCACGTGCCAGGCCCTGCCGTACGCCTGCTCATCGCGGCTCGCGGCGACCAGGGTGCGCGCGGTGTCGCCGATCGACGAGTAGCTGTGGGGCACGTCGAGCTCCTGCGGCACCAGGGCGAGCCGGCCTTCCAGTGCGGGCCGCTGCACCATGAGGCTGAACACGGAGAAGGCGCCCGCGCCGTAGAACTGGGCAGCCCGCACCTCCGTGACCTTCACTCCTGAGGAGGCGGCCTCCTCCCATGCCCGCGCCCTGGCCCGCCCCTTGGGCCCGGTCGCGGCCAGCGGGAAGTCGGGCGCGATCGGCCTGTCCACCGGCCCGTAGCCGTACATGTTGCCGAGCATCACGTAGGCGGCACCGGTCCGCCGCACCGCGGTGAGCAGCGACGCCGTCAGGATCGGCAGCTGCTCGGGCCAGACGTGGTACGGCGGCACGGCGGTGGTGAACAGCGTGTCCGCGCCCTCGGCCAGCTCGGTGAGCCGGTCGGCGTCGGTCGCGTCCGCGGCGACCTTCTCGACGAGCGGATGGTCGGGCCCGCCGCCGGTGCGGCTGATCATTCGTACCCGCTCGCCGTCCTCGGCCAGCAGCAGAGCGGTCCTCGACGCGGCGGCCCCGCGTCCCACGATCACATGAGATTTCATGATGACAACGGTGCCGACCTGTGATCCCGTAGCCTAGTGGCCGGAATGCCAACTATCCGGAGGATCTGGCCATGCACCGCGTCGCCGCAGTGATCGTGCCTCCCGTGCTGAGCTTCGACGTCTCGATCCCCCTCATGGTGTTCGGCGACGACTCCCGCTACGACGTGCGCGTCTGCACGGCGCGGCCCGGCCCGGTGCCGACCGTCGGTGGTCCCGACGTGCTGGTGACGGACGGCCTGGACGCGATGGACGGTGTCGAGACTGTGCTCGCCGTAGGGAGCGGCGGCGAGGAGGCTCCTCCGGAGGTCCTCGACGCCTTGAGGAAGGCCGCCGCCGGCGGGGCACGGATCGCCTCGCTGTGCACGGGGGCGTTCGTGCTGGCCCAGGCCGGCCTGCTCGACGGGCGCCGCGCCACCACCCACTGGGGGCTGGCCGCCGACCTCGCCGCCCGCTTCCCTGCGATCGACGTCCGCCCCGACGTCCTGTTCGTCGAGGACGGCGGCATCTTCACCTCGGCGGGCGCCGCCGCCGCCATCGACCTCTGCCTGCATCTGATCAGGCTCGACTACGGAGCGGCGGTGGCCAACGCGGCGGCGCGGCTCGCGGTCGTCTCTCCCGTACGGCCGGGCGGCCAGGCCCAGTTCATCGAGACCCCGCTGCCTCCCGAGCGCGGCACCTCACTCGCCCCCACCCGGGCCTGGGCGCTCGAGCGCCTCGACCGACCGCTCACCCTGGCGGACCTGGCCGGCCATGCCAGGGTGAGCGTGCGGACGCTGACCAGGCGCTTCCACGCCGAGACCGGCCTGAGCCCGCTCCAGTGGCTGCTGCACCGGCGCGTCGACCGGGCCAGGGAGCTGCTGGAGACCACCGAGCTGCCCATGGACCAGGTTGCCGAGAAGAGCGGCCTGGGCAGCCCGGACTCCCTCCGCAAGCACCTGGCAGGCCGGGTCGGGCTCACTCCCACGGCCTACCGCGCCAGCTTCACCCGCATGGGGTGATCGCCCGTCAGCGGTTCCGTGCCCCCGCCACCAGCCGGATGGCGGCGTTCAGGCGGTTCCACGCGTTCAGCGCCCGGTAGCCGTCCGGCAGCAGCTTCACGGGGTGTGCCATCCGTGCTTGCATGGTTCGCTCCAAGTGCGTCCAGGTTCCGGCTGTCGGCGGTAGGACGGGGCAGCGAGCGAGAATGTGACAGCCGCGGTGAGCGCCCGGTGAGCGGGCGGTGAGCCCTCCGGAGCAGGCTCTGCGTCATGAAGAACCGCAACGTCCTGATCTCCGGCGCCTCGGTCGCCGGCCCCGCCCTCGCCTACTGGCTCCGCCGCCACGGCTTCAACCCCACGATCGTGGAGCGCGCCCCCGCGCTCCGGGACGGCGGCTACGCCGTCGACTTCCGCGGCGAGGTCCACCTGTCGATCCTGCGCCGCATGGGCATCCTGGCCGACCTCGAGCGTGCCCGCACCGGCATGGGCTCCATGGCGTACGTCAACAGCGCCGGCAAGGTGCAGGCCAAGATGCCCGCCGACCTCTTCGCCGGGGACATCGAGATCCTCCGGGGCGACCTCGTGCGCATCCTGTACGACGCCACCAAGGACCACACCGAGTACATCTTCGGGGACTCCATCACCTCGCTCGCCGAGGACGACCACGGCGTGACCGTCACCTTCGAGCGCACCCCGCCCCGCAGGTTCGACCTGGTGATCGGCGCCGACGGGCTGCACTCCAACACCCGCCGCCTGACGTTCGGGCCGGAGGAGCAGTTCGTCAAGCACCTCGGCCTCTACTGCGCGATCTTCACCACCTCCAACTACCTCGGGCTCGACCACACCGGGCACGCCTACCGCACCGGGGGCAAGGTGGTCATGCTGCACAGCTCCCGCCACAACGCCGAGGCCAGGGCCGTCTTCTACTTCTCCTCCCCGGAGCTCGACCTCAACCGCCGCGACGTGGCCAGGCAGCAGGCCGTCCTCGCCGAGCAGTACACCGGCAACGGCTGGCAGAGCGACCGGCTGCTGAACGAGATGCGGCACGCGCCCGACTTCTACTTCGACTCGGTCGGCCAGGTCCACATGGACACCTGGACGCGGGGCCGGGTCGCCCTGGTCGGCGACGCCGCCTACTGCCCCTCCTCCCTGTCGGGCATGGGCTCGGGGCTCGCCCTGGTGGGTGCGTACGTCCTGGCGGGAGAACTGGCGGCCGCGCAGGGCGACCACCGCGTCGCGTTCGCCCGCTACGAGGAGGAGCTGCGTGAGTACGCCGTCGGCTGCCAGAAGATGGGCGACGGCGTCGCCGGCCTCATGGTCCCGGGCAGCCGCTTCGTGGCCGGGCTGCTCAACCGCTACTACAAGCTCATGCCGTACCTGCCGGGGAAGAACATGGCCGCCAAGATCGCCCGCAGGACCGCCGAGAACATCACGCTACGGGACTACCGGGACCTCGCCCTACGCTAACCGGAGTCCATGGCCATGGTCTGCAAACAGCCAAGCCCATTTCGAATGGCGTCGCTTAGGGTGGCTTCTATGGACGCAGGCAAGGCGATCTTCGAAACCGTCGACAAGCTTCGCCAGCGGCGCACGGCCCCGCTGGTGCTCGAGCTCGATCTCACAGAGGGCATCACCGAGGGCCCGCCGGCGGACCCGCTCGCCGCGGTGCTGTCCATGCGCAAGACGCGCCTGTCCGACGTCCTGTCCGGTCTCAAGCGGGCCAGACAGGACTCCAGGGTCAAGGCGCTGGTGGTGAAGATCGGCAGCAACCCGCTCGGCCTGGCCATGGTGCAGGAGCTGCGCCAGGCCGTGATCCAGTTCAGGGCGGCGGGCAAGCTGACCGTCGCGTTCGCCGAGACGTTCGGGGAGTTCGGCGGCGGCACGGTGCAGTACTACCTGGCCACCGCGTTCGAGCGCGTCTACCTGCAGCCGAGCGGCGACGTCGGGCTCACCGGGGTGGCGCTGGAGCAGCGCTTCGTCAAGGGGGCGCTGACCAAGCTGGGCGTGGGCTACGAGGCCGGGCAGCGGCACGAGTACAAGACCGCCGTCAACACCTTCACCCAGGACCACATGACCGACCCGCACCGCGAGTCCATGAGCCGCATCGTCGAGTCGGTCACCGAGAGCCTCATCACGGGCATCGCCGACGGGCGCCGGCTCGACCCGGGCAAGGTCCGCGAGCTGATCGACCGCGGCCCGTTCACCGCCGGCGAGGCCGAGGAGGCCGGTCTTGTCGACCGGCTGGCCTACCGCGACGAGGTGTACGACGAGGTCAAGCAGGCGGCGGGCGACGAAGCCCACCTGCTGTTCATCTCCCGCTACGCCAGGGGCGCGGCCGTGAAGAAGCTGCCGAACCCGATGGCCGACGGGGTCGCGCTCATCCACGGCACCGGCATGATCAGGACCGGTCGCAGCGGCCGCAGCCCGCTCGGCGGCGGCGGGGCGATGGGCTCCGACACGGTCAGCGCCGCGTTCCGCGCGGCGCGGCGGGACGAGCACGTCAAGGCCGTCGTGTTCCGGGTGGACAGCCCCGGCGGCTCGTACGTGGCCTCCGACACGGTGTGGCGCGAGGTGATCCTGACGCGCAAGGTCAAGCCGGTGATCGTCTCCATGGGCGACATGGCGGCGTCCGGCGGCTACTTCGTCTCGATGGCCGCCGACGTGATCGTGGCCCAGCCCGGCACGCTGACGGGCTCGATCGGCGTGTACGGCGGCAAGCCGGTCCTCGCCGAAATGCTGGAAAAAATCGGGATAAATTCAGAACTTGTCGCCGAGGGGACCAACGCCGGCATGTTCTCCACCTCCCGCGGCTTCTCCTCCGAGCAGTGGGAACGCGTGAACGCCTGGCTCGACCGGATCTACGATGACTTCGTGGGCAAGGTGGCCCAGAGCCGCGACCTCACCCGTGAGCGCGCGCACGAGCTGGCCCGCGGCCGCGTGTGGACCGGCGCCGACGCGCACGCCAGCGGGCTCGTGGACGAACTGGGCGGCCTGGAGGACGCGCTGGCCCTGGCCAGAAAGCGCACCGGCCTCGCCGACGACGCCCCCGTCCGCACCTATCCCCGGCTCAACCCGCTGGAGCGGCTGCGCGGGCCCGAGTCCAGCGAGGACAAGTCCGCCGCCCTCGCGCGGATCCGCCTCGACGCGTGGGGCCCGCTCGCCCGCCTCTCCGCCGAGCTGGGCCTCCCGGCCACCGGCCCGCTCCTGCTGCCCGCCTGGTACACGATCCGCTGACCACGCACATGGCGGGCCGTCAGGTCCCCGCGGCGCGGTAGCGGCCGGGCGCGTGGCAGGCCGTCAGGTTCCCGCGGCGCGGTAGCGGCCGCGCAGCCGTACCAGGGGTTGGAGTGAGGGGCTGACGTAGGGGACGGCGAGGACGGCGGCGATGAAGAGCGTGTGGTCCCCGGCCGGGACCACCTTGGTGGTCTCCGCCTCCAGGGCGGCCACGCCGCCCTCCACCACCAGCGCGTCCGTCTGCGCGCCCCGGTGGTGCGGAGTGCCGGCCAGCAGCAGCCTGGCGCTGGGGCGGCCCGCGGTGGCGAAGCGGCTGGCGACAGCCGCCTGGCCGGATGACAGGAGGGAGGCCGCCCAGCGGTCCTGGCGGAGCAGGACCTCGCTGAGGTAGCCGCTGCTCGCCAGGCTCACCAGCACGAGCGGGGGCTCCAACGAGACCGACATCAGTGCCGACACCGTGACGCCCAGGTCGTCGCGCCCGTCGCGTACGGTCACCACCGCCACCCCGGCCGCGAGCTGCGCCATCGCCTCCGTGAACTCGCTCACAGACATACAGTGTGGGGCCCCCGGCGAGCGGGGACCCTCACCGGGGTCAGCCGAGGCCGTTGGAGGTCAGCCATTCCTTGGCCACCGTGGCGGGCTCGTCCTTGTTGACGGAGATCTTCTGCATCATGTCCATAAGGGACTGCGTGGTCAGCTTCGCCGAGACGGCGTTCAGCGTGGTCTTGATCGTGTCGGTCGCGCCCGCCTTGTAGAGCAGCGGCGTCACGTTCTGGGCGGGGAAGATGTTCTTGGGGTCCTGCAGCGGCACGAGGTTGTTCGCCGTCATCTTGGGGTCGGTGGTGAACACGTTGCCGACCTGGATCGTGCCGTCCTTGATCGCGTCAGAGGTGGTCGGGCCCGTGGGCTTCCACTCCTTGAACTCGATCCCGTAGACCTCCTTGAACCGCGCCTCCCACCGCTTCTTGAACTCGGGCGGCCCGCCCACGACGAAGCTCTTGGAGACCTTGGCCAGGTCCTCCATGGTGTTCAGCGACTGCTTGGTCTGGGTGTCCTTGCTGATCGACAGGCTGTCCTTGTCCTCGGCCGGCGAGGAGTCGAGGACCTCCAGCTCGGCCGGCAGCTTCTCCTTCAGCGCGGTGTTGACCTCGTCGGTGGTCGCGGCCGTGTTCTTCAGGTCGACGAAGGCCAGCAGGTTGCCGTTGTACTCGGGCACGATCGTCAGGCCGCCACTCTTGACCTGGTCGAACACGGCCTCACGGCTGCCGATGCGCGGTTTCTCCGTGACCTGCACGCCCTTGGCCTCAAGCGCCTGCGCGTAGATGGAGCCAAGCAGCACGCTCTCGTCGAAGTCGAAGGACCCGATGACAGCCTTGCCCCCGCCCCCGCCCGAAGCCGAACCACTGGGGGCCGCGCTCGAGGTGTCGAGCGGGTTGCCTCCAGTGCTACCACCACCACCACCGCAGGCGGCCATCCCGAGCATCGCCGACATGAGCACCGCGGCGATGCCGTACTTGCGTCCCATTTCGATTTTCCCTTCTAAGCGGGGGGTAATAGGGGAGACTACCGAACCTTCACCCTCCGGCTCACCCCTGGGGAGACCGTCACCCTCTGAGCGAGCGTGAACAGTACCTGCACCACGAGGGCGAACAGCACAATCAGTACTGAACCCCCAACAACACTCGCGTAATCCTTCGTCGCGAAACCATCGATCACATACCGTCCGAGACCGCCGAGCCCGGTGTACGCGGCCACGGTGGTGGTGGCCACGACCTGGATCGCCGACAGGCGGCATCCCAGCAGGATCAGCGGCAGCGCGACCGGCACGAGCACCCGTCCGAGCACCTGCCCGCCGCGCAGCCCCATCCCGTACGCGGCGTCGCGCAGCTCGGGGTCGACCCCCTTGATGCCCTCGAACGTGTTGACCAGGATCGGCGGGATCGACAGCAGCACCAGCGGGATGATCACCGGCCAGATCGAGGCCGTGCCCAGCAGCAGGACGAACATCACCAGCAGTCCGAGCGTGGGCAGCGCCCTGGCCAGGTTCGCGGAGACGACGACGATCACCTCGCCCCGGCCGGTGTGGCCGATCAGCAGCCCCAGCGGCACCGCGATCAGCACGGCGAGCACCAGCGCCAGGGCCGAGAACTCGAAATGCTCCAGCAGGCGCATGGGGATGCCGGAGGAGCCCGACCAGTTGTCGCCGTTCCCGAAGAACTCGGCCAGCCAGCCGAAGAACGCGGTCAGCCAGCTCACGAACCCGTCCCCTTTCGCGCCCGTACCCATGGAGTGAGCAGCCGCTGCGCCAGCACCAGCAGCCCGTCGGCGATCAGCGCCAGCGCCACGATCAGCACGATGCCGACGATCACCGGCGGCATGAACGGGTTCTGGTACGCCCGCGTGAACAGCCCGCCGAGCCCGCCCTGCCCGATCAGTGCACCCACGCTGACCAGGCTGATGCTGGAGACGGCCACCACCCGCAGCCCCGCCAGCACCACGGGGACGGCGATCGGGAGCTCCACCGCGATCAGCCTGCGCAGCGGCGTGAACCCCATCGCGACGGCCGACTGCCGCACGTGGTCGGGCACCGAGCCCAGCCCGTCCACGACGGCCGGGATCAGCACGGCCATGCCGTAGAAGGTCAGCGGGATGATCACGGTGGCCTGCGACAGCCCGGTCACCGAGATCAGCAGCATGAAGACGGGGAGCGACGGCAGCGCGTAGACGACGTTCATGAAGCCCGAGGTGGGCTGGTAGAGCCAGCGCCAGCGCACGCAGGCGAGCCCGAGCGGCAGCGCGATGACCAGCGCGACGAGGATCGGCACCAGGGACATGGTCAGATGGTCGAGGAGCAGGTTCTTGATGCTGTCGACCCGGCCGGTGTCCCAGTTGCGCCCGATCCACTCCCAGATGGAAGGGGGGCCGTCAGCCATCTGCCGCCTCCGCGAGCGCCTGGTCGAGCGCCTCCCTGGTGGCCACGCCCACGACCTTGCCCTGCTCGTCCACGGCCACGGCACAGCCGGACGGCGACAGCAACGCCGCGTCGAGCGCCGTGCGCAGGGAGTCCCGCCCGTGCACGAACGTCCCGTACGGCTCCAGCTCGTCGGGCCGCGACGGGGAGATCCACCCGGTCGGCCGGCCGTCCGCGTCCACGACGAGCCGCCACGGCGCGTCCTCGGCGCCGGTCAGGTCGGTACGCAACCGCAGCCCCTCCGTCGAGACGAACTGCAACCGCCTGATCCCCCTGTCATGCCCGAGGAACTCCTGCACGAAGTCGTCGGCCGGCTCGGACAGCAGCGTCTTGGGGTCGGCGATCTGCGCCAGCCTGCCGCCCACCCGCAGCACCGCCACGCGGTCGCCCAGCTTGATGGCCTCGTCGATGTCGTGGGTGACGAACACGATGGTCTTGTTCAGCTCGGACTGGAGCCTGAGCAGCTCGTCCTGCAGGCTCGTGCGGACCACCGGGTCCACCGCGCTGAACGGCTCGTCCATGAGCAGCACGGGCGGGTCCGCGGCCAGCGCCCTGGCCACGCCCACGCGCTGCTGCTGACCGCCCGAGAGCTGGAACGGGTAGCGCCCGGCGAGCCCGGGGTCGAGGCCGACGCGTTCGAGCAGCTCCATCGCCCTGTCGCGGGCCTTCTTCTTGTCCCAGCCGAGCAGGTAGGGGACGGTGGCGATGTTGTCGACGATCTTGCGGTGCGGGAACAGCCCGGCCTGCTGGATGACGTACCCGATGCCGCGCCGCAGCGTCGGCGGGTCGATGCCCTGCACCGGCGTGCCGTCGAGGAGGATCTGCCCCTCCGAGGCGTCGATCATGCGATTGATCATCCGGAGTGACGTGGTTTTCCCGCAGCCCGACGGGCCGACGAGCACGGTGATCTCGCCCGTGGGAGCCTCGAGGTCGAGGCGGTCCACTGCGACCGTTCCGTCCGGATAGCGTTTGGTGACAGCGTCAAATGTGATCACGCGCGAACTCTCGCTTCAGGCTTCTGGGGCAGGGGTCGCAGCCCCCTGCCACGACCGCCGCATGATCTCTTGGACCACAGACTACGGCGGCGCGAAGTGCCCTGTCCTCCCCAGTCCCTCCTGAAACGCTTCAGTTGACCTGGATATTTACCTTAAATCCTCATCTGGTAGTGCGCCGGACCATGGTCTGTTGCATGATTACCTCCACGAACTTCTGACGCGCATCCCCCAGCTCCCTCACCCTCCGTAGTCCCGCAGACTCCGCACAAAGCCATCAGCTCCCTCACCCGCAGCGTCCACACGAAGCAACAAGAGGATCCGGCCCCGTGTCCCAGCCGCTCACCGATCAGCGTCAACGCGCCGAGTTGATCGCAGAGCTCTACGACCGTCATGCCGCCGGGCTGTTCGCGTACTGCGCCGACCAGCTCGGCGACCTCGGCTCTGCGTCCGACGTCCTGGTGTCGATGTTCTCCAGCGTCGCCGGGTTCCCGTCCCTCGAGGAGCCACCCCGCGCCTCTCTCTACGCGTTCGCCCGCCGCGAGGTCCACCGCCGGGACATCGTCTACGCGCCGGCCGCCGTCGACCCGCTGATCGACCCGGCCACCGCGCTCGTCGAGCGCGTCGTACGCGAGCTGCGCCCGCACCAGCGCGAGGTGCTGGTGCTGCGCGCGGTGTGCGGGCTGAGCATGGCGGAGCTGGCGTGGGTGCTCGACGTCGCGCCGGACACCGCCGAGGAGCTGGCGGTGGGCGCCGACCACCACTTCAGGCAGGCCCTGGGGGCGGCGCTCGCCTCGACCGGCGCCCGCGTCCCCAAGCCGGTGGCCGACGTGTACGGCGCGCTGAGCGTCGCCCCGCTCCGCGACGTCCTCGGCCGCCTCCCCTGGCCCCAGCCGCCGGGCGCGCTCCGCTTCCATTTCGTCGGCTCCCGTACGGCCGCCCCCGGCCCGCTGTTCGTGAAGCCCCGCTGGCCCAGCCCGCCGAACTGGCCCCAGCCCCTGGCCGACGAGGACCCGGCGACCAGCACGGTCATCTTCCCCGCCGAGCTCCTGACGCCGCCATCGGACTCGCGGCGCCCCGCACACGACGCCACCACGGCCCCCATGCCCAAGCTCCGCGAGTCCGCGGACTCTTCCCGGCCCCGCAGGGATCCGCTGACCTCCACCGAGCACCTTCCCCTCAGGGACCCGTTGGGCTCTCTGCCGCCGCTCCGGGATCCTCTGGGAGCCGTGGACGGCGCGCGACCGTACGTGACGGGGAGCTCTTGGGACGGGAACTCCCCGTCACGTACGGGAAGCTCTTGGGACGGGAGCTCCGGGCCGCCCGACGAGCGCCCGTTCTTCCTGGCCCCGCCCGAGCCCGCGGGCGGCCTCGAGCCGTTCGCCACCGGCGACGTGATCTTACCCAAGGACGCCCCTGAGCCCTTCGCGACCGGCGACGTGCTCTTACCCGGCAGCCTCCCGAAGCCGTTCGCGGGTGACGGCGACATCCTCGCCCCCAGAGACGTCCTGGTGCACAAGGGCCCGGCCCGCCCGCTCCCCCAATCGCCGCAGGCCGACCAGCCCAGCCGCGACGCGGCCCCGCTGTTCCGCCCCCACACGAAGTCCTCCAGACGCCCCGAGCCGGCCGCCCAGCCTGCCCCCGCCGCCCCGGCCAGGCCCGCCGAACCGATCTACCGGCTGCCCGCGCACGACGAGGAACCCGCGTTCCCGCGTGAAAAGCCCGCTCCGGCTCCTGCCGCTTCCCGTCAGAAGCCCTCGAAGACCCGCGCCTCGGGTCAGCAGGCCCCCGCTCCCCGGAGCGCCCCCGCGCCATCCCCTGCTTCGTCCCCCGCTTCATCCGCCGTTCCGTCCGCCGCGGAGTCCTCCCTCCTGGCCCCGCGCCCGGTCCGCGCCCGCCCGACGCCCAAGAAGCGGCCGGAGTACCATGCCCGGCCCGAGAAGGCACGGCGCCGCAGGGACCGGCACTTCGACTGGGCCTGGGAGGCCGTCGGGTTCCTCATCTGCGTGGCGATAGCGATGATCGTCTTCTTCTCGATGCCCCTGTTCGGACATCCGTAAGGGACCGCCAGAGCAGTACATCCAAAGCGCTGATCGCCCACTGACTCCAAGGCGGCCTCGTAAGCGCGCAGGGCGGTGATGACTGACCGTGGTGCGTTCGGCAGGGTTGAGGTCGCGCATGACGCGTTCCTACGCGGAGCCACTGCCAGAAAGCCATTCGCCGGTCGGCGCGGTGTAGGCGGGGCGATGGCGATGATGCTGGCGGGACCGTCGTACTCCAGGTGGCCAGCGCCAGCGTGCGGCCGGTGCACCCCATCGCCGTCAGCGGGTCATACGCTCACTGCTACGCAACCTTGATCGAATGAGGTCCGACGCTGACGGTGATGTCTACATGTCCACCTAGTGCGGCGGCGTAAGCGCGGAGGGTCTCCAACTCCATGGCCGCGAGGTCACCGTTCTCGATCTGAGAAACGCGGGATTGGGAGACGCCCAGGATTTTGGCGACCTCAGCTTGGGTCATGCCGATGGCCGTGCGAAGCTCCTTGAGGTGATGGCCTGCGACGTAGGCATTCAGTTCCGCGCGAGCCTGAGCCTGGCGTTCGGGGTCGGCAAGTTCCGGGTGGCGGCGGTGTGCCTCGGCCTTGATGTCTTGCCAACGGCGTCCGGTGGTCATCGTTCGGCCTCCTTGTCCTTCTCTGCCCGATAGTCGGCGTAGCGGGCTTCGGCCAGCGGGATGGCCTCGTCATACCAGCGGGACCATTGTCCCGCTTTATCCCCCGCCACAAGAAAGATCGCGGCGCGCTCTGGATCAAAGACGAACAGCATGCGGATCTCGGATCGTCCGCGACTGCCGGGTCGAAGCTCTTTGAGATTGTGGAGTCGACTATGTTCGACGGTGTCGACGAGAGGCCGTCCAAGTGCGGGGCCGACCTCGGCCAGTCGGTCGACGGCTTGTTCAATCAGGGCTGCGGTGTCAACGTCGGACTCGCACAGCTTGAGGAACCAGCTCTCAACCGGTTCAAGGAGGATGACGTCCCAGGCCACCTCGCCAATATAACCCCTAACTCATATCGGCGTGCCGGGACTCTGCTCGCGATCATCGGCGGCAAGAGGGCGCGCATGTTTGGGGCATGGCGGGATCCGGATTGCGGCCGGCGCTACCGGTTTTGGTCGAGCCGTACTTACATGGGGATCCGATGTCGCCGTTGCGGTGGACGAGGTCGATGCCGTTGTCGATGCCGCCTGCTTACCCCCATGTGCCGGCGCTTGACGGACACCACCTGGCCACCCACCTCATCCTTCGCCCGACATCCTGGGACCAGCGGGGACAGCTCCGCCGCCTGACGGAGGAGGTGCTGCCCAGCGTCATGAGCTGAGGCCGGCCGGTCCGCGCGGCGACAGCGATGATCGTCTTCTTCTCGATGCCCATGTTCGGGCATCGAGAAGAAGACCTCGTCAGCCCGGTGACGGGGGACCCGCCACCGGTTCCTGTGATGGGGGCAGACAGGACAGGCCGGCCAAGCGGTAGAGCTCGAGCCGTCACGCTTTCCTCGCATCCGCGGGCGAGCCTGCCCTGGGGGATTATCCGACCGCGTAGGCGCGGTGGATGGTCTGGCTGACGGTGTTGCCCGCGGTGTCGATCGACGTGGCGCGCAGGGACACGAACCCTGCCGTGCGCGGGTTGGTCACCCACGCTGTCCAGCCTGAGCCCTTGGCCCTGACCGGGATGCTCTGCCATGTCGCTCCGTCATCGACGGACATCTGCAGGTGGATCGACTTCACGGCCGCTGCGGGAGCGCCGGGATTGCGCTCGATCCAGATCGGGAGGAGGGTGGAGGATCCGGGCTTGGCGCGGTTGTACGCGTCCAGCCCCTCCGGAGCGTAGCGGACCGCCGTCAGTGGGAGCGCTTCCCGCGTCGTGGTGCTCGCCGAGCGGAAGGTCCACGTTGACTCGACCTTCGTGGACAGCGTGGAGTACGGCACCTGCCTGCCGGCCGTTGCGGTGAGCGTGTACGTGGCGGGCTCCGCCGGCAGGCCGGCGGCCAACCAGCACGACTGCGGGTCCCACGGCCCGCACCTGGTGTAATCGATCTTGGAGAGGACCTGATCGCCCTTGGCGAGGCTGATGGTGCCGGTGGCGTCGCCGTCCGCGCCGACCCGGCCGGACACGCCCTCGGAAAACAGCCGGGCACCGTCAAAGGTCAGCGCGTTCCTCTCTCGCCAGGCTCCGAGAGTGGCGAAAGACGGTCCGCTCACCGCGACACCCCACGTCTCCCGGGCATGGCCGTCACGGATGGGCTTGGCGGCGGCCTCCGACACTGCGGACTCACCGACCTGCAGAGCGCTGAACCACTTATACCCCGGTGTCCGGTATTGCGTGAGCGTGCCGGGCAGCGGTACGTCGTTCGTGGGGGTCAACAACCCGTACGGGATGCCGTCGACGGCGTTCGACACAAAGTAGGTGCCTTTCGCGGCCGTTCCCGCGCCACGCAAGGTCGTGGTCATCTTGTCCAGGTCTTTCGTCCTGGCCGTGTACGTCGGGTCTTCGGGGATGCCGTCATGGCGTTCATCCACCAGGTCGTAGCGGAACGGGGTGGGAGAGGCGTCCTTCTTCTGGAAATTCATCCTGGTGAAGTACTTCAGTCCGGGTTGCTTGGAGGCGAGCACGAAGAACCGGTCGCTGATATTTGACCTTCCTGCGGCCCAGCCGAAGTACCACGAGCCGTGGACCACCGTGAATTCGAGCCACCCGCCGGGAACAGCGGTGGGATCGTCCAGGGTGAACCTGATCGGTTTGGCCTTGCGCGTGTCCAGCACCACCTCCATGTCGCGTTCACCGACCTTCACCGGCATGTGCGTGGTCGTCGTGCGCGAGGCTGAGTCCTCGCCTTCGAAGATGTCCACATAGAGGCTCCACTCACCGACGGGGAGCCGGTAGGTGCTCGAACTGCCGAGAAGGGCCACCTGGTGACTCTCGCCCTCGCTGTTGTAGAACTCCCCGATAGCGTTGGTGGGCCGGCCGTCGGTCCCGAGGGCGCTGACCGTCACGTCGTAGGATTCCGGCTCCACGTAGGCGGTGGCGACGGTACGGACGACGAGGTCGCCTGAGCCGGCCGTGATGGTGCCCGGATAGTCACCGGGCGCCTTGCCGGTCGCGTCGATCGTCACGGTGACGGATGCCGTGCCCTTGGCGGGCACCTCGACCCGCTGTGTCGAGGTGCGCAGCACCTCGCCGTCCACGGTGAGGTCCAGCGTGACCGGAGAGTCGCCGGCGTTGGTGTAGGTAAGTTGCCTAGTCGCCTGCCGCTCACCGGATTCGTCCCAGCGGAACTCCGCGCCGATGTTCGCGGGACTGGCGTAGACCTGCTGGCCGACCGCCCGAGCCACGTCGACGCGTCCGGCGCCCTGCTGGAAGTGCGTGGCGCCGGCCTGCGGAGCGGCGCTGCTGATGAGCGCGGCCTTGAGCTGTTCACCGCTCCAGTCCGGGTGCCGCTGGGCGAGGATCGCCGCCGCGCCCGCGACATGCGGCGCTGCCATGGAGGTGCCGTCGTGGGCGACGTAGGGACCGTCCGCTGTGCCTTGCGCGGCCGCCGCCATGATGTTGACGCCGGGAGCGGTCACGTCGGGCTTGATCGCGTGATCGCCCATTCTCGGGCCGCGGCTGGAGAACTCGGCCAACTGATCGGACTTGTCGACCGCGCCGACCGTCAGCGCCGCGTCGGCGCTGCCTGGACTGTTGATCGAGCCGGGAGTTCCGTCGTTGCCCGCTGCGATGACGAACAGTGCTCCCGTACGCGCTGACAGCGTGTTGACGGCCTGCTCCAGCGGGTCGATGCCAGGTGTGTCCAGGCCGCCGATGCTCATGTTGACGATCTTCGCTTTGACCTCGGCAGCGGCCCATTCCATGCCCGCCAAGAGTGCCGATTCGCTGGCGTACTCTCCGCCGACCTTGCCAAGCGCGATCTTCGCGCCCGGTGCCACACCCCGATATTTCTCCCCGGCGCCGGCCACGATGGAGGAGACATGGGTACCGTGGCCGATGTGATCGGTGATGTCAGGTTCGTCGGAGAAGTTCCGCGACTGCGTGACCACGTCCTTCAGATCAGAGTGGGTGGCGTCGTAACCGGAGTCCAGCACGGCGACCGTGACACCGGCTCCGGTCAGCCCCTGCTGCCACGCCTGCGGGGCCCCGATCTGTTTGACACTCTGGTCGAGGGTGAATGGGCGCTTACCGTCGAGCCAGATCTTCGACTTGCCCGCGGCCAGTGACCGCGCGCTGCCGACGAGTCCCTGCCAGGTCTGGCCGGCCTTGGCCTTGGGGACGCTCATGCCGGCCAGCCCGAGCCCGGCCAGTTCCTTGGCCGCCTGGACCCCGCTGACCGCCTTCGCCGCGTTCCCCTCAGCGGACTGCACGATCAGCGGGATCTCCGCCTTGTCAGCGTCGCCGTACTTCCACGAGAGCAACTGCGTGACGTCGAACAACCGCTCGTCCAGCAGGCCCTCGGCCAGCAGCCGTTTCGCGTCCTCCGGAATGATGTGGAGGTGACCTTGACGGCGCCGGACGTCGAACCGGACCTCCCGGCCCGGCCCCGGCTCCACCCGGTAGCCGTTCGCCGTGACGGTGACCCGGTCGCCGGTCAGCAATGTCACCGAGCCTGACACGCCGGTCGCCGGATGCACCAGCTCGGCCTTCGCGACGCTCGCGGTGCCGCCTGCGACAAGAGATCCCGCCACCATCATGGCGAGGGTTGCGTTGGTTAATTTCATATCTCTCCCGTCATCGATGTCAGCCGCGCGGGCCGGGCGCATCGCCTCCGATGGCTCACCTGCCGATGCCTTCGCTCCGCGCGGATCCGTGCTCGCCCACGCTCCGGTACGGCAGAGCCGCTGATGGCCTGGGAAGCGGCTCTGCCGGACCTCTCGGTCAGGAGGGGATCTTGGAGATGGAGGCGTTCGCCGACAATGGGGGGAGCCCGTCGGCCACGTCCACGGCGGTCAGGGCGATGGAGTTGACGGTGGTCAGCCGCAGCCTCGGGTTGTCCGCGGTCTCGTCGTCAAGGTCGAGCCCCGCGACGACGTGCTTCTTCATGTCGAGCACCTCGAAGCGCCGGCCGAGGTAGCGGTAGGTCCCTTCATGGGGCGCCTTTCCGTGCGGATGCGGGAACACCCGTACTTACCGCGAGGCATCCCGATGGTTCACGAAGCCGGGGAATCAGACATGAATGTGGCCGAGGGTGCGCACAGCACGGGTTCTGTGGCTCTGACTGGGATGCGCCTGACCCTCCGCCTCGGTGTCAGGCTCAGGCATTCCGTCCGGATGGCGTCGCATCCGGTGCGCGGGAAGCCCTGAGCTGACCCCGCGCATCGCGGCGATGGCCGCCCGCCCCGCGGTGGCGGTGATCCGAGCGGCCCAGTTCACAGCCAGGTAGTGCCCAGCCAGGCAGTCCCGGCCGCGGCCGCCAGGAGCGCGATGTTGAGCCCGATCAGCCGGGCCTCGCCGCGGGAGAGGTGGAGCGCGATACCGCCGACCTGGATCAGGACGAGGCCGATCGCCGAGGCGATGGCGAGCCATGGGGCAATTCCGGTCAGCGGCGGGAGGATGAGGCCGGCGGCACCGAGGAGTTCCAGCACGCCGATGATCCGGACGAGCGGCATGGGAACACGGTCGACCCAGCCCATCATGGGCAGGAGCCGTTCCTGACTCTGTAAGGCCTTCTTGCCTCCGGCGTAGAGGTAGAACACCGCCAGAAGGGCGGCGATGATCCAGTAAGCGATGGTCATGATGGGCTCCGCGGCTAATGGTTACCGTTCGTAAGTTGCCTCATGATGCGTCACTATTGAGAGGCTTACAAAAGGCACATGCGTGTTCGTTAGGCACAAGGGGCTGTCATGTCGCAGTACGAGCACACCTGCATGATCCGCGGAGACGGCGGCCGGACGATCCGCACGATCCTCGACCGGATCTGCGACAAATGGACCCTGCTGGTCGTGGCCACCCTTGACCAGCAGCGGCTGCGCTTCACCGATCTGCATCGGCAGATCCCCGGGATCTCCCAGCGGATGCTGACGCTGACGCTCCGGAACCTGGAGCGCGACGGCCTGGTCTCCCGGACGGCGTACGCGGAGGTTCCACCGAGGGTCGAGTACGCGCTGACCGCTACCGGGCGGAGCCTCATTCCGCCGGCGCTGGCCCTTGCCGGCTGGGCCATCGAGCACATCGCAGACATCGAGGCCAGCAGGGCCGCTTACGAGACCCGGAGCGCACCTTGAATACCTCGCGTGCTCGGGTCGCCGCCGCGAGGACGGCCGGCGTGCTATGCCAGGTGCCAACGGCCGCGAGCCGACAGTCTGAGATCATCACGCTGATCGAGAGCCGCGCACGCGAGGTCGACGCCCACTAATCAGGTCAGTGAGATCTAGCTACACCCGTCTTGAAGGCGCGCGGAAAAGCGTTCTTTGAGCTGCTCGTAGTCGAGCCCGGGGAACAGGACCGGCAATGCGTCGAGCATGTTCTCGATTCGATCGCACACGCGCTCGAACTCCGCATTTCCCAGCGGTGCCCGAGTGAACAAGAACTGCCAGTCGAAGGCGCCCTTGGTCAGCTGAAGCATCTCGAGGTACTCACGGTAGCCAACGTCCATCTTCCAGGCACCATAGCGAGGCTCGGCCACCCACCAGATTTCGGGCTCGCCCGCACACGGACGCAGCCGTAGTGCGGCATAGTGACCCGTACCGGTGACGGGGTGCTCATCGATGATGCGCAGCTCCGATGACCGGAAAAGCTCCTTGCCCTCCCACGACTCGATCCACTCCCCCTGCCCCGGGCTGCTCGCCCGCGCAATATGGGTGAGGTAGAACTCACCGTTGAGGTACGGCCCTTCACCCTTCCACTGGCGCCCCAGCTCCCGAGAGCGCAGATCACACTGCTCCAGCGCGGCGGGCGCCTTGATCTCCTGCTCGCCCACGAGAGCCGCCCATGAGGCGGTGGCATCGGTGAAATCCGTGTCGAGCTCACCCTGGAAGGCGTAAAGGATCTTGATGCGGGGATGGTTGTCCAGGTCACCGCAGACCTTGCGCCAGCCGGCCTCGTACGCCGTCAGTTCCGCCATCACGCACCGTCCAACGTTCGTTGATCGTTTAGCTGCCCGAAACGGTACAAGGCGGCAACCACCGCAGCTGACCTGCGCGCCGTTTTGGCAGCCCAGCACAGTAAGATCGGCAGCTGGTTCCCGGGTTGACGACGCGGGTGCGATTCCCGCCACGTGCTCCACATGCGATGCCGTCGTCATGATGACGTCGAGGAGTTATACGCGTCGTCCCCTGCGGCATCTCGGTCGCTCCGTCCTCGCCAACCTGGCAGTATCAGCAGGGGAGGGATACACCATGAACTTCGATCGCATCACCGTCGAGCCTGACAAGCTGGAAGGCAAGCCCACCATTCGTGGCCTGCGCATCACGGTGGAGACGGTGGTACGGCTTGTGGCCGGCGGATGGACCTTCGACGAGATCCTCTCGGACTACCCGGACTTGGAGCGGGAGGACATCAAGCAGGCGCTTGAGTACGCAGCGGCGTCAACGAATGTCCACTTCTACCGCCTCCGTGAGCCAGCGTGAACTTTCTGGTCGATGAAAATCTCTCGCCTCGTGTCGCGGAGCTGCTGACCAAAGCTGGTCACGATGCGGTCCATGTGCGCGATCTCCAGGCAACGAGCGCACCCGATACCACGATCATGGAACTTGCCGTCGCGGACGGTCGAACCATCATCTCCGCCGACACCGACTTCGGCGCGCTGCTGGCGCACGCCCGTGCAACCGAACCTTCAGTAATCCTCGTGCGAGAACTGCTGGAGCTTCGCCCGCCCGACCTGGTCAACATCATCTCGGCTAATCTGGAGGTTCTCGAACAGCACCTGCAGACAGGCGCAATCGCGGCATTCACCACTGGAGGCATCCGCGTCCGCGCGCTCCCTCTGCGCTGAAGCCAGCATGGTCTACATGCCAGAACAGCTGGGTAGTGGCCGGGGGCGATCGACGATCTGGATAGCGGCCACCTGCCCGTACTTCCTCACGCGCCCCCACATCCGCAACCTGCCATCCGGCCAAGAACACGATCATCCCGTTATCGGCTCGCGTGCGACGGTCTTGTACGTCTTCCAGAAACGACATCATCTATGCATGAGCTATGACCTTGCGGTCTGGGAGGGCGAGCGCCCGTCAAGCGATCGAGAAGCTGGGGAAACGCATAGTGCCCTGTACGAGCAGTACATCGACACTGACGTTGCAATCCCGCCGACTCCCTTGATCGCAAAGTTCGTCGAGCAGCTCTTGCAGCGCTGGCCGGATCTGGACGAGTATGAAGACAGTCCGTGGTCGACATCTCCGCTGATCGGCGAGGCGGCAGGGCCGTACATCTACTTTCCCATGGGGTACAGCCGGGCGGAGGAAGCCTCAGCATACGCGGTCCAGGTCGCAGCCCAACTGGGACTGAATTGCTATGACCCCCAGGAGGATCGACTTCGAACCTAGTGCTGCGGCTGAGAGCCGAGCACGGGGTCCGTCCACAGCAAGATTCACGCCGGAGGTACTGTGGGAAAAACCATGGCCTTCAATATTCCGCGAACCGTCAAAGCTGTCGACGCTGACCAGCTTCTTCAACTCGACGCGGAAGCAGTTGCATGTGGGCTCAACCGCCATCACGGTGTCGAGTGGCTCACTGAATACGCTGAACCTACGGCGACTCATTACCTGCATCCGATACTGGCGCACCGACTGAACCACCGACCAGAACTCTCCCTGCACTGGCGTTGCATGTTACTTCTCGCCGTTCGGGGAGGCGAGCAAGTCTTCTCATTGTTGGATGTACTTCCTGCTTCCTTCGACTCGCTGGCCGAGAATCTGAGCGCAGAGACCAAGAAAGAAATCATCCACAAGCTGAACCACGAGTGCCTGCCGACACAGGCGGAGTGGAATGACCGCCACGGTTGACATTAGATTCTCATCACTCCACACATGTATTGGTTCCGATAGGCGTCAGTCAGCCCATTGCTTTTCGGTAGGCGAATGAGAACGCGCGGAGTTGGGTGGGCTCCAGCCGGCTCACCCGGTAACCAGGCAACGGGTGGGCGATGGCGCCGTAATGCGCGGGGGTTGCGCCGCCAGGCGCCTGAATAAGAACGCCTGAGCCCCGAGCGCGAAGCGCTTCCCGTGAAGACCTTCTGCTCGGGGCGGGCTCCAGCAGGCCGACCACCCAGATGGGCAACGGGTGGGCGTGTGCAGGCCCACCTACCCCATGGCTACTCGGATGAGAGGATCAGGCCGCTGGTCGGTACGCCTGTTCCCGCCGTTACCAGCACGTTCCTCACGTCCGTGAGCTGGTTGGCCGCCGTTCCCCTGATCTGGCGTACCGCTTCCGCAATGCCGTTCATGCCGTGAATGTAGGCCTCACCCAACTGGCCCCCGTGCGGGTTGACCGGCAGGCGGCCGTCCAGTTCTATGCTTCCCTCCCTGAGGAAGGCCGGGGCCTCCCCTCGGGCGCAGAAGCCGAGCTCCTCGAGTTGGGCCAGGACGAACGGGGTGAAGTGGTCGTACAGGATGGCTGTTTGGATGTCTTTGGGCGATAGGCCGGACATAGTCCAGAGTTGGCGGCCGACCAGCGACATTTCGGGGAGGCCGGTCAGGTCGTCGCGGTAATAGCTGGTCATCATCATCTGGCCGGTGCCCGAACCCTGGGCCGCGGCCGCGATCACGGCAGGGGATCTGCGGAGGTCGCGGGCTCGTTCGGCCGACGTGACGACCAGGGCCACCGCGCCGTCGCTCTCCTGGCAGCAGTCGAGCAGGTGCAGCGGCTCCACGATCCACCTGGACGCCTGGTGCTCCTCCAGCGTGATGGGGCGCTGGTAGAACCAGGCGGCCGGGTTGGTGGCCGCGTGCCTGCGCATGGCCACCGCCACCCGGCCGAAGTCCTCCGAGGTCGCTCGGTATGCATGCATGTAGCGGCGGGCGAACATCGCCACCCATGCCGCGGGCGTCATCAGGCCGAACGGCACGTGCCAGCTCATCTCCAAGCCCTGGGAGGTGGGCTCGCCGGTCAGGCGGCTGTTGGGCTGGCCGAAGCGGCGGCCCGAACGTTCGTTGAAGGCGCGGTAGCACACGACCGTCCGCGCCATTCCCGTCGCCACGGCCATGGCCGCGTGTGCCACGGTCCCGCACGCCGCGCCGCCGCCGTACTCGACCCGCGAGAAGAACGTCAGGTCCCCGATCCCCGTCTCCCTCGCCACGGCGATCTCCTGGTTGGAGTCCTGGGTGTAGGTCACCATGCCGTCCACGTCGCCGGGTGAGATGCCCGCGTCGTCCAGCGCCGACAGCACGGCCTCCGCGGCGAGCCGCAGCTCGGAACGCCCCGACTGCTTGCTGAACTCGGTGGCGCCGATGCCCGCTATCGCGGCCCGCCCGCTCAGCGGCGCATCCCCGTTCGGCAACGTTCGTCCGCTCAACGACGCTCGCCCTCCTCCATCAGGGTGACCGTTCCCGTGGCGTGGTCTCCCAGGCTGACCTTGCCGCGTACCTCGACCGTGAGCCGGCCGTCCTCGCGTGCCACGACCGTCCCGTTGAAGCACAGGCGGTCCCCCGCGTACGCCGGTACGCCCAGCTTGACCGCGATGCGCTCGATCACGGCCTCCGGACCCGCCCAGTCGGTGACGTACCGCTCGACCAGCCCCATCGTGGTCAAAATGTTGAGGAAGATGTCCTTCGAGCCCTGGCCGCGGGCCATCTCGACGTCGTGGTGGACCGGCGTGAAGTCCATGGTGGCCAGGGCCGTGGAGACGACCACGGTAGGCGTGAGGTCGATGGACAGCTCCGGCAGCGCCGCTCCGATCTCCATCACGCCTCCCCCGGCGTCCACATCGGGAGGACGAGCTGGTCGTCCATCCGCCGGTACGTCACGCGCAACGGCATGCCGACCGCCACCTCCTCGATCGGGCAGTCCACCACGTTTCCCACGATCCGTACGCCTTCCGGCAGTTCCACCACGCCCACCACGAACGGCGTCTCCCTGCCCGGCACCGGAGGATGGTGATGGACGACATAGCTGTAGAGGGTTCCTTGCCCGCTCGCCACCATGTGGCCACGGTTGACCGAGCGGCAGCGGGGGCACAGCGGACCGGGCGGGTGGCGGAGCTCGCCGCAGTCGGCGCAGGTCTGGATGCGCAGCTCGCCCTGTTTCACGCCTTCCCAGAAGAAGGCCGTGTCCTGGTTGATGGCGGGTTGGAGCGGGTACGCCGCCGCCTGCCCCTCCCCGGCCGCCGCCTGCCCCGTCGTACTCGAAGAGCTCTCCCGCGTGCGTGGGCGAAATTTCAGGACCCGGAAGAGCATCTCGGCCACCGGCTCCTCGTCCTCGCCGTACCAGGTGACCGTCCAGGTGGCGAAGAACCCCACCCCAAGAGCCGTCCGCTTGGGCCCGGCCAGGTCCGTGAACCGCGTGGCCGGGGTCAGCCGCTCCCCGATCCGCGCGTACCGGTGATAGGTCTGCTCGCAGTTCGTCGCCACCACGCCCGTGTAGCCGCTCGCGTCGAGCGCGGCGATCATGTCGTCCACCGGCGAACGGTCCTTGGCCGACCGCCGCACGCCCGGCATCGTCCACACCTGGGCCATCGCGGGCGGCGCGACCCCTTTCTCCAGGTACGCGGGGTTCTCGTCGCCCATGGCGTCCAGCCAGTGCCTGATCATGGGGGCGTTCACGGGGTCGCGTGCCGGGGTGCCGCGTACCTCCCCGAGCGCCGCCTGCTTCTCCGCCAGCTCGTGCAGCTCCTGGTCGTTCATGGGAGGAGTCATCGCGGCGGCCTCGGCAGGCTCAGGCCGAGCATGGCGATCAGCTCCCGCTGCACCTCGTTCACCCCGCCGCCGAACGTCAGCACCACCGCCCCCTTCACCCCGTGGTCCACGCGTTCGAGCAGCTCGGCCGTCTCCGGGTCGGACGGGTCCCCGTACCTGGACAGGATGTCGCCGACGAGCCTGCCGATCTCCTGCATGCGCTCGGAGCCGTAGATCTTGGTGGCCGAGGCGTCGGGGGCGCCCAGCCAGCCGAGGTCCATGTTCGCGGCTACCTGCCAGTTCAGCAGTTCGTTGGTGCGGAAGGCCGCCCACACCCTGGCCAGCGCCCGCCGTACGTCCGGGTTCTCCGCCAGCCCCGTGCGGCGGGCCCAGGCGAGGAAGCGGTCGTACGTCTGACCGAGGTTGCCGGCCGGGCCGAGGGTGACGCGTTCGTGGTTGAGCTGGTTGACGATCAGGTCCCAGCCGCGGTCCACCTCGCCGACCACCATGTTCACGGGCACGCGTACGTCGCTGTAGTAGGTGGCGTTCGTGTGGTGGCGGCCGTCCATGGTGACGATCGGCGTCCACGAGAAGCCGGGGTCGTCCGTGGAGGCGATCATCATGGTGATGCCCTTGTGCTTCTTGGCCTCGGGATTTGTGCGGGCGGCCAGCCAGATGTACTGGGCGTAGTGCGCGCCGCTGGTGAAGACCTTCTGGCCGTTGACGACGTAGTGGTCGCCGTCGAGCAC
This sequence comes from Nonomuraea helvata, assembly GCF_039535785.1. Lineage (NCBI taxonomy): Bacteria > Bacillati > Actinomycetota > Actinomycetes > Streptosporangiales > Streptosporangiaceae > Nonomuraea > Nonomuraea helvata. The sequence goes on from NZ_BAAAXV010000005.1 coordinate 1,271,712, forward strand.
CGCCGTCGTACGCAGGGAGGCCAGGTCGGTGCCGGCCTCGGGCTCGCTGTAGCCGATGGCGAAGTGGCACTCGCCCGCGAGGATCCGCGGAAGGAAGAGGTCCTTCTGCTCCTGCGTGCCGTACTGCATGAGCGTCGGCCCCACGGTCTGCACCGTGATGATCGGGTACGGGACGCCCGCCCGGGCGATCTCGTTGGCGAAGATCTGCTGTTCGAGGGGGCCGTAGCCGCCTCCCCCGTACTCCTTGGGCCAGCCGATGCCCAGCTTGCCGTCGCGGCCGAGGCGGCGGCAGTGCTCCATGTACGCCCCGCCGAACGGATCCTCCGCGATCTTCCTGCGGTCCTCGTCGGTGAGACAGGCCTGGAAGTACTCGCGAAGCTCGTCCCGGAGTGCCCGCTGGGCGGGGGTCAGGTCGATCAGCATCAGACGAGCGCTCCGATCAGGTCGAGCTGGGCGTCGGCGCCGCCGAGCAGGTGGGACAGGTGCTTGGCCTGGGCGAAGTAGCGGTGCAGCGGATACGTCACGTCCAGCCCCATCCCGCCGTGCAGGTGCTGGCAGGTGTAGAGCGCCTTGAAAGCCTCACTGACGTGGTACGCGGCCAGCGCGAGGTCCTGGTCGGCCGGCAGTCCCTCCCCCAGGCGCCAGGCCGCCGACCACATGGCCACGTCCAGGGCCCGCGCAGCGATGTAGACGTCGGCGATCTGCATGGTCACGGCCTGGAACTCGGCCAGCGCCCGGCCGAACTGCTTCCTCGTCCTGATGTAACCGGTGGTGAGCTCCAGGGCGCCGGCCAGCACGCCACTGGCCTGGGCGGCCACGGCCGCCATGAACAGCCGCCTGGCTCCGGTGACCGCCTCCGGGCCCGCGACCCGCTCGGCCGGGGTGCCGTCCAGCGCGATGGTGGCGGCGGGCTCGCCGGTGGAGGTGTACTCGGGGATGGTGGGTGGCGACTCGACCAGGAACAGGCCCTCGTCCGCGCTGACCAGCACCCAGCCCCCGGGGTAGGGCACCGAGACCTTGCGACCGGTCAACGCCCAGCCGCCGTCGACGGGCCGGGCGGTCGTCAGGGGCGGGTCGGCCGGCGCCCTCCCGGGCTCACGGAGCGCGACAGTGGCCCCGTCGCTCAAGCGGCGCTGCTGGTCAAGGGTGCCGCAGTGGGCCAGCGTCAGCGTGCTCACCAGTGTGGGCAGCACGGGCACCGGCGCCGCGCGCGCACCCACCTCGCGCAGCACCACGGCCATCTCGACCGGCCCGAGCCCGGCTCCGCCCGCCTCCTCCGGCACGCACACGCTCATGAGCCCGGCCTGCCGCAACCGCTCGCCGTCCTCTTTGGCCAGCACCTCGGCCGCCAGCTTCCGCAGGTCCTGCTGGGTTTCGTCCAGGTTGAAGTCCATTCAAGCCTCCAAGAGGTGTTGCCTGCCGTGCCGTACGAACTCCTCCTCGATGCCCTTGACGTCCGCGTCGGTCAGCGGCCGGAGCCCGCAACCCGTGCGCCACCAGACCGGGTCGGCGGTGCGCCAGGCCTCGCGGGCGAGGACCCGTTTGAGGACCTTGTGCGAGGGCGTCTGGGGCAGGTCCCCAGAAAGGCGGATAAATCGGGGTAAAGATTTGGCACCCAGGTCGCGGCGCGAAGCCAGGAACGCCGTGAACGCGTCCGGGTCGAACCCGCCCTCCAGCACGAGCGCCGCCATGACCTGGTCGCCGGCCGCCGGATCGGGCACCGGGTAGACGGCCGCCTCGACCACCCCGGCGAACTCTCTCAGCGCCGCCTCGACGGGCGCGACAGCCAGGTTCTCGCCGTCCACGCGCAGACGCTCGGTTCCGCGCCCAGCGAAGAACACGTAGCCGTCCCCGTCCGCGTACGCCAGGTCGCCCGACCAGAACGCGCCGTCCCTGATGCGCTCGGCGTCGGCCTCGGGATCGTTGTAGTAGCCGTCGAACAGCCCCAGCCCGGCCACGTTGACCAGCTCGCCGACGGCCTCCTCCGCGTTGAGCAGGCGGCCGTTCTCGATGCGGCCCGGCGGGCAGGGGCGACCCGTCACAGGGTCGAGGATCCGAACCCCCTCCGGCAGCCTCCCGAGGCATCCGGGCGGGCCGGACGGGTCGGGGGTGAGCGAGATGGCCGTCTCCGTGGAACCGAAGGCGTCGATCACGTGGCACCCGAACCGTTCCCCGAACCTCCTGGTCGCCACCGCGCTGCCCTCGTTCCCGAACGCGATCCGCAGCGGGTTGTCGGCGTCGTCCGCGCGTTCCGGGGTGGCCAGGACATAGGAGAGCGCTTTGCCGACATAGTGCAGGTACGTGCAGCCGTACCGCCTGATGTCCGGCAGCAGGCCCGACGCCGAGAACCGCCGCCGCAGCACCAGCGCCGCCCCCGACGCCACCGCCGGGGCGTAGGCGGCCATCAGCGCGCCGGAGTGGAACAGCGGCATCGAGCAGTACACGACGTCGGAGGGCGTGAGCCGCGTCCCCAGGCTCATCCCGGGCAGGGCGAGCTTGCGCTGCGTGATCCGCACGGCGCGGGGCCGGCCCGAGGTGCCGGAGGTGAAGATCAGCATCACCAGGTCCCCCGGCGCGTCCTGCGGTGTGGCCGGCGGCTCGAGGCCGACGGCGGACAGGGGCAGCGCCTCCACCCCCAGCGCATCGGCCACCTGCCCGGCCGTCGCCGCGTAGGGGCTGTCGGCCAGGAGCAGGTCCACGTCGGTGGCGCGGGCGTCGCGGACCAGCTCCTCGACCGAGCGCGTCGGGTTCAGCGCGACGACCACGTGCCCGGACAGCGCCGCCGCGCCCACGAGGAACACCAGCTCAGGAACGTTCTCGCTGAGCACCCCGACATGCGACCGGGTGCCGCGCCGGGACAGCCATGCTCCGGAGGCACGGCAGGCGGCCACGTGCTCGCGCCACGACCACGTCATGTCCTCGAACATCAGCCCAGGTCGATCGTCCTCCGCCCGTGCGAGAAGCAGGGCCGCCAGCGTGTCCGCGATCATCCAGGGCCTCCACCAAGCGCTCGGTCAGCCGAATCGCAAACTAGAACAGATTCTAATATCTGTCCAGTGCCCGTCCATGCCGATAAGTCGTGACATATGCGTGTAACGCCGAAGACATGGGGCTATATGGCCACTTTGTGACCCGCTAGTAACAAGCCGCGATATCGAGAAATCAGATAACGTGTTCTTATGCGTACCACGCCGGCGACGATCGCCGCGCCCTCCAGCGACACCGAGGGGATCATGGAAAGCCACCCCACGACGGGCGGGCACAGTGTCCGTACGCGTAGCCAGCACCAACGCCGCAAGCGCATCGTCCAGGCGGCGGCCGCGCTCGCCTCCCGGGGCGGGGTCGAGGCCATGCAGATGCGTACGGTGGCCGAGCGCGCGGGCGTCGCCCTCGGCACCCTCTACCGCTACTTCCCGTCCAAGATGGACCTGGTGGTGGCGGTGGTGGGCGAGGAGATCGACCTTCTGGAAAGCAGCATCGAGCGCAGGCCGCCCGGCGCCGCCACGCCGTCGAGCCGCGCGGTGGACGTGCTGATGAGGGCCACGCGCGGGCTGATGCGCGAGCCGGAGCTGGCCGACGCGCTCATCCGCTCGCTCATCATGGCGGAGGTCCAGACCCCGTTCGGCGAGCGCATGACGGGGCTGCTGCTGCGCGTCTCGGCCGACGGCCTGAGCCTCGAGGAGGCGACCGAGGAGCAGCTCGACCTCGCGGGCTCCCTGGCCAGCGTGTGGGTCCAGGAGCTCCTGGAGATGCTCCGCGGCCGCCGCACCTACGACCAGATCCAGCGTCGCATCGAGACCGCCGCCGCCAGGCTGCTCACCGATATCTAAGGCTGCGCCGATCGCCTAGTTCGCCAGGTGGAACGTGCGGCGGTAGGCGTGCGGTGAGACCCCCACCGCCGCCTGCAGGTGCTGCCTGAGCGAGGCCGGCGTGCCGAAGCCGGCGCGGTCCGCGATGCGGTCCACCGGGAGGTCGCTGGTCTCCAGGAGGTGTCTGGCCAGGGCGACGCGCTGCTGGATCAGCCATTGACCGGGGCTCAGCCCCACCTCCTGCCGGAAATGCCGGGTGAACGTACGCCTGCTCATACCGGCGTGACCCGCCAGGTCGTCCAGCCGGAGCGGGGCGCCCAGCCGCTCCATGGCCCAGGCCCTGGTCGGAGCGGTGCCGACGCTGGACGGCTCGGGCACCGGATGCTCGATGTACTGCGCCTGGCCACCGTCCCGCCACGGCGGCACCACGCACCCCCTGGCCACCTGGTTGGCGACCCGGCTGCCGTGGTCGCGGCGGACGAGGTGGAGGAAGAGGTCGACCCCGGCCGACGCGCCCGCCGAGGTGAGCACGTCGCCGTCGTCCACGAACAGCACGTCCGCGTCCACCCGCACCTTCGGGAACACGGCGGCGAACCGCTCGGCGTGCCGCCAGTGCGTGGTCGCCGGGCGGCCGTCGAGCAGCCCCACGGCCGCCAGCACGAACGTGCCGACGCAGATGGACACGACCCGAGCGCCGGGACGGATCCGGGCGAGCGCCCCGTCCAGGCCGGCGGGCAGCGAGTCCCTGCCCGTGATCCCGGAGAACCACTCCGCGGCGGGCACCACCACCGTGTCGGCGCGCTCCAGCACGCTCGCGTCATGCTCGACCGCGACCCGGTAGTCGGCGGCGGTGGCGACGGGCGTGCCGTCGGGCGTGCAGGTGACCACCTCGTAGAGCGGCTCGCCGCCGGGCCCCTGCGCGGTGCCGAAGATCCGGGAGGGAATGCTCAGCTCGAACGGGATGATCCCGTCAACGGCGAGGACGGCGACTCGATGCATGGCCCGATCTTTACACAGAATGGCCTTTGGGCCACTCGCGGGCTCCGCCCTGGAACCAGGAGGCTGGTCTCATGAAGATGAAAGCGATCAGCCAGGACACCCTGGGCGGCCCCGAGGTGCTGAAGACGGTCGAGGTCGACAAGCCGGTTCCGGGCCCGACGGAGGTGCTGGTGCGGGTGGAGGCGGCAGGGCTGAACCCGACCGACTGGAAGACCCGCCAGTCGGGCGGCTTCCTGACGGACAGACTTCCGTTCGTACTCGGCTACGACGTCTCGGGCGTGGTCGAGGCCTCTGGTTTCGGGCAGGCGCTCTACAAGCCGGGCGACGAGGTGTTCGGCATGCTGAAGTACCCGGACGCGCACGGCGCCTTCGCCGAGTACGTGACCGCGCCGTCTCGGCATTTCGTGCGTAAGCCCGCCAACATCGACCATGTCCAGGCGGCCGGGATCCCACTCGCGGGGCTGACGGCGTACCAGGCGCTCGTGGACGTCGCCGGGTTGAAGGGCGGGCAGCGCGTGCTGATTCACGCCGCCGCGGGCGGCGTGGGGCATCTCGCGGTCCAGATCGCCAAGGCGCGCGGCGCTTATGTGATCGGGACGGCCAGCGCGGCCAAGCACGAGTTCCTGCGCGGCCTGGGCGCCGACGAGCTGGTCGACTACCGTAACGAGGACTTCGCCGAGGTCGTGCGGGACGTGGACGTGGTGCTCGACACCATCGGCGGCGACTACGGGCCGCGCTCGCTGCCCACCTTGCGCCGGGACGGCGTGATCGTCTCGCTGGTGCTCAGGGAGCTCGACCCCGGTTTCCACGAGCGGGCCGCCGAGCTGGGCATCCGCGCGGAGGCGGTGCTGGTGGAGCCGGACCAGGCCGCGATGCGCGCCCTCGCGGCCCTGGTCGAGGCCGGCAAGCTGCGGGTGGAGATCGCCGCCGTCCTTCCGCTGGCGGAGGCCGCCAAGGCCCACGAGCTCGGCGAGACGAACCGCACCACCGGCAAGATCGTCCTCACCGTCGCCCACTGACCCCACCGCCGGGCCGCAACCCCCCGGCAGCGGCCGTGCAGTGCAGCACTTTGGGCACCACACCACGGAAGTGCGCTAGAACGCTATGTCGCCGTTGACTCACAGCATTACAGTCCGTGAAAGGAATGCAACCCTGCGCTGCCAATCGTATAGATTTTCGAAAGAACACCTGCCACCGAAGCAAAGGGCTGTGCCCTAGATCTCCGATCGACCGCATGGCATCAGAACCAGTCAGTCTGTCAGTGGCAGCGTCTATACAGGGGGTGTCACTCGCTCCCCGGCCTGAGGTGGGGGCTTGCCCCGATGGGGCGGGCCTGAGTGACCAGACCCAGCCACCACGCAAGAGGGAGGTGACCTTGGTGGCTACGTTTCACGTAGGGCAGCAGACCGACCCTGCCGTGCTTCTCCAGCGGCAGGCTCTCGAACCGGTGTCAGCAGACACCCCTGGGAGCAGGGACGAAACGGGGCACCGGCACGCCGCTGGCGGCGTATCCGGCGTGAAACATGGTCGAGGAGAGACTCCTGCCGCTTCACCTGGCGGCGAGAGCGTCACCCGCGCAAGCGGAGTCCGCGGTCGTGAGACCGCACCCCGGGTGTTCGTCCTCGCGAAGGACGGCACTCCACTGGACCCCTGCCATCCGGCACGGGCCAGGAGACTGTTGAAGGCCGGGCGGGCGGTGGTGCACCGGCACACTCCGTTCGTGATCCGGCTGAAAGACCGCACCGCTGCCGCCTCAACGGTGCAGGGCGTAGAGCTCGGCGTCGACCCAGGCTCCAGGCACACCGGGATCGCAGTGTTCCGCGAAGACAGCGGGCATCGTACAGGACTGTACGGTCTGCAGCTCGGACACCGCGGCGCGGCCATCCGCGACGGCTTGACGGCACGGGCCGGGTATCGCCGGCGGCGCCGGTCGGCGAACCTGCGCTATCGGGCACCCCGGTTCGCCAACCGAACTCGGCCGATCGGATGGCTGGCGCCGTCGCTGCAACACCGGGTTGATACCACGATGTCGTGGATCGCTCGCCTGACCCGATGGGCTCCGGTCCGCGCCGTCCACCTGGAGCAGGCGGCGTTCGATGTGCACGCCATGGCGGCCGGGCGCCCGCTGGACGGTGTTGAGTACCAACAGGGCACCCTCCACGGGTACGAGGTCCGGCAGTACCTGCTGGAAAAGTGGGACCGGGCCTGCGCCTACTGTGGTGCTACGGGCACGCCGCTGGACATCGACCACATACACGCGAAGGCACGCGGCGGCTCAGACCGAATCTCCAACCTGGCTATGGCCTGCGTTCCGTGCAACCAGGCCAAGAACGCCACCCCGGTGGAGGAGTTCCTCGCCGGACGGCCCACGGTGCTGGACCGGATCCTGGCTCAGTCGAAGGCGCCGCTACGGGACGCGGCGGCCATGAACGCCACACGGTGGGCGATCTGGCGCGCCCTGTCTAGGTTTGACGTCCCGATACACGGCGCCACAGGTGGCCGCACCAAGTGGAACCGGCGGCGGACCGGAGCCCCAAAGTCGCACACCCTGGACGCACTGCACGTCGGCGAGCTGCACCAGGTGACGACCTGGCCAGGCCAGGTTCTGGCTGCCGCGGCAACCGGCCGCGGGACCCACTGCCGCACCCGCACCGACAAGTACGGCTTTCCGAGGCTGCAGCTACCCCGCATTAAACGCGTCTACGGCTTCGCAACTGGTGACCTGGTCCGCGCTACCGCCCCGACCGGCAAGAACGCCGGGGTCCACACCGGCCGGGTCGCGGTCCGCGCCACCGGCAAGTTCAACATCACCACCCGCCTCGGCACCGTCCAGGGCATTGCCCACCGACACGTCCGCCTGTTGCAGCGCGGCGACGGCTACGCCTACCACCGGCAAGAAGAAGCCGATGCGCCACCCTGACGGTTTCGACGGCATCTCACCTGGCGACGAAACGCCTGTTCTTACCCTGCTCCGCAGGGGTCCGTCCCCTCTCCGGCCCCAAACCAGAGCATCCATGGAGGTTCCCGATGACCGACAAGCCGACGAACGAGGAGTTCCTCCGACAGGCTGATCCGATGCGGCGCGAGCTCCTGGCGCACTGCTACCGGATGATGGGCTCGGTGCACGACGCGGAAGACCTCGTCCAGGAGACGTACTTGCGCGCGTGGCGGGCCTACGACGGCTTCGAAGGGCACTCCTCGCTGCGCACGTGGCTCTATCGCATCGCCACGAACGCCTGCCTGACCGCGCTCGACAGCCGCGGCAGGCGGCCGCTCCCCACCGGTCTCGGCGCTCCCAGCACCGAGGCGACCGCTCCCCTGGTGCAGGACAACGAGGTGCTGTGGCTGGAGCCCGTGCCCGACGCGCTGGCGGGCGCGGCCGGCGACGATCCCGCCTCGATCGTGACCTCGCGCGAGAGCATCAGGCTCGCCCTCATCGCCGCGCTGCAGCACCTGCCGCCCCGGCAGCGCGCGGTGCTGGTCCTGCGCGACGTGCTCAGATGGAAGGCCGCCGAGGTGGCCGAGGCGCTGGAGACGTCCACCGCGGCCGTCAACAGCATCCTCCAGCGGGCCCGCGCCCAGCTCGACCAGGTGCAGCCGAACCGCGACGACCCGGTGGAGCCACTGTCATCCGACCAGCGGGCCCAGCTCGAGCGTTACGTGGCGGCGTTCGAGAACTACGACTTCGAGAGCCTGGTGGAGCAGTTCACCAAGGACGCGATCTGGGAGATGCCGCCTTTCGTCGGCTGGTACCAGGGGCCGGAGTCGATCCTGGAGCTCATGAAGACGCAGTGCCCCGCCAAGGGTCCCGGCGATCTCAAGCTGGTGCCGACCGCCGCCAACGGCCAGACGGCCTTCGCCATGTACTTGCGCGAGGACGGCGTCTACCGGCAGTTCTCGCTCATGGTGGTGACGTTCTCCGGGGAGCGGATCAGCCACGGCGTCATGTTCTTCGAGAAGAAGCTGTTCGAGACGTTCGGGCTGCCGGAGGTGCTGGAGGGTTCCGCGGCAAAGTAGAACGCGTTACAGTCAGCGCCAGAGCATCGTTCTGGAGGCGACTGTGGGCACACCTGTGATCGTCGAGGCCGTTCGCACTCCCATCGGCAAGCGGGCGGGCTGGCTGGCCGGGCTCAAGCCGCAACAGGTCCTGGCCATCGCACTGAACGGGCTCGTCCAGCGCTCGGGCGTCGAGCCGGCGGCCGTCGGCCAGGTCTTCACCGGGTGCGTGACGCAGGCGGGCGAGCAGGGCGGCCACGTCGGGCGATACTCGTGGCTCTATGCCGGGCTGCCGTACGAGGCCGGGGTGACGACCGTGGACGCGCAGTGCGGGTCCTCGCAGCAGGCGGTGCACCTCGCGGCGGCCCTGGTGAGCTCGGGCGTGATCGAGGCGGGTATCGGGTGCGGCGTCGAGGTGATGAGCCGGGCGCCGCTCGGCAGCAACGTGGCGCCCGCCAGGGCCAAGCCGGACGACTGGAGCATCGACCTGCCCGACCAGTTCACCGCCGCCGAGCGGATCGCGCGGCGGCGCGGGCTGACGCGGGAGCGGCTCGACTGGTTCGGGGCGCGCTCACAGCGGCTGGCGGCCAAGGCGTGGGCCGACGGGCGGTTCGGGCGGGAGATCGTGCCCGTCGGGGACGTACGCAGGGACCAGGGATTACGCGAGACCACGGTCGAGACGCTGGCCAAGCTGAAGCCCGTCGCCGAGGGCGCGCTGCACACCGCGGGCACCTCGTCGCAGATCTCCGACGGCGCCGCGGCCGTGCTGGTGATGAGCGAGGAGGCCGCCGCGAGGCAGGGGCTGCGGCCCAGGGCGCGGATCCTGGCGCAGGCGCTCGTGGGCGCTGAGCCGCACTACCACCTGGACGGGCCGGTAGCGGCGACGGCCAAGGTGCTGGCGGCGGCCGGGATGACGATCGGCGACATCGACAGGTTCGAGGTGAACGAGGCGTTCGCGTCGGTCGTACTGTCATGGGCGAGCGTGCACGAGCCCGACTTCGACCGCGTCAACGTCAACGGGGGCGCCATCGCGCTCGGGCATCCGGTCGGCGCCACGGGCGCCCGGCTGATCACCACGGCGCTGCACGAGCTGGAGCGGTCCGACTCGACCACCGCCCTGGTCACGATGTGCGCCGGCGGTGCGCTGGCCACGGCCACCGTCCTGGAGCGGGTCGATTAGAACAATGAGATGGGGCGCATGAAGAGCAGACGCAGGCCGTACTCCGAGCAGCGGCCGCAGGACCTCGGCGGCGGGGTGTGGAGCGTGCCGGTGCCGATCCCGGGCAACCCGCTCGGCTACACGCTCGTCTACGCCGTCGAGTCACCCAAGGGGCCGGTGCTGGTCGACGCCGGGTGGAACCATCCGGACGCCTGGGAGGCGCTCAGCGGCGGGCTCGCGGCGCTCGGGCTCGACGTGGGCACGGTGAGCGGGGTGGTCGTCACCCATTTCCATCCCGACCACGCGGGGCTCGCCGGCCAGGTCAAGGAGCGGTCCGGGGCGTGGATCGCCATGCACGAGAACGACGCGGCGCTGGTCAGGCTCATGCACGCGTATCCGGTCGACGAGCACGAGAGCTTCCAGTCCGACATGCTCAGGCGGGCGGGCGCCGACCCCGGCGAGGTACGGCAGGCGGTGAGCCGGCCGATGCCGCCCGCCCTGCCCGATCGCGAGCTGCGTGACGGTGACCTGGTGGACCTGCCGGGGCGCAAGCTGCGGGCCGTGCACACGCCCGGCCACACCCCCGGGCACATCTGCCTGCATCTGGAGGATGCCGACCGGCTGTTCACCGGCGACCACATCCTTCCCGACATCACTCCCCACGTCGGGATTTATCCGTATGACAGGGATGATGTCGATCCATTGGGTGATTTCCTGGACTCCTTGGACCGGGTCGGCGAGCTGGGCCCCCTCGACGCGCTTCCCGCGCATGAGTGGATATTTCCTGATGTGGCCGCGCGGGCCGCCGAGATCCGCCACCATCACGAGGAGAAGCTCGTCCGGCTGCGCGCCCTCCTGGCCCAGCAGCCGGAACCGCAGACCATCTGGGAGGTCGCCGCGATGATGACGTGGAACAGGCCGTGGGACGACCTGTCCCCCATGCTGAGAGGCATGGCGGCCGGAGAGGCGGCGGCGCACCTGCGCGCTCTGGAGGCAAGAGGTCAGATTAGCCGGGTCCCCGATGTCGATCCGGTCCGGTTCCAGGCTCTAGACTCCTAGACATCCGATGTCTAGGGAGAGAAGCGTGGCGGTCACCGACGCGGCCATCGACAAGATCAAAGAGATGATCGTCTCTGGCGAGCTGGCCCCAGGCGACCGGCTGCCCAAGGAGGCCGACCTCGCCGAGCGCCTCGGCCTCTCGCGCAACTCGCTGCGCGAGGCCGTGCGCGCGCTGTCCCTGATCAACGTGCTCGACGTACGTCAGGGCGACGGCACGTACGTCACCAGCCTGGAGCCGCGCCTGCTCCTCGACACCATGTCGTTCGTGCTCGACCTGCACCGCGACGACACGGTGATCCAGTTCTTCGAGGTCAGGCGCATCCTGGAGCCGGCCGCCACGGCGATGGCGACCGAGCTCATGACCGACGAGGAGATCGCGGAGCTGCGCGTCATCCTCGAGTCCCTGCCCGCCCAGCCCACGGTCGAGGAGCTGGTGGCCAACGACCTCCAGTTCCACCACCAGATCGCGCGGGGATCGGGCAACAGCGTGCTCTGCTCGTTCATCGAGAGCCTGTCAGGTCCGACCACTCGGGCCCGGATCTGGCGCGGGCTCACGCAGGAGGGCGCGATGGAGAAGACGCGGGAGCAGCACACCGCGATCTACGAGGCCATCGCCGCCCGCCAGGCCGACGTCGCCCGCTCCTGGGCGACCGTTCACGTGGCGGGCGTGGAGTCGTGGCTGCGCAAGGCGCTGGAGCTGGACTGAGGGTCACCACGGGTACGTGCCGCCCTCCTCACTGAGGAAGACGCCGGTCGGGGCATCGGGCAGGGTGGCCTGGCGGGCCACGTGCTCGCCGCCCTCGTCGGCGCTCAGCACCCCGCGGTGCCCGTTGAGATCGGTGGCGCAGAAGCCGGGCGAGACCGCGTAGACCTTGATCGGCGTGTCGCGGAGTTCCTCGGCGTAAATCAGGGTGACGGCGTTCAGGGCGGCCTTGGAGGAGTTGTAGCCGAGCAGGGTCGCGTACGGGCGCCACGCCGACTTCTCGTCGGCCAGGAACGCGAACGTGCCCAGGCCGCTGGAGACGTTCACCACGCGGCCGGCCTCCGACCTGCGCAGCAGCGGGAGCATGGCGTTGGTCACGGCGACGACGCCGATCACGTTCGTCTCGTAGACCTCGCGGAGGGCGGCGACCGGGAGCCGACTCGGCGTGCGCTCCTGGTCGCGGGAGACGGCGGCGTTGTTGATCAGCAGATCCAGGCGGCCGTGCTCGCGGTCGACGTAGGCGGCGGCCGACTCCACGGTGTCCGGGTCGGTGACGTCCAGGTGGACGAAGCGGGCGTCCAGTCCCTCCGCCGCCAGCTCCGCGGCCGCCCTCGTGCCTCGCTCGTGGTCGCGGGCGCCGATGAGGACGACATATCCGTCCTTGCCCAGTACGCGGGCGGTGGCGTACCCGATGCCCTTGTTCGCGCCGGTGATGAGTGCGATGTTCATGGCCTCAAGCCTGGGCGGAGCGGTGCTCGGGCGGGAGAGACCCGCGGAGCCCCGGATCGGCGGTCCCTGGTTACGGTGGCGCAGGTCAGGCATGCTGAGGGCATGGACCGGATCAACAGGGCGGAGCTCGCGGCGTTCCTGCGCAGCCGCCGCGAGCTGGTGCTGCCGTCCGACGTCGGCCTGGAGGGCGGCGAGCGCCGCCGCACCCCCGGGCTGCGGCGCGAGGAGGTCGCCCGGCTGGCCGGGATGTCGGTCGACTACTACGCCCGCCTGGAGCAGGCGCGCGGGCCGCGGCCGTCGCGTCAGATGCTCGGCGCGATCGCCAGGGCGCTGCGGCTGTCGGACGACGAGCGCTCCCACCTGTATTACCTGACCGGCGAGCCGCCGGGGCCTCCGCCCGGCCCGTCGCCGGAGGTCAGACCCGGTGTCCTGCACCTGCTCGACCGGCTCGACGACACCCCGGCACTCCTTGCCGACGCCAAGTACGACGTGCTGGCCTGGAACCCGCTCGCCGCGGCGCTGCTCACGGACTTCTCCGCGCTGTCGCCCGGCGAGCGGAACCTCATCTGGCGCTACTTCACCGACCCGCAGGCCAGGGCGCGCCACGACCCGGAGGGGGCGTGGCGGTTCGCCAGGGAGTCGGTGGCCGACCTGCGGGCCGCCTCCGCCCGCTATCCGGACGATCCCGGCATCCACCGGCTCGTCGAACGGCTGCTGGCGAGCAGTCCGGAGTTCGCCGAGCTGTGGGCCGGACACGACGTGACCGTACGCAGGTCGGCGCGCAAGCGCATCAACCATCCGGCCGTCGGCTGGCTGGAGCTCGACTGCGAGACGCTGCACGTGCCCGAGGGCGACCAGTGGGTCGTGCTCTACACAGCCGCGCCGGGGACTCCGTCGTACGAGGCGCTGCGGCTGCTCAAGGTCATCGGGACGCAGGACCTTCAGGTCACGAGGCCTTGACGACGTTGAACGAGATCGGCGGGAGCACCACGTTCAGCCGGTCGCCGTCGATCGTCGCGCCCTGGACCGCACGAGGCTCGACGCGGCGCGGGTCGCGCTCGGTGTTGCGCGCGGCCGGGTCGTCGTCGGCGACCGTGACGTGCGAGATCCCCGTGGGGCACGGCAGGCCGCGCAGGTCGATCGCCAGCGGCAGCGGGGTCTCGCCGCGGTTCACCGCGAAGACCGAGAGCTCGCCCTCGTCCAGCGTGGCGGCGGCGGCCAGCACGGGCACCTCGCCGTAGCGCTCGGTAGGCATGACCGGCGCCGTGGCCTCCACCTGCAGCACCCGCCCCCGGGCGTTGGCGGCGGTGAGCGCGAACGGGTGGAAGATCGTCTGCCGCCACGCGGGGCCGCCCGGCTCGGTGCGGATGGGGGCGATCACGTTGGCGAGCTGCGCCTGGCAGGCGATGCCGACCCGGTCGGCGTGGTTGAGCAGGGTGATGAGCAGGCTGCCGACGACCGCGGCGGCGGCCACGTCGTACTCCTCCTCGATGATGCGCGGCGCGTGCGCCCAGCCGAGGCTGCCCTCTCCCTCGAACAGGCTCTGCGACCAGACGTTCCACTCGTCGAAGGAGACCTTGAGCCGCTTGCGGCTGCCGAGCTTGGCCGCCACGTGGTCGGCCGTGGCTGTCACGCCCTGGATCTGCTGCTCCATCTCCACCGCCGAGGCCAGGTAGGTGGCCCGGTCGCCGGCCACCGGGTCGTAGTAGGAGTGCGCGGAGATGTAGTCCACCTCGTCGTAGCAGTGCTCCAGCACCGTCGCCTCCCACGAGCCGAACGTGGGGATCCGCATGTTGGAGCTGCCGCAGGCCACCAGCTCGATGCTCGGGTCCACCCGGCGCATGGCCTTGGCCGTCTCGAACGCGAGCCTGCCGTACTCGTCCGCGGTCTTCCCGCCGATCTGCCAGGGGCCGTCCATCTCGTTGCCCAGGCACCACACCTTGATGCCGTACGGCTCGCGTACGCCGTGCTTGACACGCAGGTCCGACCAGCGGGTGCCGCCCGGGTAGTTGGCATATTCGAGCAGGTCCCGGGCCGCGCTCACGCCTCTGGTGCCAAGGTTGACCGCCATCACCGGCTCGGCCCGCAGCTCCCCCAGCCAGGTCATGAACTCACCGAGCCCGAACGCGTTCGTCTCGATCTGCCGCCACGCCAGGTCCAGCCTCGTGGGCCGCTCAGGCGCCGGCCCGACGCCGTCCTCCCATTCGTAGTTGGACACGAAGTTGCCACCCGGATAGCGGACGGCCGTCACGCCCATCTCCCGCGCCAGCTCGATGACGTCACGCCGCAGGCCGCCGTCGTCGGCGCTCTCGTGCCCGGGCTCGAACACGCCCGTGTACACGCACCGCCCCATGTGCTCGACGAACGATCCGAACAGCCGCCGTTCCACCGGCCCGACCTCGAACGCCGGGTCCAGCGTGAGCTTGGCGGATTCCATGGACAGTCCTCCTTCGTAGGCTTCGCCCCATCTATACATCGTTGTATTCAACGTTGTAAAGAAGCGCATACACTGTCTGTCCATGGACAAAGCTCGCGTCGGCCTCAAGGACGTGGCCCGCCTGGCCGGCGTCTCGGTGAAGACCGTCTCCAACGTGGTGAACGGCTACGTGCACGTCACACCGGCCACCAAGAGCCGGGTCGAGGCGGCCATCCAGGAGCTCAACTACCGGCCCAACCTCTCGGCCAGGAACCTGCGGCAGGGCCGCACCGGGATCATCGCCCTGGCCGTGCCCGAGCTGGACACCCCGTACTTCGCGGAGCTGGCCCGTTTCGTGGTGGCGGCGGCGGAGGAGCGGGGGCTGACGGTCCTGATCGACCACACGGGCGCCTCGCGGGAGCGCGAGCAGCTCGTCGCCGAGGGCTTCCGCGCCCGCCTGATCGACGGCCTGATCTTCAGCCCGCTGGCGCTGACGCCCGAGGACCTGGCCGCCCGCATGGACGACACGCCGATGGTGCTCCTGGGCGAGCGGGTCTACGAGGGCCCGGCCGACCACATCGTGGTGGACAACGTGGCCGCGGCCAAGGAGGCGACCCTGCACCTGGCCTCGCTCGGCCGCCGCCGCATCGCCGCCGTCGGGGCCAAGGACGACGAGGCGGCGGAGACGTCCCGGCTGCGTCTCGAGGGCTACCGCCGGGCCCTGCGGGAGGCGGGGCTGCCGCTGGACGACCGGCTGGTGATCCAGGTGGAGGCGTACCACCGGGCGGACGGTGCCCGCGCGATGGCCGAGCTGCTCGACTCCGGCGCCGCGCCCGACGCGGTCTTCTGCTTCAGCGACCTGCTGGCCCTGGGCGCGCTGCGGACCCTGCTCGAACGCGGTCTCAAGGTGCCGGACGACGTGGCGCTGGCCGGCTTCGACGACATCGAGGACGGCCGGTACGGCACCCCCACCCTGACCACGATCTCCCCCGACAAGCAGTCGATCGCCCACCAGGCGGTGGACCTGCTGGCCGAGCGCATCGCCGGCGTCTCTCGCGAGGCACGCGAGATCCGGGTGCCGTACGAGCTGATGATCCGGGAGAGCACGGGCGGGTAGTACCCGTGTCGTGTCCGACAAACTGGAGCGATATCGCAGCAAACGCGACGCCGACCGCACCCCCGAGCCCATCCCCTCGTCGCCGCCCTCCTCCGGGGACGGCCACGCGTTCGTCATCCAGGAGCACCACGCCCGCTCACTCCACTGGGACCTGCGCCTGGAGCGCGACGGCGTACTCGTCTCCTGGGCCGTCCCCAAGGGCCTGCCTGCCGACCCCGGCACGAACCACCTGGCCGTGCAGACGGAGGACCACCCGATGGAGTACCTCACGTTCCACGGCGAGATCCCCCAGGGCGAGTACGGCGGCGGCACGATGACCATCTGGGACGCCGGCACGTACGAGGCGGAGAAGTGGTCGGATCGCGAGGTCAAGTTCGTCCTGCAGGGAAAGCGCGCCTCCGGGCGTTTCGTGCTGTTCCAGACGCGCGGGAAGAACTGGATGATCCACCGCATGGGCGCCCTGGCCCGCGACCCGTTCCCGCAGGTCGAGCCCATGCTTCCCACCGAACGCGCCAAGCCGCCCAAGGACGTCCCGGCCTACGCCTTCGAGTTCGCGTGGGGCGGCCGGCGCCTGCTCGTGCCCATCGAGGGCGGGCGCACCACGGCCGCGCGGGAGCACCCGTGGCTGCGCGGGCTGGCGAGGTCGTTCGGCAGCCGCACGGCGGTGCTGGACGGGGAGCTGGCCACGCTGGGGGGCGCCGAGATCCTGGTCTTCTACGATCTGCTGTACGACAACGGCCACTCGCTGCTCGACCAGCCCTACACGGTCCGGCGGGCGGCGCTGGAGGCGCTGGAGCTGGCGGGCGGCCACTGGCAGACCGCGCCGTCGTGGCCGGGCGAGGCGGGGCCCGTGCGTCAAGCGGCCCGCGAACAGGGGCTGCCCGGCATCGTCGCCAAGCGCCTCGACTCCCCGTACGAGCCGGGCCCGTCGAAGTCCTGGCTGTTCGTCCCGTCCTGACCCTTCGGCCCGCGGACCGGGCACGCGGCACCCACCCCGGATGGGCGCGGCGGCCACTCGGCGCTTTGGACATCGCGACGCGCGCCGACGGGCGCGGCGCCATGGACGCGCCACCACCCTGAGTTCGCCGCCTGCCAGGCGCCCGATCAAGCTAGGGCTTGTTGAGATAGGCCAGAACGGCGCGGACGCGGCGGTTGGTGTCTTCGTCGTCGACGATGCCGAGCTTGCCGAACATGGAGGTGGTGTACTTGCTGATGGCACTGTCGCTGAGGAAAAGGCGGCGACCGATGGCCTGGTTGGACAGTCCTTCGGCCATGAGAGCCAGCACGGCGTGCTCGCGTTCGGTGAGCCGCTCGAGTCCGCGGCTTGGGGAGCTGCTGGACAGCAGCTTGGCGATGACGGCCGGGTCCATGGCGGTCCCGCCGTCCGCGACGCGCTCGAGGGCGCCGATGAATTGGTCGGCGTCGAACACGCTCTCCTTCAGCAGGTAGCCGACGCCGCCGGAGCCGTCGGACAGGAGCTCCCGGGCGTACAGCTGCTCCACGTGCTGGGAGAGGATGAGGACCGGCAGCCCGGGCATCTCGGCCCGGGCGGCGAGGGCCGCGCGCAGGCCCTCGTCGGACTGGTTCGGCGGCATTCGGACGTCGATGACGGACACGTCCGGGCGCCATCTCCGTAGCGCTTCCAGCGTCTCGGGGCCAGTGGCCGCCGTGGCCACCACCTGGTGTCCGTACGCCTCGATCAGGCGGACCATCCCCTCGCGCAGGAGGTAGAGGTCTTCGGCTACAACGAGTCGCATGGCAGTGCCATTCTCACACGGGTCGGGCCGCCCGGTGGGCTGGTGATCTCCAGGGTGCCGTCGAAGACCGCGAGGCGGCGGCGCAGGCCGGCGAGTCCGCCGCCGGCGCGCACATTGGCGCCGCCCCGCCCATCGTCCTCGACCTCTACGATGAGGCCGGCGTCGTCCCGGGCAAGGGAGATACCCGCTCGGGACGCCTGGGCGTGTTTGACCGCGTTGGTCAGCAGCTCGGCAACGCCGAAGTAGACGGCGGCTTCGATCGGCGGGTCCAGGCGCAAGCCGGCGTCGGCGCTGACGGCCACGTCGAGGGGGATGTCCAGGGCCAGGGCGCGGACGGCGTCGACGAGCCCCCGCTCGTTCAGCACCGGCGGGCTGATCCCCTTGACCAATTCGCGAAGCTCGGCCAGCGAGGCGGCGGCACCGCCCCGCGCCTCCCGCATCAGCGCCTTTGCCTGGTCGGGGTCGGTCTCCATCAATTTCTCCGCGGTCGCCAGCGCGAGTCCAAGCATGACCAGGCGGGCCTGCGCCCCGTCGTGCAGGTCCCGTTCGATCCGGCGGATCTCGGCGGCCTGCGCGACCGTCGTGTCCGCGCGCTGGGCGGTCAGCTCCTCCACCCGCTCGGTCATCGCCATCGCGCGCGACGGGCGCAGGAAGCGGACGGCCACTGGCACGAGCAGCCGCCAGGCGTAGGGGGCTGTGGCGATGGCCACGGCCAAGCCGAGCACCCCGGCCAGGCGCGCGTCGGGCCCCGGCCGGCCGAGCCCGAGAACCGCCGCGACTATCCCGGCCGGCGGAACGGATGCCACCACGCCCGCGGCGAACGGCACGATCCCGGTGAACCGCACGTCACGCCAGACGGCGGGATCCTTCCACCGGACCCGCCACTTCTGATCCAGGACGGCGTCGCGGCGGCTGCGCTCGTAGGAGAAGCCATTCCACCAGTACCCGGTGGACATCCGCACCACCGGCCCGGCCTCCCGGTACCCGGCGACTATCAAGGTGCCCGTCCACCTCGCCACCAGCGAACGGGCCAGCCGGCAGACCGGCCGGGACAGCGCGAGTGTGCCCACGCACACCAGCACGAACGGCCCTAGCCACGACCACGGGTTTCCCGGTCCCCACCAGATCGCCCACGCCACGGCCACGGCCCACACAGCCGGGGCCAGCATGGTGACGACCGCCACAACGCACGACCGCACGAACCCCACGCCGACGCGCTCCGCCCAGATACCCAACTGCCGCATGCCTCTTCCTTCGCCTCTCCATTCGGTGCTTCAACTGTGCACCGCGCGGAGCGCGCCACTGCCCTGGCCGGCCAAGGAGTAGGTCTGGCCCCACCCACCCGTGTGCCTGGACCGATACCGCCTCGGCCAACCGCTTCGTAGCGTCGCTGAGCATGGAATCCAACACGCACACCACGGCCGAAGCGGCACTCCTCAGCAACCCCCGCACCCAAGGGGCCTTCGACACGGCGAAGAACAGCATCAAGGTGTACGCCGCACTCAGCGCCATCGCCCTCCTGGCGGTCATCGTGGTGTCGAGCAACGGTCATACGGTGAACACGTTCATGTGGGTCCGGGCAGCCCTCCTGCCTGGGGTGGCCGTGCTGATCTATCAGATGACGATCTCCGCTTCCCGGGGATCCCGACGTGCCTTCGAACGCGTGAATGCCCTCGCCGTCATCATGCCGATCGCGATCATCGGCGTCGACCTGATCCCGGGGATCTGCCCGCTGTGGTACGCCGTGCTGCAGGCCGTCTGCATGCTGCCCGTCATCCGGGTCGCGTTCATCACCCGGGGCTCCGCACTGCGCGCCGCCTTCCCCAAGAGGCGCTGATCGGGCGCACCAGACTCTCCCTCCTCAAGCGACCCCTTCCGACAGCAGGCCCTCCGACGTCAGCTCCTCCCAGAGCGCGTCCGGCACCGGCCGGGACCAGAGGGCGGCATTGGCGGTGACCTCCTCGGGCGAACGGGCGCCCAGGACGACGGTGGCGACGGCCGGGTGGCGCAGGGGAAAGGCCATGGCCGCCTGGGGCAGCGTGACGCCGTGGCGCTCGCAGGCCTTTGCGATCCTCGTCGCCCGCTCCAGCAGCGGCGCCGACGCGGGCTGGTAGTTGTACGTGCCCGACGGCCGCGGCGTGGCCAGGATGCCGCTGTTGAAGACGCCCGCCGCCAGCACCCGGACCCCGCGCCGCGCGCACTCCTCCAGGAGCGGCAGGCCGGACTGGTCGAGCAGGGTGTAGCGGCCCGCGAGCATGACGACGTCGATGGAGGTCTCCTGGACGAAGCGCAGCGGCGCCTGCCACTGGTTCATCCCGACGCCGATCGCCTTCACCACGCCCTGCGCCCGTAGCTCGGCCAGCGCCGGGTACGCCTCCGCGAGCGCCTGCTCCAGGTGGTCGTCGGGGTCGTGGATGAGAGCGATGTCGACGGACGGGAGCCCGAGGCGGGCCACGGACTCCTCCAGGGACCTGCGCACGCCGTCGCCGGAGAAGTCCCACACCCGCCGGAGCTCGGCGGACACGTCGAAGCCCTCGTCGTCGCGGCCGCCCGGCGTGGACGCCGGTACCAGCAGGCGGCCGACCTTCGTGGACAGGACGTAACCCGAGCGGCCTTTGAGCGCGGCGCCGAGGCGGCGCTCCGAGAGGCCGAGCCCGTAGTGGGGCGCGGTGTCGAACAGCCGCACCCCGCTGTCCCACGCCGCGTCGACCGTGGCGCGCGCCTGCTCCTCCGGCACCTCTTCGAACAGGTTGCCGATCGGAGCCCCGCCGAAGCCGTGACGCGGTAGCTCGAGCCCGCCGGCCCAGGACCCACTTCCGGAGCCGGTACGGGGCTCCTCGATCTCGCTCAATCTTGTGCCTTTCCGCCCGCGATCCGGCTGATCATCAGGGCGACGAGAATGATGGCGCCGTAGATCACCGGCTGCCAGAAGCCAGAGACGCCGATGAGGGTCAGGATGTTCTGGACCAGGCCGATCACCAGCACACCGGTGAGCGCGCCCAGGATCGTGCCCTTGCCGCCGTCCATGCTCACGCCGCCGATGACCGCCGCCGCGAACACCATGAAGATCCACCCGACACCCTGGTTGTTGCCGATCGCCCCGAGGCGGCCGGTCTCCAGGATCCCGGCCAGCGCCGCCAGAGTTCCGCCCAGGATGAAGACCCCGTACAGCACCCGATCCACCCGGATGCCGGCGGCGCGGGCGGCGTCGGCGTTGCCGCCGATCGCGTAGAGCGCGCGGCCGAGCCTCAGGTAGGCCAGGCCGAAGATGCCCGCCGCGAACAGCGCCCCGGCGATCCAGATGGCGGCGGGCAGGCCGAGCCACACGGTGCTGCCCAGGTAGAGGATCGAGTCGGGGAGCTGGAAGAGCGTCTTGCCCTCGGTCGGCCCCTGCAGGAAGCCGTGCATGATGATCAGCATCGCCAGCGTGACGATGAACGCCGACAGCTGGAACCTGATGATCAGGAAGCCGTTGAACGCCCCGATGGCCGCGCCGATCAGCAGGGCCAGCGGGATCACGAGGGCGCCCGGCAGCCCGATGCCGAACCCACCCGCCGACGCCGGGATCACCAGCATCACCGCGATGGCCGGCGCGGTGCCGACCGTCGACTCCAGCGAGAGGTCGAACTTGCCGGCGATGAGGATCATCGCCTCGGCCAGCACGAGGAGCGAGATCGCCGCCTGCTGCTGGAGCACGTTCGTGAGGTTGCCCGCCGTCAGGAAGGTCGGGTCGAGGAACGCGCCCACGACGAGCAGGATCACGATCACCGGCACCAGCGTCAGGTCACGGAACCTGGCGAGGCGCATCCGTGGGGGCGGCGCACTCAAAGTGGTCAATCTTCTATGCCTTCCATCACGGCCACGAGCTCGTGGTCCGTCCAGCCACGCGGCAGGTCCTTCACGACCCTTCCGTGGAACATCACCAGCACCCTGTCGCAGATGCGCAGGTCGTCGAGCTCGTCGGAGACCACCACGGCCCCGGCCCCCCGCTCGACCGCGTTCTCGACGGCGCCGAGCAGGGCCTGTTTGGCCTTGACGTCGACGCCGGCGGTCGGGTTGATCACGACCAGCACGGTCGGATCGTCCACGAGTGCCCGCGCGAACACCACTTTCTGCGCGTTGCCCCCGGACAGGTCGCCGACCGGCTGGTCGGGCCCTTCCGTCTTGATGTCGAGATCCCGGATCAGCTGCCCGGCCTTGGCCCGGCGACGCGCCGGCGACACGAACCCGTACCGGCCCAGCTTGCGGGCGATCGGGAACGTGGCGTTCTCCCCCCACCGAGAGCAGCGGGACGAACCCCTCGTGGTGGCGGTCCTCCGGCACGAACCCGAGGCCCGCCCCCATCGCGGCCGGCACGTCACCCGGCCTGACCCGGCTGCCGTTGACCGTGACCGTGCCGGAGTCGGCCTTGCGCAGCCCGACCAGCGTCTCGGCCAGGCCGACCTTGCCGCTGCTCGCGGATCCGGCCAGGCCGACGACCTCACCCGACTTAACGGAAATATCAACATCTGAGTAGCGGCCGCCGAGCGAGAGGCCCTCGCCCGACAGCACGACCGTGTCGCCGGGCGTGCGGGCGCGCGACTCGTACGACGCCGTGGCCTCCCCCGTCATCGCGGCGACCAGCTCGTCATGCGGGAAGCCGGCGACCGGCCTGGTCACGATGTGCCGCGCGTCGCGGAAGACGGTGACGCTCTGGCAGATCTCGTACACCTCGTCGAGGTGATGGGAGATGTACATCATCGTGACGCCCTGCTCGCGCAGCGAGCGCATGCGGGCGAACAGCCGCTCGATGGCCGGGCCGTCGAGCCTGGCGGTCGGCTCGTCGAGGATGATGAACCTGGCGCCGAACGACAGCGCGCGGGCGATCTCCACGAGCTGGCGCTGCTCGACGGTCAGGTCACCGGCCAGCGCCTGCGCGTCGACGTCCACCTCGTACGTCTCCAGCAGTTCGCGCGCCCTGGCCCGCAGCGCCCGCCAGTTGATCGTGGCGCCCTTGGCCGCCTGGCGGTTGAGGAAGAGGTTCTCCGCGACCGTGAGCGCCGGGATGATCGTGGACTTCTGGTAGACGCAGGCGACGCGCTGCCGCCACGCGTCACGGTCGGCGAGGGCGGGTGCCGGCTCTCCCGAGAACAGCACCTCGCCCTCATCGGCCGGCTGGAGCCCGGTGAGGATCGACACCAGGGTGGACTTACCCGCGCCGTTCCGGCCGACGAGCGCGTGGGTCTCACCCTCGGCGATCGCGATCCCCGCGCCGTTGAGCGCTACGGTAGGGCCGAAGCGCTTGACGACGTTTCGGGCTTCAACGTGATTTTTCATCACTTGACCTGATTACCCCAAAGGCTCTTGTCGTCCACGTTCTCCTTCGTCACGAGCGGCGCCGGGAGCTGGTCCTCCAGGCCGTTCGGGAGCTGGATGATGGTGCTGTCGTGGTCGGTGGGGCCGGGCTTGAACGTCTTGCCCTCCAATGCGGCCTTGGCGTAGAAGAGCGCGTACTTGGCATACAGGTCGGCCGGCTGCGACACCGTGGCGTCGATGTCGCCCTTGCGGATCGACTCGTACTCCTGGGGGATGCCGTCGTTCGACACCACGAAGATGTGCTTGGGGTCGCTCGGCGGGACGAGCAGCCCCTTCTGCTTCAGCGTCTGCAGGGTCGGGGCCAGGTGGACGCCGCCGGCGTGCATGTAGATCCCCTTGATGTCAGGGTTCTGCTCGAGGCGGGTCTGCAGCATGGACGCGGCCTTGCTGCCCTCCCATTCCGTCGGCTCGCTGAACACCGTGATGCCGGGGAACCTGGTCTTCATGCACTCCAGAAACGCCTCCGACCTGTCACGGCCGTTGATCGAGCTGAGCGCGCCCTGGAGCTGCACGACCTTGCCCTTGCCCCCCAGCTTCCCGCCGAGGAACTCGCAGGCCTTCGTCCCGTACGCGCGGTTGTCGGCGCGTACGACCATGTAGACCTTGCCCTTGTCCGGACGGGTGTCGACGGTCACGACGGGGATCTTCTTGTTCTCCAGCTGCTGCAGGAGATTGGCGACGGCGCCGGTGTCCTGCGGGGCCATGACGATCGCCTTGGCACCCTGGCCGACCAGCGCCTGCACGTTGTTGACCAGCTTGGCCACGTCGTTCTGCGAGTTCGTGGCGGGCATGAGGTTCACCTTGAGCTCGCCGGCCATCTGGGGGACGTACTTGATGTAGGAATTCCAGAAGTCGGAGTCGGCGCGCGGGTGGTCGATGCCTATCTTTCCGCCGCCCCCTCCTCCCGACGTTGCGCCTGAGCCACACGCGGTGACGACCGCCAAGAGGGCCGCTGCCGCGACCGCCGATCCGAACTTCATGGGGGGGTTACCTTCCTTAGTCGGTTGCCCTGAGCCGGAGTCCCTGCATCCCGCCGTCGACCGCGATCGAGGTCCCGGTGGTCGCACCGGCTTCCGGGCCGGCGAGGTAGGCGATCGCCGCGGCGACCTCCTCCGCGCTGACCAGGCGGCCCATCGGCTGCCTGGCGTTGAGTGCGGCACGCTCCGCTTGGGGGTCGTCGGCGGAGTCGAGCAACCTGCCGACCCACGGCGTGTCCGCGGTGCCCGGGTTGACGCAGTTGACCCGGATGCCCTCACGGATGTGGTCCGCGGCCATCGCGAGCGTCAGCGACAGCACCGCGCCCTTGGTCGCGCTGTAGAGCGCCCGCTGCGGCAGCCCCGCGGTGGCCGCGATCGAGCAGGTGTTGACGATCGAGGCGTGCTCGGACCTCCTGAGGTACGGCAGCGCCGCCCGCGCGACCCGGACCATGCCGAGCACGTTGACGTCGAACACCTTCTGCCACTCGCTGTCCGGGTTGTCCTCGATGGTGCCCAGCGCGCCGATGCCCGCGTTGTTGACGAGCACGTCGATGCCGCCGAGGCGGTCGGCGGCCTCCGCCACCGCCGCACGTACCCCGGCGTCGTCCGTCACGTCCACCTTGATCCCGATGAACGGCTCGCCGGGTGGGTTGATGTCGAGGCAGGCGACCTTCATGCCGCGCTCGGCGAGCAGGGTGGCGGCGGCCAGGCCGATGCCGGAGCCGCCGCCGGTGACGATCGCTTTCAGGCTCACGCGTCCCTCCAGATCTCGCCGTCGGGGAAGGTGTGGGCGGCGATCGATTCTGCGTGCATCTCCGCGCTGAAGCCGGGCGCGGAGGGCGCGACGTACCTGCCGTTGCGGATGACGACGGGGTCCACGAAGTGCTCGTGGAGGTGGTCGACGTACTCGATCACGCGGTTGTCCATGGAGCCCGTGACCGTGACGTAGTCGAACATCGACAGGTGCTGCACCAGCTCGCACAGCCCGACACCGCCCGCGTGCGGGCACACCGGCACGCCGAACTTGGCCGCCAGCAGCAGGATCGCCAGGTTCTCGTTGACGCCGCCGACCCTGGCCGAGTCGATCTGCAGGTAGGAGATGGCGTTGGCCTGCAGGAGCTGCTTGAACATGATGCGGTTCTGTACGTGCTCGCCGGTGGCCACCGGGATGGGCTCGATCCCCCTGGCGATGGCGGCGTGGCCGAGCACGTCGTCGGGGCTGGTCGGCTCCTCCACCCAGTGGGGGTTGAACTCGCGCAGGCCGTTGATCCACTCGATGGCCGAGCCGACGTCCCAGCGCTGGTTGGCGTCGATCGCGATCGGGAAGTCGGGGCCGCAGACCTCGCGGGCCACCCTGAAGCGGCGCCGGTCGTCGTCGAGATCGGCGCCGACCTTGAGCTTGATCTGCTTGAAGCCCTGGTCGAGCGCCTCGTTGCAGAGCCTGCGCAGCTTCTCGTCGGCGTAGCCCAGCCACCCGGGGGAGGTCGTGTAGGCGGGGTAGCCGTCCTCGATGAGCCGGCTGATCCGCTCCTCCTTCCCCTTCTCAGCGTTCCTCAGGATCTGAAGGGCTTCGTCGGGCGTGAGGGCGTCGCTCAGATAGCGGAAGTCGATGAGGTCGACGATCTCCTCGGAGGACATCTCGGACAGCAGCCGCCACAACGGCTTGCCCGCCCGCTTGGCCTTGAGGTCCCACAGGGCGTTGACCACGGCGGAGATCGCCATGTGCATGACCCCCTTCTCGGGGCCCAGCCAGCGCAGCTGCGAGTCGTTGACCATGTCCTTGTAGAGCGCGCCGAGGTCTTCGACGTCCTTGCCGACCACGTACGGCTCGAGCGCGCTGATGGCCGCGGTCTGGATGTCGTTGCCGCGCCCGATCGTGAACGCGAACCCGTGCCCCTCGAACCCGTCATCGGTCTTGAGCACGACATAGGCCGCGGAGTAGTCGGGATCGGGATTCATCGCATCGGAGCCGTCGAGCTCGCGCGATGTCGGGAAGCGCACGTCGTGCGTCTCCATCCCGATGATCCGATAGAGGCCTGGAGTCGTCATGCCTGCCCCACCGTCTGACGCTGCCGGCCGAGCCCTTCGATCTCCAGCTCCATCACGTCACCCGCACGCAGGTACGGCTGCCCCGGCATGCCCATCGCCACGCCGGCCGGCGTACCCGTGTTGATCACATCGCCTGGCTCCAGGACCATGAACTGACTCAGGTAGCGCACGATCTCGGCCACATCGAAGATCATGTTCTTCGTCTCGCCGTCCTGGCGCGTCTCACCGTTCACCCAGAGGCGCAGGGCCAGGCTCTGCGGGTCGGCCACCTCGTCCGCCGTCACCAGCCAGGGGCCGAGCGGGTTGAACGTCTCGCACGACTTGCCCTTGTCCCACTGGCCGCCGCGTTCGAGCTGGAACTCGCGCTCGGAGACGTCGTTGGAGATCGCGTACCCGGCGATCACGCCGAGCGCCTCCTCCCGGCTCCCGAGGTAGCGGGCCTCCTGCCCGATGACGATCGCCAGCTCCACCTCCCAGTCGGTCTTCACGCTGCCCCGCGGCACGAGCACCTCGTCATACGGGCCGATGACGGTGTTGGCGGCCTTCATGAACACGACCGGCTCGGCCGGCACGTCCAGGCCGGACTCGGCGGCGTGGTCGCTGTAGTTCAGGCCGATACAGACGACCTTGCCTGGACGCGCGATCGGAGCGCCGATGCGCAGCCCCTCAGCGTCGACGATGGGCAGGGCACCGCGCTCGAGCGCGTCCCGGACGCGCGCCACTCCCCCGGAAGCGAGGAAAGCCCCATCGATCTCGGGCTCTCCGATGTCGCGCAGGTTACCGGCGTCATCCATGACCACCGGGCGTTCCTGACCGACAGGTCCTACTCGCAGCAGCTTCACACCGCATCCTTCACATATACATCGGATGTCTCGTTTCACGATGCTCGTGCGACCAGCGGGAGCGTGTCAAGGGTGGCGAGAGGGATACCTCCGATCCGTGACCTCGGAAGACACCCCCAAGAGCCAGTCGACGCCTGTGAATCGACTTAACCGCTCCGATGGCTACGTTCACATACATCGAATGTAAGCCCTCCAAAACATCGGAGGTAAAACCCACCTCAAAGCCCTTCACCAAGGCGGTCGCGCGCAGGCGACAACTGCGATCAATACCCCTACCCACCACCAAAACGACACACTTCCGCTTCAGCCCCGGAGGCACCTGAACAGGCGCAACGCCACACCGGCCGGACGATGTCACGTCGCCACACCCGCACAGGACCCTGTCGACGCCGAGACCCCATTCGCCCGGCGACATGCGGCCATCGCGCACCTACATTCCTCCTTGACGACCGTACAGGGACGTAATAGAACACGTTTCAATAGAACTTAACCAAGCGCTTGATCAAGAGGGTGAATCGGGTGCACATCGACCTCGTCGACAGGGACATTTACGCGACAACCGGACCACCACTCGAGCAGCTCGCCTGGCTGCGCGCGAACTCTCCCGTCCACTGGCACGACGGCGCGCCCGGCTTCTGGGCCGTCACCCGATATGAGGATGTGGTGCACGTATCGCGGCACTCGGACCTGTTCTCCTCGTACCGGAAGCTCGCCCTGTTCGAAGAACTGACCCAGGAGCAGATCGACCTCCAGCGCCACATGATGCTCAACCAGGACCCGCCCGAGCACACGAGACGGCGTTCCCTGGTCAACCGGGGTTTCACCCCGCGCACCATCGGAAGCCTCGAAGAACACATCCGTGACATCTGCGACGACCTCCTCGACAAGTGCACCGGCGAGATCGACTTCGTCACCGAAGTCGCCGCGCCGCTCCCTCTGTACGTGATCTGCGAGCTGCTCGGCGCGCCCGTGTCCGACCGCGACAAGCTCTTCACCTGGTCCAACCGCATGATCGGCAGCCAGGACCCCGACTACTCGAGCACTCCCGAGGAGGCCTCGGCCGCCGCCATGGAGGTCTACGCCTACGCCAGCGAACTCGCGGCGCGGCGCAAGGCCGCCCCGAAGAACGACATCGCCACCAAGCTCCTCCAACCCGACGAGCACGGCGAGACGCTCGACGAGGACGAGTTCCAGCTCTTCGTCCTCCTCCTGGCCGTAGCCGGCAACGAGACCACCCGCAACGCGGCCTCCGGCGGCATGCTCACCCTCTTCGAGCACCCGGACCAGTGGGACCTCCTGGTCGCCGACCCCACGCTCGCCAAGACCGCCGCCGACGAGATCGTCCGCTGGGTCTCCCCGGTCAATCTCTTCCGCCGCACCTCCACCACCGACCAGGTGCTGGGCGGGCAGGAGATCAAGGCCGACGACAAGGTCGTCGTCTTCTACGCCTCCGCCAACCGCGATCCCTCGGTCTTCTCCGACCCTGAGGTCTTCGACATCACCCGCGACCCGAACCCGCACATCGGCTTCGGGGGCGGCGGCGCCCACTTCTGCCTCGGGAACCACCTGGCCAAACTCGAACTACGGATCCTCTTCGAACAACTGGCCCGCCGCCGCCCCGACATCCGCCAAACAGGCCCGGCCCGCCGGTTGCGCTCGAACTTCATCAACGGCATCAAGGAACTCCCCGTCGTAGTCGGCTGACCTGCCCTCGCCGCCGCCACACGGCAGTGTGGCGTGCCGGACAGCAAGCGGGAGTCGACGATGATGCGATGAGGGAGTTCCGGGCCGGTGCCACAGGGCTTCCAGATCGATGCCCCCCTGCGCGCGAACTGGTCCAGGATGCCCACCGCCTCCATGCGCGGCTGCCACCGGGCGCAGTCGAGGGCCGTACATTCCATGGAGGTGAGGCGGACGCCCTTGTGCGTGGTGATGTTCTCGGGTGGAAGGGGTGCCGGGTAGGTGACGCAGCCGGGGAGCGCCAGATGGCCGGGGGCGGTCAGCTCAATGGGCCAGTCGGCTTCTTCCACAGCCACCGGAGGTCAGGGGTGCAGGGAAAGGCCCTTCAGGACCTTGTCCACGCCGTTCTTCGGCCCATGGATCGCCACCCCCACCAGCGCGAGCTCGTCGGCCTCCGCCGCCCGCACGGCCGCCCGGTTGTCCGCGTCGTGCCCCGTCTTGAACATCTCCTCGATGTACACGGCGACGTCCATCCCGCGCCCCACCGCCTTCTCCCGGACGCCCCGCAGCTCCGCCAGATCGGCCACATACACCAGCACAGGCTGCCGGATCATCGGCAGGTACGAATTGCCCGCCCCGTCCTCGTACGGCTCCCCCATGACCCCGGGCACCCCGCCCGCCACGGCGCTGGACAGGAAGGCGGTGACATTGAGCTTCTGCCATGCGGCCAGATCCGCGCGGACCACAATGCCGATCTTGGTATCGAAACGCATGCCACCAGTCTCCATCCCCCGTCCGCGTCACGTCTTGCACGCTGGTGCGGTACCGCTACACGGCGAGGACCGGCAGCCAGTCGGGCACCTCGTGGTACCGCCGCAGCTCCGCGACCCCGGCCAGGATCCCGCCCCACGCCGCGTACGGCGGCCGTTCCGTGTCAAACCCGCTCTGCACCAGCATCAGCCGGGTCTTCCCCTCCGACCCCTCCAACTCGGGGCGACAGCCAGTACTAGCGCACTGGCCTGGGTAGATGCCCTCGAGGACCCGCGCACCTTGCGCTCCGACATCATGCCCCCGAGGCCCGCCTCGAGCCGCTTGACGTGGTATTGACGTGCTCCTCCACACGGATGTGGAGGGTTCCTGTGCTGCTTACGCAGCAGCTCGCAGCGCGGGCGCGGGCGAGACTGTGGGACAGGATGCTTGACGCTTCACAGGCCCCGGTATCCCGGAGTCTCCACGTCCTGTGACCGCCCGTCCGGCGGCAGAGTTGTACCGATGAAGCTGGTTTCGGGCGGCGTTGGTATCGGCGTTGCCGGTCCATCCGCACGCCAGGTTCTTGCACGCGAACCGGGACTGCGTTTCGCGTGATCCTGCAGTGGTAGTGTGGCAGCGGTGGCACTCCTGGCTGGTGCCGTACGGGCGGACCTTGGCGACCAGACCGCCACGGTCAGCGCTCTTGTAGGTCAGGAACTCCACCGTCCGGCCCCACGCCTGACTTGCGATCGAGCGGTTCAGGCCCCGCTTTTGGGCGACGTTGACGCCCGGCTCCTGCACGGTCCCGCACGCCGAGGCCATCATGGCGGTGATGTTCAGGTCTTCGACCACGATCGCGCTGAATCGCCGCGCGAGATCGGTCGTGCTCTGATGCTGCCAGTCGACGGCGCGGCGCTTGGCTGTCGCGCGGAGCCGGGCGATCTGGTCGTAGGTGCGGCGTTCCCGGTTGGATCCCGGGTCGCCCTTCTTACGGGTGGCACGCTGACGGGCGCTTTTGCGCTCCAGACGCAACAGCCGCTCATTCTCCCCGCTGGTGAGCCACGGACCGTGCCGAAGGTGTTGACCGTTGGACAGGGCCAGGGGGACTGTGATGCCCCGGTCCATGCCGACCTTCGGCCCGGTGTGCGGGACGGGGGCGGATACGAGCAGCTCGGTACGGAAGACGATGTGCCACCCGTAGGCGTCTTTCACCAGGCGAGCACCGGTGACCCTCCCGGAGGGTCCGCCTTTGGTGAGGCCGGGCAGGTCTTTTGTCCAACGAAACTTCACCCGCCCGACCTTGGGCAGGTTCACCGCGCCCCACCTGCGGTTGATCCGGGCGATCTGCAAGTCGCGAGCCTGGGGGACGTCCACGGCCATCCGGGACCGCAGGCGTGCCTTGAACGTCGGGCGCCCGGCGGGGTGGTCGGGGTTGAAGAAGTTCGCCCACGCCTGCCGGTAGGTCTTCAGTACGGCCTGCGCGGCCTGGGCGGGCAGCTGCCCCATCCAGTCGATCTCGCGGCGGGCTTGGCGAATCGCCGCGTCGCATTCCTTCAGTGACGGCAACCGGCCCTGGTGGAAGGTCGTGAACTCGTGGAGCAGGTTCCACAAGGCGCGCGCGGTGTGGGCTTGACCGTCCACAACGGCCGCCTGGGCCGGACTGAGGTCGAGTCGCGCCACGTGCACGCGGGTCCGCTTCACCTTCTCCACGCACGGATCCTATCGTTTGGTTTATGTCACCGCGCTGGAATTCAAACCCCGATGCGAAAGGGGGTGATATATCATTTATACCCTTCATGCCCATTTGGTTTTCGTGACAAAGTACCGGCGTGGGGCCTTCACCGACGAGATGCTGATCCGCTGCGAGGAACTCATGCGAGAGGTATGCGCCGACTTTGAGGTCGAACCGCGCGAGTTCAGCGGCGAGCACGACCACGTCCACCTGCTGGTCCACTACCCGCCCAAGGTCGCCCTGTCCAAACTCGTCAACTCACTGAAGGAAGTCTCAGCCCGGACGCTGCGCAAGGAATCCAGCGCACACGTCCGCAAACACCTGTGGGGCGGACATTTCTGCCCTGGTTCCTCCTTCGCCAGGTCAGTCGCGGGGCGCCGCTCACCGCGCTCCAGCAGTACATCGAGCAGCAGAAACGACCCGTGTGAGTGAAACCGGCGACAAGCCCCAAAGGCCAGGCCACGCACGCGCCCTAGCAGGCCCTCCCCCGTGGGCCTGCACTCCCGGTGTGAACGCCGAAGCACTGGCCCACATTCTGGTAGACCCCGAGGCGATCACGAAGCACAGGCGCTCACGGCCAGGAGTCCTCGTACGGGTCGGCGCCGTCCGACAGGAGCCGCAGGTCGGACTCGACCATCATCGCGACCAGCTCGTCGAACGACACGCCCGGCTCCCATCCCAGCTGCGTCCGCGCCTTCTTCGGATCCGCGCACAGCAGATCCACCTCGGCCGGACGGTGCAGCGTCTGGTCCGTCACCACGTACCGCTCCCAGTCCAGCCCGGCGGCCTCGAACGCGGCCTCCACCAGCTCCCTGACCGACTTCATCCGCCCGGTCCCGATCACGTAGTCCTCGGGCGTGGCCGCCTGCATCATCAGGTGCATGGCCTTCACATAGTCGCCGGCGAACCCCCAGTCCCGGCGGGCCTCCAGGTTCCCCAGCCGCAGCTCCGTGGCCAGTCCCAGCTTGATCCGGGCCACGCCCAGCGACACCTTCCTGGTGACGAACTCGGCCCCCCCGGCGCGGCGACTCGTGGTTGAACAGGATGCCGGACACGGCGAACATCCCGTACGACTCGCGGTAGTTCTGCGTGAGGAAGTGCCCGTACGCCTTGGCCACCCCGTACGGCGAGCGCGGATGGAAGGCGGTGCGCTCGGTCTGCGGCGTCTCGCTGACCTGGCCGAACATCTCAGAGGAGGAAGCCTGATAAAAGCGGATCTGTCCGGAGGAGCCCGAGCCCCGCGACGCCCCCGAGCACACCCGGATCGCCTCCAGCATGCGCAGCACGCCCATCCCGGTCACCTCGGCCGTGAGCTCCGCCTGCTCCCACGACATCGGCACGAACGAGATCGCCCCGAGGTTGTACACCTCGTCCGGCTGAACCCGTTCCACCGCCGAGATCAGGGACCCCTGATCCAGCAGGTCTCCCCGCACGACCTGGACGTCGGTGAGCAGCTTGCGCATCCGGGAGACCCGCGGGTTCGCCTGACCCCGGGCCAGCCCCCACACCTCATAGCCCTGCTCGAGCAGGTGCTCCGCCAAGTAGGAACCGTCCTGGCCGGTGATGCCGGTAATCAGAGCGCGCCTGGCCAAGGGTCCTCCAACTATTGCGTACCGCATCCCTTTGGCACGGGAATGTACAGGTAAGCGCACCGACAGGGCATCAGGGCACCTAGAACGTGTTCCACCGAACCACGCTCGGTTACAGTAACGTCGCAGTTCGCACGACGTGTGACGGCCAATGTGAACAATTCCAGCCGACCTACCGAATGGTAGCCTTCTCGGACTAAGGTCATCTTCACGGTACACGCCCGTCTCTGGGCCAAACCGGCGGGGAAAGGGGTGTCCGTGCAGGAGGAGGAAGGCAGGCTGCGGATCGCGCTGCTGTCCTATCGCAGCAAGCCCACCTGCGGCGGCCAGGGCGTCTATCTCCGCCACGTCAGCCGCGAGCTGGTCGCGCTCGGCCACCACGTCGAGGTGTTCTCCGGCCAGCCGTATCCCGAGCTGGACGAGGGCGTCATCCTGCGCGAGGTCCCCAGCCTCGACCTCTACCGCGACGAGGACCCGTTCAGAACCCCCAAGCTGGACGAATACCGCGACTGGATCGACTGGCTAGAGGTCGGGACGATGTGGACGGCCGGGTTCCCCGAGCCGCTGACGTTCACGCTGCGGGCCTACCGCGAGCTGAAGAAGCGCGTCGGCGACTTCGACGTCGTCCAGGACAACCAGACCCTCGGGTACGGCCTGCTGGGCATCCAGCGGATGTTCCCCGTGGTCGGCACCATCCACCACCCGATCAGCGTCGACCGGCGCATCGAGCTCGAGGCCGCCACGGGCGGCAAGAGGCTGAGCCTGCGCCGCTGGTACGGGTTCGTGAAGATGCAGGCACGCGTCGCCCCCCGGCTGAGCCCCATCCTGACCGTCAGCGAGTCGTCGCTGGCCGACATCCACCGCGACTTCAACGTCCCCCAGGCGAACATGCGCCTGATCCCCCTCGGCGTCGACACCCGCTACTTCCACCCGCGCCCGGACAAGCCCAGGCGCAAGGGCTCGATCGTGGCGGTGGCCAGCGCGGACTCGCCCATGAAGGGCGTCGCGACGCTGCTGCGCGCGGTCGCCAAACTGGCCACCGAGCGCGACGTGAACCTGACCGTCGTCAGCCGCCCCACCCCCGGCGGCCCCACCGAGCAGCTCGTCCAGGAGCTCTCGCTGCAGGACCGCGTCCGTTTCGTGCACGGCATCTCCGACGAGGAGCTGGGCGAGCTGGTCGCCACCTCGGAGATCTCGGTCGTCCCCTCGCTCTATGAGGGCTTCTCGCTGCCCGCCGTCGAGCACATGGCCTGCGCCACGCCCCTGGTGGCCAGCCGTACTGGGGCGCTGCCCGAGGTCGTGGGCGACGCGGCCATCCAGGTGACCCCCGGCGACCCCGAGGAGCTGGCGTCGGTGCTGCGCCGCCTGCACGACTCCCCCGAGGAGCGCGAACGGATGGGCAAGGCCGGATACGACCGCGTCATGGAGCGCTACACCTGGCACGTCGTGGCCAGGAGAACCGTCGAGGCGTACCGCGAGGCCATCGCGAACCACAAGAGGAGAGGCTGACCAGTGCTGACCGTGGACTTCGCCCGGCTCCCCGTCGGCCCCGGCGTGCGTGTGCTCGACCTGGGCTGCGGCGGCGGCAGGCACGCCTTCGAGGTGCTGCGCCGGGGAGCGGACGTGATCGCGTTCGACATGGACCAGTCGGAGCTGGACGGCGTGGCGGCCATGTTCGCGGCGATGGACAAAGAGGGCGAGGTGCCGCCGGGCGCGAGCGGGCAGACCGTCCAGGGCACGGCGCTGGACATGCCGTTCGAGGACGGCAGCTTCGACCGGGTCATCGCGGCCGAGGTGCTGGAGCACATCCCCGACGACATGGCGGCCATGCGCGAGATCTTCCGCGTGCTCAAGCCGGGTGGCACGGCGGCCGTGACCGTGCCGAGCTTCCTGCCCGAGCGCATCTGCTGGGCGCTGGACGAGGCCTACCACACGGCCCCCGGCGGACATGTCCGGATCTACACGCTGGCCGAGCTCTCGGCGAAGCTGAAGGCCACCGGGTTCGAGATCGGGCCCCACCACCACGCCCACGGGCTGCACGCGCCGTACTGGTGGATCAAGTGCGCCGTCGGCGTCGGCAACGACGACCACCCGCTCGCCAAGGCGTACCACGAGCTGCTGGTCTGGGACATCATGAAGCGCCCCGCGGCGACGAGGATCGCCGAAGCCGTGCTCAACCCGATCATCGGCAAGAGCGTGGTCCTGTACGTCAGGAAGCCATGATCTCCCGCGCGGAGGTCGTGCGGACGGCCGAGAGCATCGCGGCGATACAGCAGGACGACGGCGGCGTGCCGTGGCCGGAAGGCCACGTCGACGCCTGGAATCACGTCGAATGCCTGATGGCCATGGCCGTCGCGGGCCTCGGGGAGCCCGTACGGCGCGGCTACGCGTGGCTGGCCCGCCACCAGCGCCCCGACGGTTCCTGGCCGATGAAGCTGGTCGACGGCGTGCCCACGGAGCTGGGCGGCGAGAGCAACCATGCCGCCTACGTCGCCGCCGGCCTCTGGCACCACCATCTCGTCACCGGCGACCAGGCGGTCACCGAGGAGCACTGGCCCATGGTGAAAGCCGCGCTGGACTACGTGGCGGGGCTGCAGACCGAGCGGGGCGAGATCGTCTGGGAGCGCGACGCCCGCGGCATGGCCTCGACGTACGCGCTGCTCACCGGGTGCTCCTCCATCCACCAGGGGCTGCGCTGCGGCGTGCTGCTCGCCGACCACCTGGGCGATCCGCAGCCGCACTGGGAGCTGGCCGCCGACCGGCTGGCGCACGTGCTGGCGGCCCATCCCGAGGCGTTCACCGACAAGAGCCGCTTCTCCATGGACTGGTACTACCCGGTGCTCGGGGGCGCGGTGCGCGGGCGGCAGGCGTTCGAGCTGCTGGAACGGGAGTGGGCGACGTTCGTGGTGCCCGGGCTCGGGATCAGGTGCGTGTCGGACCAGCCGTGGGTGACGGGGGCGGAGACGTGCGAGCTGGTGCTGGCGCTCGACGCCCTGGGTGACCGGGAGCGGGCGGTCACGTTGTTCGGGGACGTGCAGCATCTGCGGCACGAGGACGGCTCGTACTGGACGGGGTGGCAGTTCGCGAACCGCAAGCACTTCCCCCACGAGCGGTCCGGGTACACGGCCGCCGCGGCCGTCCTGGCGGCGGACGCGCTGCTGGAGCTGACACCGGGATCGGGGCTGTTCCGCGACATCGCGGGGACGGCCGTGTCCGACCCGGAGAGCTGCGGGTGCGCCGCCGGCACCGGGCTCGTACGCCTCGAAGACCTCTGACCTGCCCCGATCCTCGGGCACAAGCGCTTTTGCGGGTTCTTTGCCCCCGAAATCCGGTGCGCCGCCGTTGATCGGCGCAATGGGCTTACTAGCTTCGGAGTGACTCGTACGAGGCGTCTTCGGGGGAAGCGTGGGCGACGCGGGCACAACCTTGCTCTTGGATCAGGTCAGGACCGAGCCGACATTGTCCACGGCGACAGGGCTGCGGAGATTTCTGGCCAAGGATCCGCTGGAGTCCGATCTGAGCCGACGACGGTTCCGGGTCAGGGACGGACTCTCCCGGACGGCATTCACCAACGCCGAAAGCTCGTACGTTTTCGGCTTCAACGCGGTGATGTGCCGGGAAGTCGAGAAGATCGAGGAAATACCGCCGGATCAGCGGCCCTTCGGCTACGAGGGGGCCGCGGCCGCCTGCACCGTGCTCGACCT
Organism: Nonomuraea helvata; assembly: GCF_039535785.1. Lineage (NCBI taxonomy): Bacteria > Bacillati > Actinomycetota > Actinomycetes > Streptosporangiales > Streptosporangiaceae > Nonomuraea > Nonomuraea helvata. The sequence goes on from NZ_BAAAXV010000005.1 coordinate 1,308,134, forward strand.
GCTCACGCTGACGCGCGGCCGACGCCTTCACGAGCTGCTGACCGGCCCCGCCCAACATCACCGCCACGCCGCCTACCTGGGAGCCGGTCGCGCGTACGCGCTGCTGCGGCTGCGGCCCATGCGGGGGGCACGGCGGGCGCACCCGGTGCTGCGGTGGCTGGCGGTGGACGGGTTCGGCTTCCAGTGGAGCCTGACCAGGGCCGATCGCATGGTGGGCGAGCGCATGATGCCCGACCTGCTGACCAGGGCGCACTGTGCGGTGTTCGACCAGGGGCTGGGACGGCTGCTCTGGTACCACGACTGCGCCGCGCCCGACGACGTCGCCGCCAGGATCGGCGGCTACCCGCCGGGGCGGCGGGCCGACCTGTGGAGCGGGGTCGGGTTCGCCGCCACGTACACGGGCGGTGCCGAGTCCGACGAGCTGTGGTGGCTGACCGAGCACGCCGGGGCCGACGGGTTCCGCGCCCATCTGGCGCAGGGCTGCGCGTTCGCCGTGGCCGCCAGGCTGCGCTCGGGGACGCTGCCGGACCACACGGCGCAGGCCGTGCCGATCCTGGCGGGGGCCGGCCCGGAGGAGGCCGCGTCGTGGACGGACGAGGCGCTCATCGCGCTCGGGCACGAGGCGCACACGCACGAGGACTTCCAGCACTGGCAGTCCCAGACCCGTCGCTCCTGGACCCACCGCCACCGCTACTGAGACCTGCCTGGCCGCGGGCATGGCGGCCGCTCGGGCCCGCTCACGTCGGACCGGCGCCAGGGAGGCGTGAGCGGCACGCTCAGAGCCGGCACGGCCGGGGAGGGCCGTCCCCGTCAGATCCCGGGGCCGACGCGTTCCAGCACGCGCAGCGAGCCCTCCACCGACACCTCCCTGAACGCCCCCGACCGCAGCGCCCGCTGGTAGATCCGGTACGGCGCCTGCCCACCGTCGGCGGGATCGGGATAGATGTCGTGGAACACCAGCGCCCCGCCCTCCATGACGTGCGGCGCCCACCCCTCGTAGTCCCGGGTCACGGGCTCCTCCGAGTGTCCCCCGTCGATGAACAGCATGCCCAGGGGCGTGTTCCAGAGCGCGGCGACCTGCTCCGACCGGCCCACAATCGCGATCACCTCGTCCTCGAGCCCGGCCGCCGCGATCGTCGTCCTGAACGTCGGCAACGAGTCCATCTTCCCGAACCGGTGATCCACCAGCGTCGGGTCGTGATGGGCCCACCCGGGCTGGATCTCCTCCGAGCCCCGGTGATGGTCCACGGTGACGACCACGGACCCGGCCTGCCTGGCCGCCGCGCCGAGGTAGACGGCCGACTTGCCGCAGTAGGTGCCGATCTCGCAGATCGGCCCGAGCTTGCCGTACTGGCAGGCCGCCTCGAACAGGGCCAGCCCTTCGTCGGCCGGCATGAATCCCTTGGCGTGCTTGGCTGCGTGGCGCAGCTCTGACGGCATCGACATAGGGATGCACCCTAGCCGAACCGAATAACATTCCAGGAGCCCCCTTGCAGGGCCGTTCTGAAACCTGTTCTACTTACAACGTGAATCAGCGCGCCCGCATCGCGATGTCGGACGACGACGTCACCGCGTTCCTCGAGAGCTCACGCAAGCTGCAGCTGGCCACCATCAACCCGGACGGCATGCCGCATCTGGTGACCATGTTCTACGGGCTCGACGAGGGGCGCATCACGTTCTGGACCTACGCGAAATCCCAGAAGGCCCGCAATCTGGCGCGCGACCCGCGGGTGAGCTGCCTGGTCGAGACCGGCGACGATTACGGCGAGCTGCGCGGCGTCCTGGTGTACGGGAAGGCCGAGCTGGTGGACGACCGCGATCGCGTCATGGAGGTCGGCCTGCTGGTCGCCCGCCGGATGACTCCGGGCGTACCGGACGAACTGCTGCTCCCGTACGTGGAGCAGACCGGGCGCAAGCGGGTTGCGTACGTCGTCGAGCCGACCAAAGTGGTCTCATGGGATCACAGGAGGCTCACATGAGAATCAAGGTCGACTACCTGGTCTGCGAGGCCAACGCCGTGTGCATGGGGCTCGCGCCGGAGGTGTTCGAGGTGGACGACGACGACCAGCTCCACGTCCTGCTGCCGGAACCGCCCCCCGAGTTGCAGGACCGCGTCCGCCACGCGGTCAGGTCCTGCCCCAAAGCCGCTCTGTCCCTCGAGGAATAGCCAGCCCTACGCCTGAGTTCGAGGAGGAACCCCATGCGCGCCGCGATCCTGCACGCCGTAGGCAACGACAAGCTGGACATCCGCGACGACGTCACCCTGGCCCCCGTCGGGCCGGCGGACGTACGCGTACGGATCAAGGCCACGGGCGTCTGCCACTCGGACCTGTCTGCCATGACCGGCGTCCTGCCGCAGCCCGTGCCGTTGGTGCTCGGGCACGAGGGCGCGGGCGAGGTGGTCGAGGTCGGCGAGCACGTCACCTCGCTCAAGCCGGGCGACCACGTGGTCATCAACTGGCGGCCGGGCTGTCAGGAGTGCGACCTGTGCCTGGGCGGACAGCCGTACCTGTGCATCAAGTACGTGGTCGAGGCGTTCAGCAAGGGCAACTTCCGCTTCGGGGGCGACGGGGCGACGGCGTTCGGGATGGCCGGGTGCGGCACCTGGGCCGAGGAGATCGTCGTGCCGTGGCAGGGCGCGATCAAGATCGACGAGGACGTGTCGTGGGAGGCGGCGGCCCTGATCGGCTGCGGCATCACGACCGGCGTGGGCGCCGCGATCAACACCGCCAAGGTACGCCCCGGCTCGACGGTCGCGGTGATCGGCTGCGGCGGCGTCGGCCTGTCGGTCATCCAGGGCGCCCGCCTCTCCGGCGCCAGGATGATCCTCGCGGTCGACCCCCTGGAGTCCAAGCACGAGCTGGCCAAGAAAGTGGGCGCGACTCACGCGGTGACCCCGGAGCAGGTCCCGGAGGCCCTCAACGAGCTCACCGCCGGCGCGGGCTTCGACTACGGCTTCGAGGTGGTCGGCAAGTCGGCCACGATCCAGAGCGCCTGGCAGATCACCCGGCAGGGCGGCGACGTCATCGTGGTCGGGGCGGGCGCGGTGGACGACATGGTGTCGATCTCGGCGTTCAGCCTGCTGTTCGAGGGCAAGAACCTGCTGTCCAGCCTGTACGGGGAGGCCGACGTCCGGCACGCCTTCCCCTACTTCGCCAAGCTCCACAAGGCCGGCAAGCTGGACCTGGAGTCGATGATCAGCGCCCGCATCCGCCTGGCCGACCTGAACGACGCCGTGGAGGCGCTGCGGGGCGGCGAGGTCCTCCGCCAGATCGTCGTCATGGACTGATCGGCGGCGTTTTCAGGTTGCCCAGGCAGCCGGCATGGGCGTCGTAGTACAGACTCCAATTTTGGAGCGCGTGCTCTGCTATCATGATGGACATGCCTCGACCTCGGGTCCACGATCTTGATCGTCTGTTGGACGTCGCCGAGCAGTTGGTGGCCGACGGCGGCCCCGAGCGGTTCACGGTACGAGCGCTCGCGGCGGCCTCCGGGGTGTCGAACGGCGCGATCTATCACGCGTTCGGGTCGCTGCCGGTGCTGCTCGGCCGGCTGTGGCTGAGAGCGGCGGGAGATTTCCTGGACCTGCAGACCGAGCTCGTCGACGCGGTGCACGGAGGCGACCGCGAGGCGGCAGTCGAGGCGGTGGTGGCGGCGGCGAGCACCCCTGCGGTGTTCGCCGACCGCCGGCCCGCCGCGGCCCGCATGCTCATAACGGTGCGCCGTGACCAGTTGCTGGGCCCCGAGGTGCCGCAGGAGCTGGCCGAGGCGATGTTCGCCCTGGAAAAGCGGTTGGTGGCGCTGCTGACCCGCCTGTCGCGGGCGCTGTGGGACCGTGCGGACGGGACCAGCGTCGAGGTGGTGACGCTCTGCGTGGTGGACCTGCCGATCGCCGTGTTCCGCCGGGTTCTGACCGAGCCGACCACGGACGGCAGGCTCGTGATCGGAGCCGACACCCGGGAGCGTCTGAAGGCGGCCGTCCGCGCGGTGCTCGCCCTCCCGCTGCCTCCGCGGGCCGTGCGGTCTTCTGGCGGTTGATCGCGGTCGACATCCTTCGGCCGGATCCAATGGGCCGCTTGACCTTGCCCCTGGGGCAAGGCTCGACGATGCTCTGCATGAACAACAACGCACTGCACACCGTCGAAGCCCAGATCCGCGACCAGGCCGCCGTTTACTGCGAGTCCAACCACGTCCCCGGGTTCGTCGCCGGCGTCTACCACGCCGGCGAGCAGATCGTCGTCGCCCACGGCACCGCGAACGTCGCCACCGGCGCACCGATGCTCGAAGACACCGGCTTCCTCTTCGGCTCCGTCACCAAGGTCATGACCACCACGCTGGTCCTGCGGCAGGTCGACCGCGGGCTGCTGGACCTCGACACGCCGGTGGTGAAGTACCTTCCCGACTTCGCGCTGAACTCGCCGGGCGTGGCGGACAAGATCCTGGTCCGGCACCTGATCTCCCACACCAACGGCATCGACGCGGACCTGTACTTCCCCGACGCCAAGGGCCGCGACGCCCTGAAGACCTACGTCACCGGCCTCGCGAGCAACTGCGGCACCCTGTTCGAACCCGGCGAGCAGCTCAGCTACTCCAACGGCGGCATGATCGTCGCGGGCCGGCTGCTGGAAGTGGTCACCGGCCTCCCCTTCCCCGACCTGCTCGCCCACGAGATCTACGGCCCGGCCGGCATGGAGAACTCCAGCACCTCAGCCGAGCAGGCCATCCTGCGCAGCACGGCAGTCGGCCACTTCCTGGACCCCGAGACCATGACGGCCAAGCCCACGAACATGTTCACGCTGCCCGACACCTGGGGACCGGCCGGCGGCACACCGATCGGCACCGTCGCCGACCTGCTCGCCTTCGGACGCACCCACCTCGCGGGCGGGCTCTCCCCCTCCGGCACCCGCGTCCTGTCGGCCGAGTCCACCGCCCTGATGCGGCAGGTCTCCTACGACATGGCGAGCCCGAACACCCCGCCGATCGGCCTGGGCTGGGTACTGTACCCGTTCGGCGACACGACCGTGCTCGCCATGTCCGGCGCATCGCCCGGCGGCGTGTCCATCCTGTGCGTCGTGCCCGACCACGACCTGGTCTTCACCGCCTTCGGCAACACGCCGGGCGCGATCATGCTGCAGGACCAGATCCTGCAGTGGCTGCTGCGCGAGCACCTCGGCGTCCAGATCCCCACCCTGATCACCGAACTGGAACAGGATGTCGACCTCACCCCGTACGTGGGCACCTACCGCTCCAACCAGCTCCGCATCGAGGTCAGCATCGTCGAAGGGCAGCTCGAGGAGCGTACGACCTACGAACCGGCGGACGAATCGCAGGAGCGGATCTTCACCGAGTTCGCCGGCGGCACCACCTCCGCCCCGCCGCAGCGCTACGTGCCCATCCGGCCGGGCCTTTTCGCACCCGCCGGCTACCCGCTGGAGATGTTCGACGGATACCTGCGACTGCTGCTCGTCTCCTACCACGACATCCGCGACGACCAGGCGCGCTTTCGCAACGGCGGTGGCCGCCTGACCCGCCGGGCCTGACCGTTCCGAATGACCTGCCGGGTGGAAGGATGTCCAACATGATCACGATTGGCCAGCTCGCGGACTACGCCGGGGTGACCACCAAAGCCATCCGCCACTATCACGAGCGCGGTCTGCTCACCGAGCCCGACCGCGACTCCTCCGGCTACCGGCGCTATACCGCCGAGCATGCCATCAAGCTCGTCAAGATCAGGACCCTGGCCCATGCGGGCGTGCCACTGGCCCGCGTCAAAGACCTCCTTGACGCCGACCCGGACGCGCTCACGGCAGCCATCGCCGAGATCGACCACACCCTCCAAGACCGCATCGAGCAGCTGCAGCGAACCCGCGAGCAACTCGCCCAGCTGCGCGGCGGCGACCGGCTTTTCGTTTCCCCGCAAGTCGCCGACTACCTCGACGAGCTGCGCCGACTCGGTGTCAGAGAGCGCCAGATACACCTGGAGCGCGACGGCTGGATCCTCATGCAGACCGCCTCACCCGAGGACGCCGCCCTGTGGATCGCCGAAAAACGTGAGCTCCTGGCCGATCCCGAGTTCCGTGCCCTCTACCTCGAACATGACGCCGCCTACGACTGGCCTCCGGACGATCCCCGCCTTCCCGCCCTCGCGGACCGTACCCGGAACTGGTTCACCAACCACCACAGCCGATCCGAGACCCGCCCCGTCCACAACCCCGCCATCGCCCGGCTGGCCGCGCAATCCCAGCCCGGAGCCTCATCCCCAGCTTGGGACCGTCTTGCCCAACTCATGGAAGGCTAGCCTTCGATCGACGTCGACACACACCTCGACGATCAGCAGGGGCCAACAGGGTGACAGGATCCTAATGATCCCGATCAGGCCCCGGCACACCGTCAATCAATGACGACTTCACCTCAGGCCGATGCCGGGGTGCGCGAGGGGCGGGAGCCCCTTGGGGGCGCTGCCTGGAACTCCGTGCGCGCAGCGCCGCCCTTGGGGAAGGCCTTGCTGTCAGCTCCCTACGTCGTCGAGAAGGCGGCGTCGAACGCGGTGGCCGGTGGGGTGATGGAGTTGAGCTTGCGGATGTACCCCAACGCCTCCCTGGCCCCGTCGAGCCGGTCCATCCCCGCGTCCTCCCACTCGATCGAGATCGGCCCGTCGTACCCGATCGAGTTCAGGGCACGGAAACAGTCCTCCCACGGCACGTCGCCCCGACCCGTGGAGACGAAGTCCCAGCCGCGGCGCATGTCCGCCCACGGCAGGTGCGAGGACAGGCGGCCCTTGCGGCCGTCCCCGACGCGCATGCGCGTGTCCTTGCAGTCCACGTGGTAGATCCGGTCCTTGAAGTCCAGGATGAACCCGACCGGGTCCAGGTCCTGCCAGACCATGTGCGACGGGTCCCAGTTCAGGCCGAAGGCGGGACGGTGGCCGATCGCCTCCAGCGTCCGCTGGGTCGTGTAGTAGTCGTAGGCGATCTCGCTCGGGTGGACCTCGTGGGCGAAACGGACCCCGACCTCGTCGAAGACGTCGAGGATCGGGTTCCAGCGGTCCGCGAAGTCCTGGTAGCCGGCCTCCACCATCGAAGCGGGCACCGGCGGGAACATGGCCACCGTGTGCCAGATCGACGACCCGGTGAAGCCCACCACCGTGTCCACGCCCAGCAGCGAGGCCGCCCTGGCCGTGTTCTTCATGTCCTCCGCCGCGGCCTGGCGTACCGACTCGGGGTCGCCGGAGCCCCAGATGCGGGCGGGCAGGATGGACTTGTGGCGCTCGTCGATGAGGTCGCAGACGGCCTGGCCGACGAGGTGGTTGGAGATGGTCCAGACCTTGAGCCCGTGCTTGTCGAGCTGGGCGCGCTTCTGCTCCACGTACGACGGGTCCGCCACGGCCTGGGCCACGTCGAAGTGGTCGCCCGAGCAGGCGATCTCCAGGCCGTCGTAGCCCCATTCGGCGGCCAGCCTGCACACCTCCTCGAACGGCAGGTCGGCCCACTGCCCCGTGAACAGGGTGACAGGTCGCATGCGTCAATCCTCCACGTTCGTGTAGCGGCTGCCCTCAGCCGCGCTCTGCTCGACCGCCTCCAGCACCCGCTGCACCCGCAGCCCGTCCGCGAACGACGGCGACGGGTCGGTCCCGGCGGCGACCGCCTCCAGGAAGTCCTTGACCTCATGGGTGAAGGTGTGCTCGTAGCCGAGCCCGTGCCCGGGCGGCCACCAGGCGCCCACGTACGGGTGCTCGGGCTCGGTGACCAGGATCCGCTCGAATCCGCCGCCTCCGGAGCTGAACCAGAGCTCGTTCATGGCCTCGAAGTCGAACGCCAGGCTGCCGAGCGAGCCGTTGATCTCGATGCGCATCGCGTTCTTGCGCCCGTAGGCGAAGCGGGTGGCCTCGAACGAGGCCAGCGCCCCGCCCGACAACCGGCCGATGAACAGCGCGGCGTCGTCCACGGTGACCTGCCCCATGGAGTCCGCCCGCGAGGCGCCCAGTCCCGCGGACTCCGCGGCCAGCGGGCGTTCCTTGATGAACGTCTCCGTCAGCGCCGAGACACCCACGATGTTCTGCCCGGTGATGAACTGCGCCGCGTCCACGATGTGCGCGCCGATGTCGCCCAGCGCGCCCGACCCGGCCTTGTCCTTCTGCAGCCGCCAGACCAGCGGGAACTCCGGGTCGACGATCCAGTCCTGCAGGTACGCGGCCCGCACGTGCCTGATCTCGCCGAGCCGGCCCTCCTCGACGAACCGGCGGGCGAGCGCGATCGCGGGCACCCGCCGGTAGTTGAACGCCACCATGCTCCTGCCCGTCGCGGAGGCCGCGGCCCGGACCATGGCCTGGGCCTCCTCGACGGTGTTGGCCAGCGGCTTCTCGCAGATAACGTGTTTGCCCGCCTGCAGCGCGGCGATGGCGATCTCGGCGTGCGAGTCGCCGGGCGTGCAGATGTCGACGATCTGCACGTCGTCACGCTTGATCAGCTCTCTCCAGTCGGTCTCGACATCGGCCCAGCCGAGCTGCGCCGCGGCGGCCTCGGTGCGCTCCTTCGACCGGCCGGCGATCACCGCCATGCGCGGCGTCAGCGGAAGGTCGAAGAAGGCTCCCACGCTCCGCCAGGCCTGGGAGTGAACGCGGCCCATGAAGGCGTAGCCGATCATGCCTACGCCGATGGTGGTCTTGTCTGACATGCAATCCCCGATCAGGATTCGAAGCCGAGCGCCAGGTACTTCTCGACGTTCTCCTTGGTGATGGTCTCGGATGCGAGCGTGATCGACTGCGGAACCTGGTTCTCCACGAGATCACTCATGCCCTTCCCCTGTGCTATCAGACGCGCGAGTTTGATCGCCGAGGAGGCCATCGTTGGGCTGTAGGTGACCGTGGCCTTGAGCACCGACGTGCCCGACTGGATCTCCTTCATCGCGTTCAGCGACCCGGCGCCGCCGACCATGATGAACTCGTTCCGGTTCGCCTCCTTGATGGCGGCGAGCACGCCGACGCCCTGGTCGTCGTCGTGGTTCCACATCGCGTCGATCTTCTTGTGCGCCTGGAGCAGCGAGGTGGCCACCTGGTTGCCGGTCTCTACCGTGAACTTGGCGTCCTGCTTGGCCGCCACGCTGAACCCGAACGTCTTCAGCGCGTCCGCGAACCCCTTGCTGCGGTCCTGCGTCAACGGCAGCGTGGCGATGCCCTGGATCTCGACGATGACCGGGTTGGCCACCCCCTTGTCCTTGAGCTGCTTGCCGATGTACTGCCCGGCCGCGACGCCCATGCCGTAGTTGTCGCCGCCGATCCAGGTCCGGTACGCCAGCTTGTCGGGGAAGACGCGGTCGAGGTTGATGACCGGGATCCCCGCCTGGGTCGCCTGCAGCGCCACCTGGTTCAGCTGCTGGCCGTCGTTGGGCAGGATGACCAGCGCGCTCACCTTGGCGGCGATGAGCGACTCGACCGCCGAGATCTGCTGGTTGATGTCGTTGGTGGGCTCGACGGGCTTGAACTCGACATCGGAGTACTGCTTCGCGGCACTCTCGGCGTTCTTGGCGATGGCCGCGATCCAGCCGTGGTCGGCGGCGGGCGCGGAGAAGCCGATCGTGACCTTCTGGCCGGGCTCGTCGTTGCCGCTCGCGGCGGGGGCTGGAGCGGAGGCCGCGCTGGAGGGCGCCGCCGCGGGCTCGTTGCTGGTGCAGCCGGCCGCTAAGAGTACGGCCCCGCCGACGAGGAATCCCCTGCGCGCGACGTTCTCACTCATGGTGCTCTCTCCTTCAGGTTCCGCCGCTGGAGAAGGACGGCGACGACGATGATCAGGCCCTTGGCGATGAGCTGGTCGCTGGTGTTGAGCCCGTTGAGAATGAAGAGGTTGGTGATGAGGGTGAAGATCAGCAGGCCCAGGATCGAGCCCACGATCGTGCCCCGGCCCCCGGTGAGCAGCGTGCCACCGATGATCACGGCGGCGATGGCGTCGAGTTCGTACAGGTCGCCGTGGGTGGACGAGCCCGTCGTCGTACGCGCCATGATCAGGATGGCGGCGATGCCGCAGCACAGTCCTGACAGGGCGTACAGCAGCACCGTGTGCTTGCGCACGTCGATCCCGGCGAGCCTGGCCGCCTCGGGATTGCCCCCGACCGCGTACGTCCGCCGCCCGAACGTCGTGCGGTTGAGCACGATCCACCCGAGCACCACGACCAGGGCGAAGACGTAGACCAGCAGCGGGATGCCTAGCACCCGCGTGGTCGACAGATCCACGATGGCGGCGTTGTCGGCCTGGATGAGCTGCGTCTTGCGGTCGGACATGCGCTGCGCCAGCCCGCGGGCGGCGACGAGCATGGCCAGCGTCGCGATGAACGGCACCATCCGCCCGTAGGCGATGAGTAACCCGTTGACCACCCCCGCCCCCGTGCCGACCAGGATGGCGCAGATCGCCATCACCACCGGCCCGTACGACTGCGTGGCGAGCGTCGTCGCCCAGACCGAGGCCAGCGCCATGACCGCGCCCACCGACAGGTCGATGCCCCCGCCGATGATGACGAACGTGGCCCCGACCGTGATCACGCCGATCGTGGCGGCCAGGGAGAGGATGCTGACCAGGTTGGAGGTGGTGGCGAAGTTCTCGGGTCTGGTGATCAGGCCGACCACGACCAGCAGCGCCAGGGCCGCCAGCAGCCCGAGATGCCGCATCTCGCCGAGCCCGCCGAAGCCGCGCGACGACCGGGGCGCGGCCATCACCTCTGTTGTGGGCTCGCTCATCAGGCTGCCCTCCCATTCATGATCATGTCGAGTACGCGGTGTTCGTCCAGCTCGGCGGCGTCGCCCTCGTGGATGACCGTGCCCTCGCGCAACACCAGCACCCGGTCGGCGAGACCGAGCACCTCGGGAACCTCGCTGGAGACGAGCAGCACGCCGATGCCGCGCTCGGCGAGGTCGCGGATCACCGCGTACAGCTCGGCCCTGGCACCCACGTCCACGCCTCTGGTCGGCTCGTCGAGCAGGAGGAGCTTGCGGCCGCCGAGCAGCCAGCGGGCGAGCACGGCCTTCTGCTGGTTGCCGCCGGAGAGCGTCCTGATCGGGCGTTCGGGGTCGGGTGGCCGGATGTCCAGCATCTCCGACAGGCGCTTGGCCTCGCTCCGCTCACGTTTGCGGTCGATCCAGCCGAACCTGGCGAATCCCGGCAGGCTGCCCAGCGTGATGTTGGCGGTGACGCTCTGGTCCAGGAGCAGGGCCTGGGCCTTGCGCTCCTCCGGGGCCAGGCCCATGCCGCGCCTGACCGTGCCGACGACGCTCCGTCGTACGGGCTGCCCGTCGAGCAGGACGCGTCCCGAGGAGGGGCGGGCGCCGTACACGGCCTCCAGGATCTCCGAGCGCCCCGAGCCGACCAGCCCGGCCAGCCCGACGATCTCACCCGCCCGCACGGAGAACGAGACGCCGGAGAAGACGCCCGGCGAGGAGAGGTTCTCGGCCCTGAGCACCTCCTCACCGAGCGAGCGCCCGGCGCGGGGCGGGAAGACGTACTCGACGTTCCTGCCCGTCATGAGGGAGACGATCTCCGCCGTCGGGGTGTCGCGCGCGGGCAGGCCGACGGCGACCGTGCGGCCGTCCTTGAGCACGGTGACCCGGTCGCCGATCTCGCGGATCTCCTCCAGGCGGTGGGAGATGTAGACGACGGCCACGCCCTGGGCGGTGAGCTCGCGGATGATGCGGAAGAGGTTCGCGACCTCGTCGTGGGCGAGGGCGGCGGACGGCTCGTCCATGATGATCAGGCGGGCGTCGTGCGAGAGCGCCCTCGCCATCGACACGACCTGCTTGGCCGCCGGCGACAGCCGCCCCACCTCGGCCGATGGGCGGATCTCCGGGTGGCCCAGCCGCTCGAGCACCTCGCGGGCCGCGCGCCTGGCGGCCGCCCTGTTCACGAAGCCGAAGCGGGCGTGCTCGTGGCCGAGGAAGATGTTCTCGGCCACGCTGAGCCCGTCGACGAGGTCGAGTTCCTGGTAGATGGTGGCGAAGCCGAGCCTGATGGCGTCTATGGGGCTGCTCGGGCGCACTTCCTTCTCGTTGAACGAGATCGTGCCCTCGTCCGGCTGGTGGACCCCGGCCAGCACCTTGATCAGGGTGGACTTGCCGGCGCCGTTCTGGCCGAGCAGGCAGTGCACCTCGCCCGCCCGTACGTCCAGGTCGACCCCGTCCAGCGCGCGCACGCCGGGGAACTGCTTGACGATGCCCTTCATGACCAGCATCGGGAGTGTTCCTTTCAGGCGTTGACGATGCGGTTGATGTTGTCCGGTGAGAGGTAGTGCTCGATGGCGAGGATCCCCGCCCCGAGCGCGGCCGCGTTGATGCCCGCCTGGCTCGGCGTGATCGACAGGTGGTGCGTGGCCAGCGGGAGCGATCTGCGGTAGACCGTCTCCCTGATCCCGGCCAGCAGGTGTTCGTGCACCCTCGACAGCGCGCCGCCGACGACGATGACCTCGGGGTTGAAGAAGTTGACCAGGCTGGCCAGCACCTCGCCGATGTGCCGGCCGGCCTCTCTGACCAGCCGCAGCGCCTGGGTGTTGCCCGCCTGTACGAGCGCCACGACGTCGGCTCCCGACTCGGCCGGGAGGCCCAGCTCGGTCAGCCGCCGCGCGATGGCGGCCCCGCCGGCCACCGCCTCCAGGCAGGCGCTGTTGCCGCAGCGGCAGCCCGCGTCCTCGTGGCCGCTGACCCGGATGTGACCGATGTCGCCGGCCGAGCCCTGGGCGCCCCTGTGCAGCCTGCCCTGGGCCATGATGCCGCAGCCGATGCCCGTGCCGACCTTGACGAACAGCAGGTGGTTGATGTCCGGGAACGAGTGGCGGTGCTCGCCCAGCGCCATGACGTTGACGTCGTTGTCGACCAGCACGGACACGCCGTCGAAGTACTCGGGGACGGGGTAGTCGTTCCAGCCCGGCATGATCGGCGGGTTGTTCGGCCGTCCGGTGGCGAACTCCACCGGCCCCGGCACCCCGATGCCCATGGCGCGCAGCGCGGAGCGCGGCCGGCCCACCTCTCCGAGCAGCCGGTCCAGCCGCCGGTCCACGTGCGCGAGCACCTTCTCCGGACCCTCGCCGATCAGCAGCGCGTCCTCGCACTCGGCCAGCACGTCGCCCGACATATCCATGAGCGCGACCCGGCAGTGGGTGGCGCCCAGGTCGACGCCCGCGAACGCGTGCTCCTCGGTGTGCAGGCGCAGTTGCCGCGGCGGCCGCCCCCCGGTGGACTCGCCGCTCTCGATCTCCTCGACCAGGCCGCGCTCGATCAACGCGTCCACGCGCTGGGAGATCGTCGATCTGGCCAGGCCGGTGAGCCTCGCGAGATCGGAACGGGTCGTCGCCGAGCCTGCGCTGATGAGCGTCAGGACATCGCCGGCGGAGCCCGGCTGGGGGGTCATGTGGCGACAATAAGATCACCGATGCGGCAAATCAAGAGTAGGAATCGACCAAACTCCCCTGACTTTCGCCGATGATCGAACAAAGACCGATTTGTCAGGCTATTCGCCACTCCGGACAGCAGAAGTCCCCGCCACCGGGGTGCCGAAAACCCGGCGGCGGGGACCACTTGGAGGAGTTAGAGCATGGCCTTCATCGAGTCGGCGGCCGTGAGGACGTAGGGCTGCTCGGCCATGATCGCCTCCCAGTTGCCCGCGACGGCCTCCGGCGTGATCTCGTCGTCCTTCCAGCCGGGCCCCTCGGCCACGAACACCCGCGCCACCCGGCCGCCGCCGACGCTGAACACCTCGCCGCTCGCCTCGCACGTCTCGTGCACGAGGTACGCCACCAGCGCGCTCACCCGCTCGGGCGTGAACTTGGCCTCGAACTCGGCCGGCAGCAGTGACTCCGTCATCCGGGTCCAGGCGATGGGCGCGATGGCGTTGGCCATGATGCCGTTGCGCCCGCCCTCGATGGCGAGTGTCTTGGTCAGGCCCACGAGCCCCATCTTGGCGGTGGAGTAGTTGGCCTGGCCGAAGTTGCCGAACAGGCCGGCCGGGCTGGAGGTGTTGACGATGCGGCCGTAGCCGGCCGCCTTCATCAGCGGGTAAGCGGCCTGGCTGACCAGGTACGAGCCGCGTACGTGCACGGCCAGCACCCCGTCGAAGTCCTCGGCCGTCATCTTGCCGAACGACTTGTCCCGCAGGATGCCCGCGTTGTTGACGACGATGTCCACCTTGCCGAACGCGTCGACGGCGGCCTGCACGATGGCCCTGGCGCCCTCAGGCGTGGCGACGTTGTCGGCGTTGGCCACGGCCTGGCCACCGTTCTTCGTGATGAGCTCGACCACGTCGGCGGCGGGCCCGGCGGAGGCGCCCGTGCCGTCGAGCGCGCCGCCGAGGTCGTTGACGACCACCTTGGCGCCCCGCTCGGCCAGCAGGAGCGCATGCGACCTGCCGAGACCGTGTCCGGCCCCCGTGATGATCGCGACCCTGTCATCGAACCGAAGCATCGAACCTCCCACGCAGGAGAACAACATTCTGTTACACGTACGATAACGCGTTTAATGGTCGCGCTCACTTGGCCCTCGCTGGTCACGCGAGCTACCGCTCTCGGGCCTGAACGTTCGCCGCTCCGCGTTTAATGGTCGCGCTCACTTGGCCCTCGCTGGTCACGCGAGCTACCGCTCTCGGGCCTGAACGTTCGCCGCTCCGCGTTTAATGGTCGCGCTCACTTGGCCCTCGCTGGTCACGCGAGCTACCGCTCTCGGGCCTGAACGTTCGCCGCTCCGCGTCACGCGCCCCGCCACAGATCCGGCTCGCCGCACTCCCCGCGCATAGCGGTAGTCACCACAAATTTCATCACTAACCCGAACATAGTTCTGTATCAGAAACATGTTCTACTGGGGTCATGAAGCTGAGCGGCGAGACCTCCCGTAATGGCCGCTTCCAACGGCAGCCGAACCGTTTCACCGATCGCCTCGACTCCCCCGAGCCGGGCCGCTACCGCCTCTACGCCTCCTATGCCTGCCCGTGGGCGCAGCGCGTGCTGATCGTCAGAAAGCTGCTGGGCCTGGAGGACCTGCTCGACGTCACGATCGTCGACCCCATCCGGGACGAGAAGGGCTGGCGCATCCCGGACGGCGACCCCGAGTACCTGTCGGAGCTCTACCACGCGAGCGACCCCGGCTACACGGGGCGCTACACCGTTCCCTGCGTGTGGGACACCCAGGACAAGCGGATCGTCACCAACGACTTCCCGCAGATCACGCTCGATCTGGAAATGTCATGGGGAACCTCCCCCAACCTCTATCCGGAACGCCTGCGGCCCGACATCGACATCATGAACGACCGCCTGTACCACGGCCTCAACAACGCGGTCTACGAGGCGGGCTTCGCCCGTGACCAGCAGGCGTACGAGGAGGCGGTGGCGCGGGTCTTCAGCACGCTCGACTTCCTCGAGGTACGCCTGGCCGAGTCGGAGTACCTCTTCGACACCCTCACCGACAGCGACGTGCGCCTCTACACGACCCTGGCGAGGTTCGACGCGGTCTACTACGCGCACTTCAAGTGCTCGGTCCGGCGGCTGATCGACTATCCGGCGCTGTGGGCGTACGCACGGAGGCTGTACGCGATCCCGGCCTTCCGGGAAACCACCGTCTTCGACCAGATCAAGCGTCATTACTACATCACCCAGACCAACATCAACCCGACAAGGATCGTGCCTGTGGGACCGGAGATCGACTGGAGCCTGTAGGCGCGGGCATCCGCACGAACAGCAGGGCCGAGGCCAGCATCACCAGCGCGGCGACGGCCCAGGCGGCGGCCGGGCCCGCCTGGGTGGCCAGGGCGCCCAGCGTGACGTTGGCCACGATGCCGCCGGACTGCAGCGACAGCGAGCTGGTCGAGGTGACGGTGGTGCGCTCGGCGGCGCTGACCGCGTTGTGGGTCATCTCCAGGCAGAGCAGGCTCCCCACGGAGAGTCCGACGAACAGCGTCACGTACGCCGCTCCGGCGCTCACCAGCCCGGCCGTGCCGCCCAGCCCCGACGTGGCGGCCAGCCACCCCACGGAGAGCGCCA